>DASREC010000059.1:0-8756 GCA_035652295.1 Polyangia bacterium
GTCCTTCTCTTTCGCCGCCTGCTCGTAGGTCATCGCCAGGTTGAACCACGCCTCGGCGTAACCGCCGTCGAGCTCGAGCGCCTTCTTGAACGCAGTGAGCGCGCGATCGGTGTCGCCGGTCTCCGCCGCCACCGCGCCGAGGTTGTTCCACGCCTCCTTCGACTGCGGCGCCATGCGCACCGCCTTCTCCAGCGCCGCGCGCGCGCCCTTGCGATCCTTCAGATCGTCGAGCGCCGCGCCCAGGTTCACCTGCGCCTTGGTGTACGACGGATCGATCGACAGCGCCGCTTCGTACTCGCCCACCGCCTCGCGCAGGAGCCGCTCGTCGATCTTCGGCGCCGCCTTGAGCCCGCCCACGTTCACGTCGGCGGAGCGCAGCTCGATCTTGCGCGCGCGCGAATTCGGATCGACGTCGGTGACGCGGCGAAAGCGCGTCGACGGCTCGAGCGCGGTGAGCGCCTTGCGGTGCAGCGCCACGCCCAGGTTCGAGCGCGCGCCCGTCGAGTCGGGGAACACGCCTAGAAAAACCTCGAAGTGGCCGATGGCCGAATCGTAGTCGCCGCCGGCGAGCGCCTTGACGGCGAGATCGAAGCCGTGCGTCTTGGCGCGCAGGTCGAGCAGGTAGTCGCGCACGCGCGCGATGCGCTCGGCGTGCGTCGGGTGCGTCATGCCGCGCGGGATCTCGCCCATCGCCGCGAGCATGGTCGCGTGCAGCGTCAGCGACTCGGCGGGGTTGTAGCCGGCGCGGTACGCGTAGAGCGCGCCGAACTGATCGGCCTCGAACTCGTGCGCGCGCGAGACGGTGTTGAGCAGCCCGGCGAGATCGCCCGCGCCGCCCTCGAACGCCTTCGGCGACAGCGACGACGCGACTTGAATCATCCCCATGCCGTGGCGCAGCGCCGCGTGCGCGCACTCGTGGCCGAGCACCGACGCCCACGCGTCGTCGGTGTCGCCCATCTTGTCGCGCACCAGATCGACCAGTCCGCGAAACACCAGCACCGTGCCGCCCGGCAGCGTCAGCGCGTTGATCATCGGCACGTCGACCAGCACCACGCGGTAGCGCATCTCGCGCTCGGGCCGATCGCTCACCGACGCCAGCTTGCGCAGGATCCCGTTGAGCCGATCCTCCAGCTTGGGATCGTCGATGCGCCCGAACTTGTCCTCGACCTGCTTCGCGATCGCCTGGCCGATGCCGATCTCCGACGACGGATCGATCACCTGCCCCTCGGCGAGCGCGTTGATGTTGCCGGTGGCGAGCTGCAGCTTGGTCGCGGCCCACTTGCCGAGCTCGCTCTTCGAATCGATGGCGACCGCCTTCTGCCACGACTTCTTGGCGAGATCGATCGCGCCGCGCTCGCGGTAGACCAGGCCGAGCTGGTAGTGCGCCGCTTGATAATTCTCGTCGAGCGCGGCCGCGCCGGCGAGGCGCTTCTCCGCTTCGTCGAGATCGCCGCCTTCGTACGCGTCGACGCCGAGCGCGAGCTGCGCCTCTTTTTGATGCGGCGCCTTGCGCCACGCCTTGCGCGCGTCCTCTTTGCGCCCGACGCCGGGCGCGGCGTAGGCGAGGCCGAGCAGGTACTCGGCCTCCTCGAGATCGGCGTGCGCGGCGACCACGCGCTCGAGCGCCGCGGCCGCGCCCTTGGCGTCGCCCATCGCCAGCCGCGCGCGCCCGTCGAGCAGATCCTTGCCCGCGTCGCCGTACTTGAGCAGCCCCTCGGTCTCCTCGGCGTGGCGCTGCGCCGCTTGATCGGCGCGCGCGTCGCTCTTGAGCTTGCCCGCCAGCTCGAGCGCGCGCGTGCGCGCGGCCGCGTCACCCGCGTCGGCCAGCCCCTTGAGCGCGTCGAGCAGCGCCACCTTCGCCTCGATGCTCGACGGCGATTTCGCCACCAGGCGATCGTACGCGCTCACCGCCGTCTTGAAGTCGCCGGCCGCGACCGCGAGATCGCCCAGCTCCTCGAGCGCCGCCGTGCCCGCCGGCGGCGGCAGCGCGGCCACCTCCTCGAGCGTCTTGCGCGCCGCCTCCGCGCCGCCCGCCACCTTGCTCTGGCAGTGCGCCAGGCGGACCTTCACCAGCGCGTTCTTCGCGTCCAGCTCGAGCGCGCGCTGATACGCCTTCACCGCCTCGTCGCAGCGGCCGGCGATGGTCCACGCGTCGCCGCGCGCGGCCTGCTCCTCGGCGGCGCGCTTTCCCGTCGGCGCGCCCTTCTCGCGGGCCGCCCACGCGAGCGACGACCAGCACATGAGCGAGACGAGCACGACGCGCATCGAGAGCCTCCCGTCGAGCATGATACTCCGATCAAACTTACGTGAGCGCCGCGCGGATCTTCCGGCTACGGCAAAAATCCGCGCAGCGGCCAGGTGCGCGCGCCGACGAGCTGCGCCAGCGCGCCGGCGAGATCGTCGACGCTGCCGCGCGCGGCCACCGGCGGCATGTACTTGTAGCGCTTCTTCCACCAGCGGATCGGCCCGCGATCGGAGCAGCCGTAGGCGCGATCGTCCTGCGAGCAGAAGATCCGCACGTGCAGGTGATCGTCGTGCGGCAGCGAGTCGCCCGGCTGGTGCAAGAGCGCGTCGGCGCGCTCGAGCAGCGCCGGATCCTCGTCTTGATCGCGCGCGTACTCGAGCAGCCGCTGCTTGAGCGGCTCGTGGATGAACAGGTACTGGATCTCGATGCGCGGCTCCTCGAGCAGCGCGCGCACCAGCGCCCAGTTGCGCCGCACGTCGAACACGCGCGGCGAGAACGCGCCGTAGACCACGCCGTGCTCCTGCGGGCCGGGCTGGCGCGCGCGCAGATCGCCGAACGGGTAGCGCGGCATCGAGTCGGCGGGCGCCACCGGTTTGCCGGCCTCGTCGACGGCGTAGTAGATGAGGTCGGCGTCGCGGCCGTTCTCGTGCGAGCGGTGCAGCACGCTGTCGCCGCCGCCGCGCTGCGAGAGATCGCCGATGCCGAGCTGCGAGCCGGGATATTCGCGGCGCACGCGGCGCGCGACGTGCGCCAGCGCCTCGACCAGCTCGTCGGTGGCGTAGTTGCTGTTGCGCACCGACCACAGCGGCGGAATGACGTAGCCCTCGCCCTTCGCCGGCAGGCGCGCGCCGTGGCGCAAGCAGCCGTGTGCGAAGCTGCCGACGCTGACGCTGGTGCCGTCGGTGAGCAGGCCGGGCGCGGCGCAACCGGCGCAGGCGATCGCCAGCAAGGCCAACGCGGAGGCTCGCACGACGCTAGTATGCCGGCCGCCACCGACGGCAGCAAACCTTCACGCGTGATAAGCTGCCGCGAATGGCGGTCACGTTCGATCACGGCGAGGCGGAGGCGGTGGCGCGCGTGCTCGCGGCGGTGGCGGCGGCGGACGGGGCGATCAAGGCGCGCGAGGAGTCGTTCCTCGACGGGTTCGCGGTGGCGCACGGCGTGGGCGCGCATCATTGGATCGCGGTGCCGCTCGACGAGGCGGCGCTGGTGCGCGCGGTGGTGGATCCGGAGAAGCGGCGCGAGGTGGTGCGCCTGTGCTTGCAGATGGCGCTCTCCGATCTCGACTACGCGCCGGCGGAGATCGCGCTCATCGCCCGCGTCGCGCGCGCGCTCGCCGTCAGCGACGGCGAATTGGCCGCGCTCACCGAAGCGGCGCGGCGAAAATAAAACGGCCCGAGCGTCTCCGCCCGGGCCGTCGTCGAGAAATTGCCTCGCCGGCTAGTGGTGCTCTTCGAACTCGGCGTCGATCACGTCCTTCTGCTCCTGCGTCGTCTGCTCGGGCGTCGCGCCCGGCGCCGACGAGCCGCCGTCCGTCGCGCCGCCCGTCGCCGATCCCGCGCCGGCCTGCTTGTACATCTGCTCGGCCATCTTGTACGAGGCCTTCTGCAGATCGTCGAACGCGGTCTTGAACGTCGCCGCGTCCTTCGCGTCCTTGTTGGCCTCGAGCACCTTCTTCGCCTCGGTGATGCCGCGCTCCACGTCGGCGCGCGCCGCCTCGTCGATCTTGTCGCGGTTCTCCGACAGCATCTTCTCCATCTGGAAGACCAGCGAGTCGAGCTGATTGCGCGCCTCGACGCCCTCTTTGCGTTTCTTGTCCTCGGCCTCGTTCGCCTCGGCGTCCTTCACCATCTTCTGGATGTCGGCCTCCGACAATCCCGACGACGCGGTGATGGTGATCTTCTGCTCCTTGTTGGTGCCCTTGTCCTTCGCGTGCACGTTGACGATGCCGTTGGCGTCGATGTCGAACGTCACCTCGATCTGCGGGATGCCGCGCGGCGCCGGCGGAATGCCGTCGAGGTGAAAGCGTCCGAGCAGCCGGTTGTCGCGCGCCATCGGCCGCTCGCCCTGCGTCACCACCACTTCGACCGACGTCTGGCCATCCGACGCCGTCGAGAACGTCTCGGTCTTCTTGGTCGGGATCGTCGTGTTGCGCGGGATCATCGGCGTCATCACGCCGCCGAGCGTCTCGATGCCGAGCGTGAGCGGCGTGACGTCGAGCAAGAGGATGTCTTTGACGTCGCCCGAGAGCACGCCCGCCTGCACCGCGGCGCCGAGCGCCACGACCTCGTCGGGATTGACGCCCTTGTGCGGCTCCTTGCCGAACAGGTCCTTCACCTGCTTCTGGATCAGCGGCATCCGCGTCTGCCCGCCGACGAGCACCACCTCGCCCATGTCGCTCGGCTGCTTCTGCGCGTCCGCGAGCGCCTTCTTCACCGGCTCCTTGGCGCGATCGACCAGCGTGCCGACCATCTGCTCGAGCTTCGAGCGGCTGAGCTTGATCTGAAGGTGCTTCGGCCCCGACGCGTCGGCGGTGAGGAACGGCAAGTTGATCTCCGTCTCCGCCACCGTCGAGAGCTCGATCTTGGCCTTCTCCGCCGCTTCCTTGAGGCGCTGCAGCACCATCTTGTCTTTCGAGACGTCGATGCCCTGATCTTTTTTGAACTCGCCGATCAGCCAGTGCATGACCAGGTCGTCGAGATCGTCGCCGCCGAGGTGCGTGTCGCCGTTGGTCGAGACCACCTCGACGACCTTCTCGCCGACCTCGAGCACCGAGATGTCGAACGTGCCGCCGCCGAAGTCGTAGACCGCGATCAAATGATCGTTGCCCTTGTCGAGGCCGTAGGCGAGCGCGGCCGCGGTCGGCTCGTTGACGATGCGCTTGACGTCGAGCCCCGCGATGCGCCCCGCGTCCTTGGTCGCCTGCCGCTGGGCGTCGTTGAAGTACGCCGGCACGGTGATCACCGCCTCGACGATCTTCTCGCCGAGAAACTCCTCGGCCGCGCGCTTGAGCTTCATCAGGATGCGCGCCGAGATCTCCTGCGGCGAATAGCGCTTGCCGCGGATCTCGATCGCCGCGTCGCCGTTCGGCGCCTTCACCACTTTGTACGGGACGCGCTTGGTCTCGTCCTGCACCTCATCGAACTTGCGTCCCATGAAGCGCTTGACCGAGTAGACGGTGTTCTCGGGGTTGGTGATCGCCTGGCGCCGCGCGATTTGACCGACCAGCACCTCGCCCTTGTCGTCGAACGCCACCACCGACGGGGTGAGCCGCCCGCCCTCTTCGTTGGTGATGACCTTGGGCTCCTTGCCTTCCATGATCGCGACCACGGAGTTGGTGGTGCCGAGGTCGATTCCGATGATCTTTCCCATTTTCGTCAGGCCTCCAAAGGCGACACCGGCGAAGCTAATCATCTAGATGGATACCGTCAAGCACTTGCACGTCCCGTCGGCGAACCAGAGATCCCCATATGCACCTGCGAACGCTCGCTCTCGCTCTCGTCACGTGCTCCGCTTGTAGTACGCGCAATCCGCAGAATCCGCCGCCGGGCAAGATGCCCTCGATCGCCGGGCTGAAGTCGATCGCGGTCGAGCCGGCGACGCAGACGCTGACGATCAACGGCACCACGCCGGTGCAGGGGACGTATAAGGCGACCGGCACGTTCACCGACGGTCACACCGAGGACGTGACGGCGCGCGTGACGTTCAACGTGGCCGACGGATCGCTCGGCGGGTTTCAGGCGGCGACCTTCACGTCGTTCACCGCGCGCGGCGGCGCGACCACCGTGCTGGCGACCGCGGGCGACGTGGTCGGGCTCGGCAACCTGACCATCCTGCTCGTCGAGCGGGCGAGCGATCCGGCGTCTTCGCTGCCGGCCAATCCGGAGACGAAGTTCGCCGGCGCCGCGTCGACCGATCCGGCGCGCGCGCCGTCGCTGGTCTATCCCAACGACGGCGTGGTCGTGCCGCCGAATCTCGGCCAGCTCGAGATCCACTTTCTCCCCGGCGCCGGCAACACGCTGTTCGAGCTGGCGTTCGAGACCCCGTTCACCGACGTGAAAGTCTACGCGCGCTGCGCGGCGCCGATGAACGGCGGCTGCATCTACACGCCGACCGCGCAGGTGTGGTCGTGGATCGCCGAGTCGAACCGCGGCGGCGCGCCGGTCGCCGTCTCGCTGCGCGCCACCGACGACGCCGGCAGCGCGGTCGCGTCGTCGGCGAACGCGGTGAAGGTGGCGATCTCCGAGGACGACATTCAAGGCGGCCTCTATTATTGGACCACGTCGGGCGCGACCGCGATCATGCGCTTCGACTTCGCCGGCACCAAGACGCAGGCGGAGAAGTTCGTCGGGCCGGAGGCGGCGGGCGGGCAGTGCGTCGGCTGTCACGCGCTCTCGCCCGACGGGCACAAGCTGGTCGCCGAGGCGGGCGGGCAGGACTCGGGCGCGGTGCTGCTGCTCGACGTGGCGACCGCCAAGCCGATGGTGCCGTTCGACTCGACGCCGAAGTCGACGTTCGAGTCGTGGGAGCCGTCGGGCGCGCGCTTCGTCGGCGTGTACGGCGACGCGGGCGCCACCGACTTCAACCTGCGGCTGTTCGACGGCTCGAGCGGCGTGCTGCTCGGCTCGATCGGCGGCACCGGCACGCAGGCCAATCCCGCCGACCACCCCGACTGGTCGGCCGACGGCAAGAGCATCGCCTACGTCAAGGTCGGCTGGCCCAATACGCTGCAGCGCATGTCGATGGGCGCGATCGAGGTGGTGCACGCCGTCGACGCGGGCTGGTCGCAGCCGATCGAGATCGTGCCGGCGCAGTCGGGCAAGAACCGCTACTACCCGGCGTTCTCGCCCGACGGCTCGTTCCTGGTGTTCGACGAGTCGACGTGCTCGTCGGGCGATCGCGGCGACGACTGCGACGCCGACACCGATCCTACCGCCACGCTGTTCGCCGTCGAGGCGCAGGCCGGCGCGCAGCCGATCGCGCTCATGCACGCCAACTCGCCCGGCGTCAGCGACGGCGGCACCGCGCTCACCAACTCGTTCCCCAAGTGGAGCCCGTTCGTGTTCACGCGCTCGCACGGCGAGGCCGGCACCACGCGCGTCGAGTGGCTCACCTTCTCGTCGTCGCGCAGCTACGGCCTGCGCGGCTCACCGTCGGGGATGTGGCTGTGGATGGTCGCGATCGATCCCGATCGCGTGGCGCAAGGATCGGATCCGAGCTTCGCGGCGTTCGCGCTGCCGTTCCAGGATTTGTCGACGTCGAACCACATCGCCCAGTGGACCCAGGCGGTGGTGCCGGCGATTCAGTAGCAGCGGTGCTTACGCGGAGGTCGTCGGAGGCGGAGTCGTGGTCGGCGGCGTGACGATCACCGGCGTGGGCGCCTGCGGCTTGCCGAACTTCTCCGGCAGCTCGGTCAGCGCCAGCGGCAGGAGCTCGTCGATCTTCTTGACGAAGAAGAACTCCATCTCCTTCTGCGCCTGCTCCGGCACGTCGATCATGTCCTTCTGATTGCGCTCGGGCATGATGATGCGCTTGATGCCGGCGCGGTGCGCCGCCAGGATCTTCTCCTTGATGCCACCGACGGGCAGCACGTTTCCGCGCAGCGTGATCTCACCGGTCATCGCCACGTCGTTGCGCACCGATTTTCCGGTCAGCATCGACGCCAGCGCGGTGAACATGGTCACGCCCGCCGACGGGCCGTCCTTCGGGATCGCGCCCGCCGGGATGTGCACGTGGATGTCGGTCTTGTCGAGGAAGTTCTCCTCGATGCCGAGCCACTTCGCCTTCGCGCGCACGAACGACAGCGCCGCCTGCGCCGACTCCTTCATCACGTCGCCGAGCTGCCCGGTGAGGACCAGCGATCCCTTCCCCGGCATGCGCGTCGCTTCGATGAACAGAATGTCGCCGCCCACCGGCGTCCACGCCAGCCCCGTCGCCACGCCCGGCTCGGCGGTGCGCTCGGCCACCTCGGACATGAACTTCTGCGGCCCGAGGTAGTCGGGCACGTTCTTGGCCTCGATCACGAACTTGCTGGTGTTGCCCTCGGCGACCTTGACCGCCACGCCGCGGCACACCGAGCCGACTTCGCGCTCGAGATTTCGCACGCCGGCTTCACGCGTGTACGAGTCGATCACCTCGGCCACCGCCTCGTCGGTGATCTCGATGTGGTCCTTCGACAGCCCGTGCTCCTCGAGCTGCTTCGGCACCAGGAACTGCCGCGCGATGTTGCGCTTCTCGTCGCGCGTGTAGCCCGGCAGCTCGAGGATCTCGAGACGATCCTTGAGCGCCGCCGGCACCGGGTCGATCACGTTGGCCGTCGCCAGGAACATCACGTGCGAGAGGTCGAACGCGACCTCCAGATAATGATCCGAGAACGAGTTGTTCTGCTCCGGATCGAGGACCTCGAGCAGCGCCGAGGCCGGGTCGCCCCGAAAGTCGTGCCCGAGCTTGTCGATCTCGTCGAGCATGAAGATCGGATTGTTGGTCCCCGCCTTCTTCAGCGACTGCACGA
>DASREC010000060.1:0-24521 GCA_035652295.1 Polyangia bacterium
CTCGGTCATGCGGTGGCTGGCGGCGGCGTCGAGCTCCAGCCCGTAGATGCGCTTCAGCTCCTGGATCTGCGCCAGCGACGGCTTGCCGAACGGCGTCTTGCCGTCGAACGCGTGCAGCACGATGCCCTCCAGCAGATCGCCGAGCGACAGGTCGTGCAGCTCGGCGAACGCCTTGAGCACCTTGAGCAGCCGCTTCTCCAGCCGCACGCCGGTCTGCACCCGCTCGACCACCAACCGCGATTCGTCGTTGCGTACCATGGTACCAATGTACCAACGTACCAAGGTACCGTCAACCGCCCATCCGTCAGCCGTCCGCCGCTCGCGTCAGCGCCCGGCGTCGCGGATCAGCCGCGCCAGGGCCCGCTCGCCGGCGCGCCGCTCGGCGAGCGCCGCCTCGACGGCGCGCGACAGCGACCGCCGCCGGCGCACCAGCCGCCGCGGCACCGGCAGCTCCTCGAGCGCCTCGCGGCGAAAGCGCGGGTGGTGCCCGCCCTCGACCGACGCCTGCAGGATCGCCTGCGGCTCCGCCGACAGCAGGTACGGCACCAGGAACGCGATCGACTCCGCCCCGCGCGCGCGCAGCACGAAGAACTCCGTCGAGCAGCAGAGCGGCGCCGGCGCCTCGTCGACCAGCGCGATCTGCCGCAGGTACGGCCGCAGCCGCGACACCAGCACGTCGCCCGGCCGCGCGCGCTTCTTGGTCGAGCCCAGCTCCGCGCGCGCGCACGAGCGGGCCGCGCCGCGCACGAAGCCCTCGCTCACGTCGCCGGTGTCGAGCACCGTGAGCCGCGCCTCGCCCGGCCCGGGCGCGACCAGCTCGCTCTCGACGGTGCACAGCGCGCCGAGCGCCACCGCCTCGCCGCCGCCGCGCGCGCGCCGCCCGGGATGGTAGCGCTCGGGCGCGAGCACGTCGCCCGCCGCCAGCTCGTCGAGCGCCACCACGCTGAACACCGCCATCAGCCGGCCTCGCGGTGGCGCGCGTAGGCGGCCTCGATCTCGTCGAGGTCGTGATCGACGCGCTGCCACGCGGCGCCCGCCGCGCCGCCCGCGCCCGGCCGCAAGCGCGGCTCGCCCTGCGGCGTTTTGCCGTCGCGCTCGCTGACCGCGAAGAAGATCCGCTCGGCGCCGCCCGACCCGCCGTCGCGCACCCGCTCGCGCTTGACGCCGAACAGCACGCTCGCCTTCTGACTGGTGTGCGGCATGAAGGTGTTGCGCCCGAGCCCGACCACCGCGGTGACGCGCAGCCGATCGATCAGCCAGCGGCGCAGCTCGGCGTGCTGCGCGCCGGCGAACTTGTTGTGCGGCAGCACGATCGCCAGCCTTCCGCCCGGCCGTAATAACTCGACACAACGCTCGATGAAGAGCACGTCGCGCTCCACGCGCGCGCGGCCGCGGCCGAAGCGATACCCGTCGAGGATCGCCCGCTCGCGCAGCTCGCCGGCGAACGGCGGGTTGGTCAAGATCACGTCAAAGTTTCCGTCAAAGTGGCTTTCAATCGACGGGCGCTCGAGGCTGTTGAGCCGCACGATGCGCCCGCCGCCGCCCGGCGTCACCACCTGCATCGCCCGCGCGATGCGCGCCGCGCGCGGATCGAAGTCGAAGCCCCACGTCTCCACGCGCGCCCGCCGCGCGGCGTGCTGCAGGAACGCGCCCGAGCCGCACGCCGGATCGCACACCGTCTCGCCGCGCGCGGGCGCGATCATGCGCACGCACAGCTCGACCACGTGGCGCGGCGTGAAGAACTGCCCCTTCTTGCCCTTGGCCGCGCGCGCGGTCAGGAACTCGAACGCGGCGTCGAGCGCCTCGCCGCCGCCCGCGCCCAGGCTCACGCCGGCGAGCGCCTCCGCGCAGCGCTCGAGGTGCTCGCGCCCGAGGAGAAAGCGCGCGTCGCCGTCGAGGATCTCCGGCCACTCGCGCCGCGCGTCCGCGAGCAGCCGATCGAGGATCGCCGCGCGCGCGCCGCCGCCGTCGAACGCGCGCCCGCCGTGCCGCTCGTCCCACAGCTTGGCGATCAGCAGCTTGAAGATCTCCTCGAACTCGTCCTCGCCCGAGCCGGCGAGCACCAACTCCTCGAGGCGCCCGAAGATCGACGCCAGCGAATCGACGCGTAGGATGTGGCGGCGCGCCAAAGCTACCCGGCCGGCGACTGCGGCTGGTTCGGCGCCGGCGGAACCGGCGACTCGCGCTTGAGCGGCGGCACCACCGGCTTGCCCTCCGGCTCGACGGGCGGCGGCGGCGGCTCGGCTTTGCGCGACACCGGCGCGTCGGGCGCCGGCCACGGCTGCGGCACGCCCTCGACGGTCGCCGGCGCGATGTGCCCGCAGCCGGCCGCGAGCAAGCTCGACACGATCCACGCGCGCAAATGCATGCATGCATCTTAAGCGCTTCAGCCGGGACGCGAAAGCGGACCCGGCTGTTCTGGTGCTAAACTACGGCCCCGTGAAACGCGCCTCGCACAGCCTGGTCCCGAGCGATCGCCCGGCGCGCACGCCGCGCGAGATCTTCGCCTGGCTCGACAGCTACGTGATCGGCCAGACGCGCGCCAAGCGAGCGGTCGCCATCGCCGCCTACAATCATCAAAAGCGCTGCGCCCAGCCGAAGGGCCGCGGCAAGAAGCTGATCCGCAAATCCAACCTGCTGCTGATCGGCCCGACCGGCTGCGGCAAGACGCACCTCGCGCGCAACCTCGCCGACTGCCTCCAGGTGCCGTTCACCGTCGTCGACGCCACCGAGTACACCGAGGCCGGCTACTACGGCAAAGACGTCGAGGTGATGATCGCCGAGCTCCTGTTCAAGGCCAATCATTCGCTCGAGGACACGCAGCGCGGGATCGTGTTCCTCGACGAGATCGACAAGATCGCGCGGCGCTCGCAGGGCGCGCGCAACGGCGCCGGCTCGCGCGACATCGGCGGCGAGGGCGTGCAGCAGGCGATGCTCAAGCTGCTCGAGGGGCGCGAGATCTTCGTGCCGCTCAACGTGACGCAGCACTGGAACAAGCACGACTTCGTGCAGGTCGACACCTCGGACATCCTGTTCATCGCCGCCGGCACGTTCTCCGATCTGCCGGCGCGCGCCGACGACAAAAAGATCGGGTTCGACGAATCGGCGAACGGCGCGCGTAAAACGCGTCGCCGGCGCATCGGGCAAAAAGAGCTGATCGAGTACGGCATGCTGGCCGAGCTGCTCGGGCGGCTGCCGGTGGTGGTGGAGCTGGACGCGCTCGACGAGGAGCAGCTGCTCGAGGTGCTCACCGGCCCGCCCGATTCGCTGGTGCGCGAGTACACGGCGCTGCTTCAGCTCGACGACGTGAAGCTCGACTTCGAGGACGAGGCGCTGCGGCGCGTGGTGCGATACGCGACGTCGCGGCGCATCGGCGCGCGCGGGCTGCGCGCCATCCTCGAGGAGGTGTGCGCCGACGTGATGTTCGAGGCGCCCGAGCGGCGCGGAGAGACGGTGGTGGTGTCGGATCGCTACGTGCGCGAGCGGCTGGAAGCGCTCGACGAGGTCAGCCTCGGGGAGGGGTGAGTGCGCTGTCCGTCGTGCAATGCGGAGGTGGAGGAGGGGGCCGATTTGTGCCTCGACTGCGGCGAGCCGATGGGCGACTCGCCGGCGGCGAAAGTGGCGCGCGCGGAAAAAGATCCGTCGGCGTCGCCCGGTGCGGCGTCGCCCGGTGCGGCGTCGCCCGCCGCGCCGACCAGGCCGGCGATTCCCGCGGCGCTGGTGAGCACGCTGCGCGGCAAGCGCTCGGCGCGCCCGCGCGAGGAGGAGCGCGAGCCGATCCGCTGTCCCGGCTGCGGCACGCCGTCGACCGCGGCGCGCTGCCCCGGCTGCGGCATTCCGCTGCGCGCCGATGAGTAGATGCCAGCGACGCGCGCCGCCGCCGACGCGCTGACGAGGTGACGATGCCCGACTCCCATTTTCCGCGGCTCGCCGACTTGCCGCCGTACGTGCTCGGCCAGGTCGACGATCTGAAGACCCGGCTGCGCCTCGCCGGCCAGGACGTGTTCGACTTCGGTCTCGGCAATCCCGATCACGGCTCGCCGAGCGAGGTGGTCGCGCGGCTGCTCGCCGAGGCGCCGATTCCCGAGCACCATCGCTACGCGCCGTCGCCCGGCGTGCCCGCGCTGCGGCAGGCGATCTGCGCGTGGTACCGCCGGCGGTACCAGGTCGAGCTCGATCCCGAGACCGAGGCGATCGCCACCATCGGCTCGAAGGAGGGGCTCGGCCACCTGCTGCTGGCGACCATCGGGCCGGGCGACGTCGTGCTGGTGCCCGACCCATGCTACCCGATCCATCACTTCGGCGTGCTGTTCGCCGGCGGTGTGCCGATCCCGGTCGCGACCGGGCCGGGGCTCGATCCGCTCGCCGAGCTGGAGGCGGCGTACGGGCGCGCGCTCAAGCCGCCCAAGCTGGCGATCATCAACTTCCCGCACAACCCGACGACCGCGACGGCGACGCGCGCGCAGCTCGAGGCGATCGTGCGCTGGGCCGAGAAGCGCGACCTGTGGCTGATCTCGGATCTCGCGTACGCCGATCTGGTGTTCGATGGCCCGGCGCCGTCGCCGAGCGTGCTCGCCATCGACGGCGCGCGCGATCGCGCGTGCGAGTTCTTCACCTGCTCGAAGAGCTACAACATGCCGGGCTGGCGCGTGGGATTTTGCGTCGGCAATCGCACGCTCGTCGGCGCGCTGCGACGAATCAAGGGCTACCTCGACTACGGCCACTTCACACCGGCGCAGCTCGGCGCGGTGACGGCGCTCGAGAGCGGCGACCAGGCGGTGAGCGAGATCCGCGAGCTGTACCGCGCGCGCCGCGACGCGCTCGTCGAGGGGCTCACGGCGGCGGGCTGGCCGGTGCAGCCGGCGGCGGCGACCATGTTCGTGTGGGCGAAGATCCCCGATCGCTTCGCCGCCGACGGATCGGTCGACTTCTGCGTGAAGCTGCTCGAGCGGGCGCGCGTCGCGGTCGCGCCGGGCGTGGCGTTCGGCCGCGGCGGCGAGGGCTTCGTGCGCTTCGCGCTCGTCGAGGAGGTCGATCGCATCCGCCTCGCCGCCGCGGCGATCGGCCGCGCGCTCGCCGCTCCCTGATCGGCCGTCCTCGTCGAGCGTTCGACGCTTGATCGCGGCCGCCCTGACGCTATACGTTCCGTCTCTAATGTCGAGCGTGCGCAAGATCCCCGTCGGGCTGCTCGGGCTCGGCAACGTCGGCGCGGGCGTGGTGAAGCTCCTGGCCGACAACGCCGACGCCATCCGCCACCGCCTCGGCGGCGCGTCGGTCGACCTGCGGCGAATTGCCGTACGCGAGGCCGACAAGCCGCGCCTCGTCGACGTCGATCCGCGGCTGCTCACCACCGATCCGCTGCGCGTGCTCGACGATCCCGAGATCCAGATCGTGATCGAGCTGATCGGCGGCGAGGATCCGGCGCGGCAATATCTCCTGCGCGCGATCGAGCACGGCAAGCACGTGGTCACCGCCAACAAGGCGCTCTTGGCCGCGCACGGCGACGAGCTGTTCGCCGCCGCCGAGCGGCGCGGCGTCGATCTCTACTTCGAGGCGTCGGTCGGCGGCGGCGTGCCGATCATCCGCGCGCTGCGCGAGGGGCTCGCCTCCGATCGCGTCGACGAGCTGGTGGCGATCGTCAACGGCACGTCGAACTTTTTGCTGACCGCGATGACCGACGAGGGGCGCCCGTTCGCCGAGGTGCTCAAAGAGGCGCAAGAGAAGGGCTACGCCGAGGCCGATCCGTCGCTCGACGTCGACGGCTGGGACGCGGCGCACAAGCTGTGCGTGCTGGTGCCGCTGTGCTTCGGCACGCGCATCCGCATCGAGCAGGTGCTGGTCGAGGGGCTGCGCGGCATCGAGCCGATCGATCTGCGCTACGCCGAGCGCTTCGGCTTCGTCATCAAGCCGCTGGTGATCGCGAAAGATCACGGCGACTCCGTCGAGGCGCGCGTGCACCCGACGCTGATCCCGCGCAAGTTCATGCTGGCGCAGGTCAACGGCGTGTTCAACGCCGTCTACGTCTCGTCGTACGCGCTCGGCCGCTCGATGTACTACGGGCGCGGCGCGGGCATGATGCCGACGGCGGTGGCGGTGATCTCCGACGTGATCGAGGTGTCGCGAAATCTCTTGTCGTCGTCGTCGGGCGGCGCGCCGCTGCGGGCGGTGCGCGGCGGAATCGGCGAGCGGCGCATCCGCGCGTCGGGCGAGCTGGAGTCGCGCTACTACCTGCGCTTCTGCGTGGTCGACAAGCCGGGCGTGCTGGCGCAGCTCGCCTCGCTGCTCGGCGAGCACCACATCTCCATTAATGAAGTGGTGCAGGAGGGCGCGCGCGCCGAGAACCAGCCGGTCGCCGTCGTGGTCACCACGCACCGCGCGCGCGAGTCGAACGTGCAGGCGGCGCTGGCGCACATCAACCAGCTCCCGGTGGTCGTCGAGCCGACGCGCCTGCTGCGGATCTTCGAGTAGTTTGGAGCGAGCGAAGAGTAGAATCGACGCATGTCCTCCGTCGCGCAGATTCGCGTGCTCTACGCCGACACCGACCAGATGGGCGTGGTGAACAACGTTCATTACCTGCGCTACTTCGAGGTCGGGCGCGCCGAGTGGATCCGCGCGCGCGGCCGCGCCTACAAGGACATCGAGGCGTCGGGCTTTCGCCTGCCCGTCGTCGAGGCGCACCTCCGCTACAAGGAGCCGGCGCGCTACGACGACCTGCTCAACATCGACACCACCACCGAGGACGTGCGCGCGGCGACCGTGAAGTTCCGCTACGCGATCCGCCGCGCCGTCGACGGCGTGCTGCTGTGCGAAGGCTCGACCACGCACGCCTGCCTCGGCGCCGACAACAAGCTGCGCCGCTTCCCCGACGACCTGTTGGCGATGCTGCGCCCGTGACCTAGAACTTTCGCGAGGAGATCGACGATGGAGATGGATCGCAACCTGGCGCTGGAATTGGTGCGCGTGACCGAGGCGGCCGCCCTCGCGTGCGCGCGGTGGATGGGACGCGGGGACGCCAAGGGCGCCGATCAAGCGGCGGTCGACGCCATGCGCCGCGCGTTCGACGGCGTGCACATCCGCGGCACGGTGGTGATCGGCGAGGGCGAGCGCGACGAGGCGCCGATGCTGTTCATCGGCGAGCAGGTCGGCTCGGGCTGGCACGACGGCGACAAGGCGCCCAAGGTCGACATCGCGGTCGATCCGCTCGAGGGCACCAACCTGTGCGCCACCGGCGCCAACGACTCGATCGCCGTGATCGCGGTCGCCGACGACGGCAAGTTCTTGAACGCGCCCGACACGTACATGGACAAGATCGCCGTCGGCCCGTCGGGGCGCGGCGCCATCGACATCACCAAATCGCCGACGTGGAACCTCTCCGCGCTCGCCGAGGCCAAGCGCGCCAAGGTCGGCGATCTCACCGCCATCATCCTCGATCGCCCGCGCCACCAGTCGCTGATCGAGGAGGTGCGCAAGGCCGGCGCGCGCATCCGCCTGATCACCGACGGCGACGTGGCCGCGGCGATCGCGACGTGCAAGGAGCAGACGGGCATCGACATCCTGTTCGGCATCGGCGGCGCGCCCGAGGGCGTGCTGGCGGCGGCCGCGCTCCGCTGCGTCGGCGGCGACATGCAGGGGCGGCTCAAGTACCGCAACGACGACGAGATGCGGCGCGCGGAGAAGATGGGCGTGAAGGATCACGCCAAGGTCTATCGCCTCGAGGAGCTGGCGTCGGGGAACGTGATGTTCGCCGCCACCGGCGTCACCTCGGGCGCGTTCTTGCGCGGCGTGCGCTTCTTCGGCGGCGGCGCGACCACGCACTCGGTGGTGATGCGCTCGCAGTCGGGCACCATCCGCTTCATCGAGGCCGAGCACGCCTTCGACCGCAAGCCGAACTACGGCTGGATCAAAGAGGGCCAGTAGCGCCGCGAACGAGCATCAAAGTTTCATTCAATGAAGCCGTCAAAGCGCGCGATCATCTCACCGACGATGAGCAGCCCTTTGTCGTCGATCTTCAAAACGAAGCTTTCCAACGCGCTCGACAGGCGGTGGCGGCGCACGACGAACCCGCGCGCGGTCAGCCTGCCGCCGGCGGCGCGCTCGATCTCGATCGGGTGCAGCGCGGCCGGCTTGCCGCTCGACTGCGCGCGGCCGCCGAGCGGCTGGCGCCCCTCGAGGATGGCGCGCAGCTGCGCGTCGAGATCCTCGGCGCGCGACACCACGTACGCGGGCTCCTCCTGGTTCAAGAGCTCGACGATCGCCACCAGCTCGGCCACGCGCTCGGCCGCTGCATCCTTGCGCACCGCCGCGATCAACAGCGGCGTCAGGTCGAGGCACTCGCGCTTCTGCAGCGCCGCGACGTCGATCGGGCCGTGCGGCTTGCCGGCGAACAGCGGCGCGATGCCGCGCAGGTAGGCCGGCGAGCACGCGAGCGCGCGCCGGATCCCGGGCGGGCCGCCCTCCTCCGACGACGGGTCGCGCGCGGCGAGCACGCGCCCGCCGTGCTCGACCAGCACGCGCGTCGAGAAGAAGGCGTGGCCGCCATTGTACGTGCCGTCGGCGACGTAGATCGCGATGCCGGGCAGGAGCTTCTGCGCGAACGGCGCGATCTGGAGCTCGTCGGGCGAGGGGACGCGCAGCTCGGTGCCCTTCGGCAGCGAGGCGTTGACCGCGCGCAGATCGTCCGCGTAGGCGCGATACACCGCGTCCGGCGCCGCGAACGCTTTCCCGTCGACGAACGCGAGCGCGAAGGCGAACGCGAACGTGAACGCGAGCCGAGTCGCGAAGGCGAACGCGAGCCGAGTCGCGCGGGCGCGCGGGCTCACGGCTTCGGATGCGCCATCAGGAAGGCGTAGAAATGTTGCGGCCAGCCCGGCAGCGCAAAGCTCGGCACGTGCGACCCGCCGTGAATCGTCCACAGCTCCGCCGCGCCCGCCGTGCAGCTCGCGCGCGCGACGTGCGTCTCGGGGCCCACCAGCGCCGTGTCGAGATCGAGCGTCTCGCCGGTATCGGCCACCGCGCCCGCGCAGCCGTCGAGCGTCGCCCAGTCGCCGACGGTCTCCATCGCCGACGGCAGATCGGCCGCGCCGCCGTACGGCACCTCGGTGTCCGCGTCGCCGTGCACCTGCAGCACCGCCACCGGCGCCGACGGCTTGCACTTCGAGACGTCCTTCCACTGCGCGCCCGCCAGGCTGACGATCGCCGCGATGCGCGACGACGCGTCGCACGCCATGCGATGCGACATGAACCCGCCGTTCGAGTGCCCGACGAAGAAGATGCGCTTGGGGTCGACGTTGTAGTGCGCCTGCATGTCGTCGACGACCGCGTTCAGGTACGCCACGTCGTCGACGCCGGTGTGGTCGAGGTCGCAGCACGCGTCGGTGGCGTTCCAGAACGGGTGGTGCATGGAGTCGGAGAGTCCCTGCGGCATGGCGACGAGAAAGCCGGCGGTCTCGGCGTACGCGCTCAGCCCGAAGACCGAGTCTTGCAGAAACGCGGTCTCGCCGTAACCGTGCAGCGAGACCACCAGCGGCATCGCCGTCTGCGGCACGTACGTCGACGGCGCGAACGAGTCGTAGGGCCGCGCGGCGATCAGCGGGTTCGTCGAGCCGCCGTCGGAGGAGCCGCTCTTGTTCGAGGAGCACGCGGCCAGCGAGAGCACCAGAATCAAAAAACGCATGGCGCATGATATCGTCGATCGATGCGTTTGGCGCTGATTCTCACGCTCGCCGCCGGCTGCTCGGCGCCCTCGCGCCCGGGCCCGCCGTGGCTCTCCGACGCGCGCGTGTTCGTGCAGGGCGTCGGCGCCACCAACATGGACTGCCGCACCGGCATCTGCCAGCACAACGAGAACACCGACCTGGTCACGTACCACGGCGCGATCTACCTGGTGCACCGCACCGCCGAGAGCCAGATCCTCGGCCCCAACAGCGCGCTGCACGTCTACCGCTCCACCGACGGCGGGCGCACGTTCGCGCAGACCGCGCTCATCCCGGCGCCGACCGATCGCGACCTGCGCGATCCGCACTTCTACCAGGTGGGCGACACGCTCTACATGAACGCGATCACGCGGCTGCCGGTGCTGTCGGCGCACGACGCGATGGTCGACTCGGTCTCGGTCGCGTTCTCCACCACCGACGGCGCGACATGGAATTCGCTCGGGCCGATCGGCCCGCACGGCTGGAGCTTCTGGCGCGTGCAGCAGTTCGGCGGCGTCTACTACACGGCCGCGTACCAGGACGGCGATCTCAGCGTGACGCTCTACTCCTCGACGGACGGCGTGACCTGGACCGCCGGCCCCAACTTCTACAACGTCGCCGCCGACTCGCCGCTCGAGACCGAGCTGGTCTTTTTACCGAGCGGTAGGTTGCTGGCGCTGGTGCGCCTCGACGGCACCGACTCGAGCGCCGAGGAGCTGGGCGACGTCGGCCCGCTGCGCACGCGCACCTGCTGGGCCGATCCGCCGTACGCGGCGTTCGACTGCTCGAGCGAGATCGACGGCCAGCGCTTCGACGGGCCGCTGGCGTTCTTCTGGAAGTCGCGGCTGTTCGTGGTCGCGCGCAAGCACCTGCGCGTCGATCCGCCCGATCGCAAGCGCACGTCGCTGTTCGAGCTGACCGGCGACTTCACCAAGAACGTCGCGCCCGACGTCACCGAGTGGGGCGAGCTGCCGAGCGCCGGCGACACCGCCTACGCCGGCGTGGCCACGCTCGACGATCACCGCGTGCTGTTGTCGTGGTACTCGAGCGACGTCGTCACCGACGAGAACTGGACCATCGGCATGCTCGACGCCTGCGACATCTGGCTGGCGAGCGTCAACCTCGATCAGTTGATGCAGCCGTCCAGGTGATCGAACGGCGTGTAGAACAGCACGAAGTAGCACATCTCGTTGGTGGTGCTCTCGCCGTAGGTGACGGTCTGCGCGGTGGTGTTGTCGAACGTGCACTGCGTGGCGATGAAGTCGTTGGGGTTGATTACCGCCTGGTAAAGATCGATCGGCTGCACGCCGAACACCCACGGATCGCGCTGGTACACCACCGGGGCTGACGCGTCGGCGCCGTGCTGCAGCGTGATCTTGGTGCCGAGCTTGTGCATGTGCGGTTGCACCGCGAACACGTTCATCGTCTTCGGCGCCTTGCAGCTCGAGCCCACCTGCATGCCGCTCGCGCCCGCCGGTAGGTTGATGTTCATCGAGCCGAGCGCGAAGATGCCGGCCGGCGTCACCGCGGTGGCGTCGGGGGCGTAGGTCATGTTGACGACCACGTGGTTGGTGACCGCCGCCGGCGTGGCGTTGAGCAGGTGGAGCTGCACCAGGAGCTGCGCGTCCTTCGGGATCTTGAAGCCGGCGCCGTCGGGGAGCTTGAGCCCGCCCGCCAGCGCGCCGCCGCCGAACAGCGGCAGCCACGAGATCTTGATCAGCGTCTGCGAGCAGTCGAAGATGCCGTCCTGCTCCGGCGCCAGCGCCTGGAACACCTCGAAGTGGTGCACCACCGCCGAGGTGTAGCCGGCGAACTCGGTGACCGCGACGTCGGCCGGCTCGGCGAGCTTGACCGTGGAGCAGAGATATTTCTCTTCGCCCGACGCCAGCGTGAAGTCGGGCGTCTTGATCTGGTAGCCGTGCGCCGGCGGCGCCGGATCCATCGAGGCCGGCGGACCGGATCCGCCGCACGCCGCGGTGAGCGCCAGACCGAGCAGCAAGGCGTGACGGTTCCGCATGAGCGCCTCCATTTTACCGATCGGTAAGTACCGCGGCCCGGCGAAAGGTGTCAAACCCGCCGGCGCGCGACGCCGTGCAGGTAGAGGTCGACCAGCCGATCGGCGCGCTCGTCACCCAGCATGTCGCCGAGCGGCCCGGCCAGGTGGAGCTGCGCGAAGATCCCCATCAAGCCGAACAGCGGCAGCGCCATCTCGGGCGCCGGGCCGGGCGCGATCAGCTTCTGCCGCTGCGCCGCCTCGACGATGGCGATCACCAGCTGGAAGCTGGGCATGAACAGCGACCAGTGATCGATCGGCGGCGCCTTGGGCGACGCGGCGTAGGCGGTGCGGTAGAGGAAGCGCGCGATGTTCGGATTCACGCGCATGCGCGCGAAGTCGTCGCGCACGTAGGCGCGCAGCCGATCGAGCGGCGGCGCCTTGGCGTCGAAGGCGATCGAGCCCGCCGACAGGATCACGGTGAAGGCGCGCTTGGCTACCGATCGGTAAAGTCCGGCCTTGGACCCGTAGTAGTAGTAGAGCATCGGCTTGGTGGCGCCGGCCGCGCGCACGATCTCGTCGACGGAGACCTCGGCGTAGCCCTGCTCGGCGAAGGCGCGCAGCCCCTCGAGCAAGAGCCGCTCCTCGAGCGTCGGGTCGTGCGCGCGCGAGGCCGGCGCGGCCGGCTTGGCCCTCGCGGCGCGGCGGGGTGACTTACGAGCTGGGCGCGTCTTGTTTACCAAGCGGTAAACATGTTATACGGACAGCGGCTCGACGCAAGAAGGAGGAGGCGGCGATGCGAAAGCTTTTCTTGACCGCGTGCTTGGTGGCGGGCTGCGCCGGCGGTGGTGGGACAGCGGGCTTCATGCCGTATCCGCCGGCCGCCGACGAGATCCAGGTGCTGTCGCCGACGGTGACGATCCCGTCGGGCGCGAACAGCACGCTGTGCAGCTACATCAACGTCCCGATCGCCGCCGAGACCGACGTCATCGCTTCGCGCGGCATCCAGTCGCCGGGCGGGCACCACTCGATCGTCTACGTCGCCAACAAGCCGCACGCCGTCGATACGCACGAGTGCAACGAGGACGACATGCTGGGCGTGCGCTTCATCGCCGGCATCGGCGCCGAGGGCGCCACGTCGCTGAGCGTGCTGCCCGACGGCATCGCCTTCCGCATCCCCGCCAACGCGCAGATCATGATCCAGACGCACTGGATCAACGCCACCAACTCGACGCTGCAAGGGCAGGCGGCGATCAACCTCAAGACCGCGACGCCGTCGTCGGCGCGCGTGCCGGCCGATCTGTTCGCCGTCGCCGACATCAGCTTCAACGTTCCCGCCGGCAAGATCGGCACCTCCTCCAGCTCGTGCACGTTGAAGGAGGACATGAACTTCTTCTACCTCGGCGGGCACGAGCACCAGTGGGGCACGCACTTCCGCGCCGATCACGTCGCGATCGACGGCACCGCGACGACGCTCTACGAGAAGGACTGGCAGGTCGAGTACGAGTTCAACCCGCCGGTAAACACGTATCCGAAGACGGCGCCGCTGAGCATCAAGCAGGGCGAGAGCCTCAAGGTCGAGTGCACGTGGGACAACACCTCGGGCGCGCAGCCGCTCACGTTCCCCGCCGATATGTGCGTCGCGTTCGCGTTCTACTTCCCCGGCCACGGCGAGATCGACTGCGTCGACGGTCAGTGGCCCAACTAGCAACCCGCCCGAAACACGCGCGCGGTTCGTTTTCGCGCATCGTGCGATAGCGCTCCCGGTCCGACCTCTTAAAACCGCTCAAAACCACCCTTCCGACGCGTTTTCGCGTGGCACTCGATTTGCTCTTCGCGTCACCAACTCATCGGAGGACGTGCATGCGCCCAATCGGCATCGACGCCATCGCCATCGCCGTACCGGAAGGTTTCGTGGACCTCGCCGATCTCGCCAACGCGCGAGGGGTTCCGCCGGCGAAATACGTCGAGGGGCTCGGCGTCCAGCGCATGGCGGTCGCGCGCGCGCACGAGGATCCGGTGGCGCTGGCGGCGAACGCGGCGCGCCGCTTGTTTCAGAAGGCGGAGATCGATCCGTCGCGCATCGGGCTGTGCGTCGCCGGCACCGAGACCGCGGTCGATCACTCGAAGCCGGTCGCGGCGTACCTGCATCGGCTGCTCGGGCTGCCGGAGCGCTGCCGCGTGTTCGAGGCCAAGCACGCGTGCTTCGGCGGCACCGCCGGTCTGCTCGCCGCGGTCGACTGGATCGCGTCGGGCTCGGCGCGCGGGCGCGCGGCGCTGGTCGTGTGCACCGACGTGGCGCGCTACGCGCTCAAGTCGGCCGGCGAGCCGACGCAGGGCGCGGGCGCGATCGCGATGCTGATCTCCGAGGATCCGCGGCTGCTCGCGCTCGACGCCGGCGTGACCGGCTCGTACGCGCGCGACGTCAACGACTTCTGGCGCCCGCTGTACTCGAAGGAGGCGGTGGTCGACGGCCACCACTCGGTGCAGTGCTACCTCGACGCGCTCGCCGGCGCCTACTCGGCGTTCGTCGACGCCGCGCGCGAGGCCGGCGTCGACACGCAGCTCGCGCGCCGCTGCTACCACGTACCGTACGGTAAAATGGCGAAGAAGGCGCATCGCCACCTGATGCAGGCCGCCGGCAAGAGCGAGGCGGAGGCCGACGCGTCGTACGCGGTCGAGGTGGCGTCGTCGCTCAAGCTGCCGGGGCAGGTCGGCAACATCTACACCGGCTCGCTGTATCTCGCGCTCGCGTCGCTGCTGCACGTCGAGGCGGCCGCGCTCGAGGGGCAGCGCGTCGGGCTGTTCAGCTACGGCTCGGGTTGCACCGCGGAGTATTTCGCCGGGCGCGTAGTCGACGGCGCCGGCGCGTTCGCCGCGAAGCTGGCGCTCGCCGAGCCGCTCGAGGATCGCCGCCGCTATACGGTTGCCGAGTACGAGGCGATCCGCAACGGCGACTCCGAGGTCGATCAGCGGCCGGTGCAGGCCGGCGAGAACGGCTTCGCGCCCGGCGCGGTCGCCTTCCTCGGCGTCGACAACGAGCGCCGCGTCTACCAGAGCTGAGAATCCTTACTCGATCACCGCTGCACTACGCGCACGGGCGCATTGGGCGCGCCTCCGCGAAATCGCCCGTTACCGATTTCGCTCCGGCGCGCCCAATGCGCCCGCGCGCTCCGTTCCGCTACGCTTCAGTAGGGTTCGTTTGCCGATGCGGTAAAATGGTTCGAATTGGCGATTTGAGCGGTTTTAAGCGGGGTTAGTCGCGGGGGCAGGAGCGGACGTCGCCGCCTTTGCAGGCCTGGTCGAGCAATTCGGTGGCGCGTTGCGGGTCGCGTTTCACACCGTCGCCGACGTAGTAGAGCATGCCGAGCGAGCCGCAGGCTTGCGCCAGGCCCTTCTTGCACAACCGCTCGAACGCGGGGACGGCGAGCGCCGTGCTCTTCTCGATGCCGCGCGCGGCGACCAGATCGCACGCCTGGTCGTAGCAGCCGTTGTCGTCGCCGAGCTCGCAGCCGCGCTTCGACAGCTTGTACGAGCGCGCGTAGTCGGGCGCGATCGCGCCGCGCCCGCGGTTGAAGATCGCGCCCAGCATCGAGCAGCCCGCGCCGTCGCCGGCGGTGCACGCGCGGTCGAACAGCTCGAGCGCGCGCTTCTCGTCGGCGGCGACGCCGTTGCCGCCGAGGTAGCGCACGGCCAGCGCGGTGCACGCCTTGCCCTGCTTCGCGTCGCAAGCTTTGCGTTGCGCCTCGACGTCCTCGCTCTTCGCCGGCGCCGAGCTCGGCGCGGACTGCGACGGCGGCGCCGGCGGCGCCGGCTCGCCGGCGAACGCGGCGCCCGCCATCAGCGCGAGGACGGCGGGCGCGCGTCTCATTTCTTGAGCAGCTCCTCGGCGAGCCGCTTGATGTCGTTCGCCTCCACCTGCCCCTTGTGCGTCTTCATGATGTCGCCGAGCAGCTTGCCCACCTGCTTCACGTCATTGATCGAGAGCGCCGCGATCCGCTCGGTCACCAGCGCGCGCAGCGCCGCCTCGTCGAGCCCCTTGGGCAGAAAGCGCTCGCAGAACGCGATCTCGAAGCGCAGCTGCGCCGCCTGCTCGGCGCCCTTGTCGCCCGCCTTCTCGAACTCCTCGAGCGCCTTCTGAAGCTGCTTGCGATAGGCGCCGATCACGTCGAGCACCAGCGCGTCGTTTACCTCGCCGGTAAACCCCTTGGCCGTGCGCCGCTCCATGATCTTGGTCTTGATCATGCGCACCACGTCGAGCGTGGGCTGATCCTTGTCCTTCATCGCCTGCTTCAACTGATCGCCGAGCTGCTGTTCGATCGACATCGCGTCTCCTTGCCTGAGACGAAGATAATACGCGCTATGATGCGCGCGTGAAGCGAGTCCTCATCCTGCACACCGGCGGCACGCTCGGCATGAGCGGCCGGCGCCCGGCGCCGCTGCAACCCGATACGTACACGCAGGAGATCCTGACGCGCGTGCCGGAGCTCGGCGAGTTGGCGGAAGTCGAGACGCGCATCCTGTGCAACCTCGACTCGTCGGATCTCGGGCCCGACGAGTGGGCGGCGCTCACCGACGAGATCGCCGGCGCGCGCGCGACGCACGACGGGATCGTGATCATCCACGGCACCGACACCATGGCGTACACCGCGTCGGCGCTGTCGTTCGCGCTCGGCGGGCTCGACCGTCCGGTGGTGCTCACCGGCTCGCAGCGGCCGCTCGGCGAGATCCGCACCGACGCGCGGCGCAACCTCGTCGACGCGGTGGACCTGGCGACGCGCGCGCTGCCCGAAGTCGGCATCGCCTTCGACGGGCGGCTCTATCGCGGCAACCGCGCGACCAAGGGCGACGCGTGGTCGTACGCGGCGTTCGCGTCGCCGGGCTGCCCGCCGCTGGCGCGGCTCGGGCTCGACGTCGAGATCGGCGCGACGCTGCGTACGCCGCGCGAGCCGTTCGCCGCCGACGGACGCTTCGACGCGCGCGTCGCCGTGTGCCACGTGCTGCCCGGCATGGAGCCGGGCCTGCTGGCGCGGCTCGTCGGAGATTCGCGCGCCGACGACTCGATCCGCGGCGTGGTGCTGGCGGCGTTCGGCGTCGGCAACGTCCCGGCGCGCACGCGCGCGGTGGCGGCCGAGGTGCGCCGCCTCGTCGACGCCGGCGTGACGGTGCTGGTGGTGACGCAGGCGCGCGCGGGCGCGGTAGACCTCGGGCTCTACGCCAACGGCGCAGGGCTCGCCGAGGCGGGCGCGATCTCGGGCGGCGATCTCGGCCTCGAGGCGGCGGTCACCAAGCTGATGCACGCGCTCGCGCTCTGGCCGGGCGACGCCGCCGAGCGCCGCGCGTATCTCTTGCGCGACGTGGCGGGCGAGCGCCTGCCCGGCTGATCGTCCTCGCGCGCGCCGGCCTATCATTAATAGAGGCGAATGGGCGATCTCCACGGCAGCGCGCCCGACACGCACGAAGTGGCGCTCGTGCTCATCGACGTGATCAACGATCTCGAGTTTCCCGAGGGCGACGAGCTGCTCGCGCGCGCGCGTCCGATGGCGTCGGCGCTGCGCGCGCTCAAGCGCCGCTGCAAGGCGGCCGGCATCCCGGCGATCTACGTGAACGACAACTTCGGGCGCTGGCGCTCCGACTTCAATCAGCAGGTGCAGCACTGCTTGCGCGACGGCGTGCGCGGCCGTCCGATCGTCGAGCAGCTCCTCCCCGAGGACGACGACTACTTCGTGCTCAAGCCGATGGTGTCGGGATTCTTCTCGACGACGCTGCACCTCCTGCTGCGCCACCTCGAGTCGAAGACGCTGATCCTCACCGGGCTCGCCACCAACATCTGCGTGCTGTACACGGCGGTCGACGCGCACATGCGCGGGTTCGAGCTGATCGTGCCGGGCGACTGCGCCGCCGCCAACACCGGCGAGGAGCACGCGGCCGCGCTCGATCAGCTGCGGCGCGTGCTCGGCGCCGACGTGCGTCCGTCGCGCGCGATCGCGCTCCCGCCCGCGCGCGCCCGCCCGCTCAGCGACGGCGCAGCGCCGCCACCGAGCCCGCGGTGAGCGCGGCGAGCCCGATCGCCGCGAGCGCGCGCTTGTGCTTGACGGCCCACAGCTCGAGCGAGCGCCGGTGCGCGCGCGCATCGAACGCGCCGTGCGCGCCGAAGTCGCGCTGGTCGTCGGCCGGCTGCCACAAGTTGTCGCGGCGCCCGCGCGGCTGCGGCCCGTCGTACATCTGGCTGTCGACGCCGGTGCGCGCCAGGTACCAGTCGCCGAGGCCGGGCGCCAGCTTGTTGCCGGAGATGACGATCGCCGTCGACGCGCCGACGTACAGCTCGCGCCGGCGGTGGTGCGCGGCGAAGTGGATCGCGTCGGCGGCGACTTCCGGCTGGTAGATCGGCGGCACCGGCTGCGCGCGCCGCGGCATCTTCGATTTGCACCAGTCGAACTGCGGCGTGTTGAGCGCCGGGAGCTGCACCATGGTGATCCAGACGCGGCTGCCGTCGTGCAGCAGCTCGGTGCGCAGCGACTCGGTGAAGCCCTGCACCGCGTGTTTGGCTCCGCAGTAGGCGCTCTGCAGCGGGATGCCGCGATACGCCAGCGCCGAGCCGACCTGCACGATGGTGCCGCGATCGCGCGCGCGCATGCGCCGGAGCGCCGCCATCGCGCCGTGCACTTGCCCGAGATACGTCACGTCGGTCACGCGGCGGAACTCCTCGACGGTGAGCTCGGCGAACGGCGCGAACACCGTCACCATCGCCGAGTTGATCCAGACGTCGATCGGCCCCAGCTCGGCCTCCACACGCGCGGCCGCCTGCTCGAGCGCCGCCGCGTCGGCGACGTCGGCTTGCACGGTGAGCGCCCGTCCCCCGGCGCGCTCCACGTCCGCGCGCGCGGCCTCGAGCCCGGCGCGCCCTCGCGCGATCAGCGCCACCTGCGCTCCGTCGCGCGCGAAGCGGATCGCGGCCGCGCGCCCCACGCCGGCCGACGCGCCGGTGATCACCACGGTCTCCCGTCGAGGTCTCATCCCCTTAGGTGTTGCAAGAACGCTGCGCGGGGAAGCTGCCGGATAGCGGGGTCCGCTTGCGCGTCCCCGCTACTGCGACAGGATCACGACGCCGTATTTACCGAGCGGTAAAGTGCCGCTCTGCGCGTAGCCGTCGCGCGTGCCGGCGACGGTGGTGACGTCCGCCGACGAGGTGTTGTCGTAGTCGGGCGAGTAGGCGGACGAGTCGCTGTTGAAGCGGACGTGCCACGTGCCGGCGCGCGGCAGGCCGATCTGATAGGCGGTGAACGCGCGGTCGGCGAAGTTGGCGATCACCACCACGTCGTCGCCGGCGCCGCCCGCCTGCCAGCGGTGGTAGGCGATCACCTTGGCGCCGTCGTTGACGTGGAAGACGTTCACCCCCGCGCCGGTCAGCCCGCGGGTCGCGCCTGCGGCATTTTGCCGCAAGTGAACCAGGTCGGTGTAGAGCTGCAGGATGCCGGCGTAGGTGGTGGTCTTGGTCCAGTCGAGCGGGTGCGTGTCGGAGAAGAAGCCGTTCTCGAGGAACTCCTGCCCCATGAACAGCATCGGGATCCCGGGTGACGTCAGCGCGATCGCCGCGCCCAGCGTCGAGCGCTTGCGCGCGATCAGGCTGCCCGCGTCGCCGGGCGAGATCATCTCCGGGATGCGCTGCTTGCCGTTGGCGACCTCGTCGTGATCCTCGGTGTAGATGACGCGCTGGCTGGCGGTGTTGTTGTAGACGTGCGTGATGGCGTCGCGGATCGCCGGCATCGAGCGGTCGGTGTCGTTGGCGGTGATGACCGTGTCGTCGACGGGATGGAAGAACGCCGCGTCCCACTGCGTGTCGAAGCCGGCGCCGCCGAGGTTGGTCGGCTGCGTGACCACGTCGGCGGTCTGCAGATCTTCGGCGACCTGCAGCTTGGCGGGCGTGAGCGCGTGGACGGCGTCGTTCGAGTCGCGCAGCAGCGTCCAGCCGTCGGGGTTGTTGCCGAGATCGGTGTTGCGGAGGTTGACCACCGAGTCCCAGCGCAGCCCGTCGGCGCGATACTCGGTGAGCCACAGGAGCGCGTCGTGGCGCAAATAGTCGCGCACCTCGGCGCGGCCGAGATCGGGGCGCGGCCCCCACGGCGTGTTGCGCCGCCCGTCGGTGTAGAAGTAGCTGCCGCCGGCGCCAAGGCAGTCGCCGTCCCAGCACCACAGCGGCGTGTGGCTCGACAGGTGGTTGTAGACCACGTCGATGATCACGCCCATGCCGCGCGCGTGCGCGGCGTCGATGAAGCGGCGCGCGTCGTCGGGCGTGCCGTACACGTCGGCGGCGGCGTCGATCAGGATCGGGTTGTAGCCCCACGAGTGCGCGCCGGGGAACTCGCCGGGCGGCATCACCTCAAGCATGTTCACGCCGAGCGCGGCCAGGTGATCGAGCTTCTGCATCGCGCTCGCCCACGTGCCGCCGTAGGTCGCGCCGGCGGGCGGATTGAAGGTGCCGAGGTGCAGCTCGTAGACCACCTGCTGCGCGACGGGCGGCGGCGCGAAATCGGGATTCGTCCAGGTAAACGCGTTCGGATCGACGATCAGTGCGTGGCCCTGGTAGTTGTCGAGGGCGCGCGCGCGCGGGTCGACGCGGTGGAGCGTGTCGGCGCCGTGCTGCACCACGAACTCGTAGGCCTGCCCGACCGAGGCGCCCGGCACGTCGGCGCTGAACACGCCGTGTGCGTCGCCGGCCATCGGGTTGGCGGTGGCGCTCCAGCCGTTGAAGTCGCCGGCGACGAACACGGCGTCGGCGTGCGGCGCCCAGACGCGGAAGGTGACGCCGCCCGCGTGCGGCGTGGCGCCGAGCGACGGCGACGGCGGCGGTGCGATCGCGCCGTCGCCGGCCCCGGCGTCGGGCGCGCCCGGCGGCGATCCACCGTCGCTGCGCAGCGTGTCCGAGTGGCTGCACGCGCCGCATGCGCCGAGCGCGCCGAGCATCAGCGCCACGAAGGCCGGGATCGCGCGCATGAGGCCCTCCTTACCGACTGCGCGACCGTAACTCACGCAAGAGTTGCGAGTCAAGGCGAACCGCGCGGCGGGTTTTACCGATCGGTAAACAAGTCGGCGGGCGAGCTCTACTTGCCGGTAAAACGCGGCGGGCGCTTCTCGCGGAAAGCGGCGCGCGCCTCGCGGGCGTCGTCGGAGATCCAGGCGGCGCGCTGCAGCTCGGCCAGCTCGGCGGCGGCCTCGGGCGGCAGCTCGGCCAGGAGGCGCTCGAGCGCGCGGCGCGTCCCGCGGATCGCCAGCGGCGCGTGGCGCGCGATCTCATCGGCGAGCGCGAGCGCGGCCGGCAAGACGTCGGCGGGCGGCACCACGCGATCGACCAGGCCCCACGCGAGCGCGCGCGCGGCGTCGACGGGCGCGGCGGTGAGGAACAGCTCGCGCGTGCGCGACGCGCCGATCAGCGCCACGAAGCGGGCGAGCCCGCGCGGCGCGTAGACGATGCCGAGCTTGACCGGCGGCATGGTGAGCGTCACCTGCGGGTGCGCGACGCGCAGATCGCACGTGGCGGCCAGCTCGCAGCCGCCGCCGATCGCTGGGCCGTTCAGCGCCGCGATCACCGGCAGATCGCCGTCGGTGATCGCGGCGAGCGCGCGCGCCAGCGGATTTTCGCCGGGCACGGCGCCTTCGGGCAGCGCGGCGAGATCGTAGCCCGACGAGAACATGCGATCGCCTTCGCCGGTGAGCACGGCGGCGCGCGCGCCTTCGCCCGGCAGGCGCGCGAGCGCGGCGCACAGCGCGTCGAGCAGCGGCGGATCGAGCGCGTTGCGCTTGGCCGGGTTGGACAGCGTCAGCAGCGCCACCGCGCCGCGCCGCTCGATCATCAGCTCGCTCATTTCTTCAGCTCGAAGCTCAAGCGGGACTCCTCGCCGGCGCGCACGGTGACGGTCTTGTGCACCGGCGGCAGATCGGGATTGACGAACGTGAGCGCGTGCGAGCCCTCCGACAAGTGCACGTTGGCGAGCGGCGTGGTGCCGAGCAGGCGCGAGCCTTCGAACACCTTCGACCACGGGACGGTGCGCACGGTGAGGAAGCCGGCGGCGGCGCGCGGCGGGACGTGGCCGCGCGTCTGGCCCGCGCGCAGCACCACGTCGAGCGTGCGGTGCTCGCCCGCGCCGAGCTGCACCGACAGCTCGCGCGCCAGGTAGCCCTTGCGCTCGACGGAGACGCGGTGCGTGCCGGCGGCCAGCGACTGCGCGCGCACCGGCGTGGCCTTGGGCAGCTCGTGGCCGTCGACGGTGACGCGCGCGCCCGCCGGCCGCGAGACCACGTCGAGCGCCGCCGGCGCGGCCGTGTCCTCGACCGGCGCGGTGGTGCCCGTCTTCGCGCCCCCCGGCGTCTTCGTTTGCGCGGCGTTTTGCGGTTCGTTTTGGGTTTTGGTTTGCGTGCCGTTTTGCGGCTCGTTTTGCGTTTTCGTTTGGGCTGTGTTTTGCGGTGGATTTTGTGTGCCGTTTTGCGTGCCGTTTTGCGGTTCGTTTTGCGGTTTGGTTTGCGCCGCGTTTTGCGGTTCGTTTTGCGTCTTCGGATCGGGAACGCGCGGGCTGTTTTCCGTCGCTGGATTACCGCTGACGCCCGGCCCTATCGTGGGATCGATGGTGGTCATGGACGCCTGCGAAGACGACCACGGATGCAGCGCGATTAGCCCGACCGTTATCACGGTAACTGCCGCCACCGCCGCGGCCACGTAAGCCCGCCGGCTCGACGCCTGCAACGGCGGCACCACCGCTGTGTGCGACGGCGGCCGATCGATCGGCTCCGGCTTGCGCCGCGGGCTCTCCACCGGTTTGGTCGGCGCATCCTCGGGCGCGCGCCCGGGCGTCGTGATCGCCAGCTCCAGCGAATCGTCGGTGGCCGCGTGCACCGGCAGCGCGGGCGAGACCTCCGCGTCGACGAGCGGCTCGGTGAGCGCGCCCGGCGGCGGCGTCGGATCGGCGCGCGTGGTATCGGCGCGCTCCTGCGACTGCGTGCCCGCGTGCTGCGACTGCGTGCCCGCGTGCTGCGACTGCGTGCCGGCAACCTGCACCTGCGTGCCCGCCGCCTGCCGCTGCGTGCCCGCCGCCTGCCGCTGCGTCCCCGCCGGCTGCGCCTGCGTCCCGGGTCCGGCCGCGTCCTCGTCGGGCGGCCGCGGCACCTCGCGCTGCACGTACTCGCCGAGGAGCTGCGACGTGCCGAGCGCCTCCGACTCCTTGAGAAAGCGCTCGAGGTCGAGCTGCATCGCGCCCGCCGACGCGTAGCGCTGATCGCGCGAGGTGGCGAGCGCGCGCCGCAAGATGCTGGTGAGCGCGTCGGGCACGTCGGCGCGAAACTTCTCGGGCACGATCGGTTTGCCGTCGCGGATCTCGCGCATCGCCGCGTTCACGTCGTCGCGGCGATACAGCGGCACGCCGGTGATCAGCTCGTAGAGGCAAATTGCCGCAGAGAAAAGATCGCTGCGCCCGTCGAGCGTGCGGCCCTGCACCTGCTCCGGCGACATATAGGCGAACTTGCCTTTGACCACGCCCGGCCGCGTGCGCCCCGCCGACCACGCCGCCTTGGCGATGCCGAAGTCGACCAGCTTCACCACGCCGTCGTACGTCACCAGCACGTTCTGCGGCGTGACGTCGCGGTGCACCAGGTTGAGCTTGCGCCCCTGCCCGTCGGAGACGTTGTGCGCGTAGTGAAGGCCGCTGCACACGTCGGCGAGGATGCGCGCGGCGAACTCGAACGGCACCGGCCGCGCCTTGGCCTGGCGGATCAGCCGCCCGAGATCGATGCCGTCGACGTACTCCATGGCGATGAAGTAGTAGTCGTCGAATTTTCCGAAGTCGTAGATGTGCACGATGTTCGGGTGCGTGAGCTGCGCCGCCAGCCGCGCCTCGTCGAGGAACATGTCGCGGAACTCTTCCGACTCCGACAGGTGCGGCAGGATCCGCTTGATGGCCACGCGGCGCTCGAAGCCCTCGACGCCGACGTGGCGCGCGAGGAAGACCTCGGCCATGCCGCCGCGGGCCAGCCGCCTCAGCAGGCGGTAGTTGCCAAACGGAACGCCGTCGGCCATGCGCCTTCGAATCTAGCACGCGACCGCTTTTCCGTCGGTGCTACTCGCCGCTGGTGATGACCAGGTTGCCGCCCTTGCGCTCGACCTTGAGCTTCACATCGCTCGAGCCGATGTGCACCGGCACCTCGCGCGAGTCGCCTTCGCCCGTCGGCAGCGCCACCTCGGCGTGCACCGCGGCCGGCGGCGCCTCGCTCATCTTGCGCACCACGCCGACCACGCCGAAGATGATCAGCACGATCGCCAGCGCGCCCGCGACGAACGGCGCCAGCGACGTGCGCGCCGGCGGCGCGACCTGCACGCCCGCCTCCCGCGGCTTGCGTCGCTCGACGAAGATGTGCACCGAGCGCACGCCGTTGCGCCCCTGCGCCAGCAGATCGAGATCGAACAGCGCGATCACCTCGCTGCCGGTCCCCGGCGCGAGATTGAAGACCAGCTTGTTGGCGTTCTTGAGCGCGGTGACCAGGCCGAGGCCCGCGCCCGACTCGCGCTGCTCCGGCTCGAGCGACTTCGACGTCCCCTTGGCGAGGAACTTGACGACGGTGTCCTTGTCGAGCGTGCCGTACGCGTCGCGCACCGCGATCGCGAAGTGCTGCCCGTTCGACGCGCACGCGACTTTTACCTTGCGGTCGAACGCCAGCTTGGCGAGGTCCTTGCGCGACATGTGGCGATACAGCGGCTTGCCGTTCTCGTCGACGGGCGCGTGGTACATGCCGTTGATGATCAGCTCCTCGGCCACCAGCGCCATGCGATCGCGCACCGGCCCGCGCGCGCC
>DASREC010000061.1:0-7390 GCA_035652295.1 Polyangia bacterium
AAGAAAGATCCCGAGAAGAAGCTGGTGCTCGCCTCGTGGTCGACCGACGCCTGCGGCCCCGACGACGAAGTGCAGATCCAGATCGCCACCGAGGAGCACCCGCCCGGCACCGCCATCTCGATCGAGCTCAAGACCTCCGACGGCGACGAGCACGTCGAGACCATCAACGAAAAGACCACCGGCGACTCCACCAACATCAAGTGGAAGTACAACCACGACGCGCACGGCGGCGACGATCACTCCGACCGCCCGAGCGATCGCCTCCCCGACTACTACTTCGAAGCCACCGTCGGCGGCGACACCAAGAAGTCGGGCGTCCTCTCGATCCGCACCACGCTCAAGATCGCCGTCAAGGACAAGGACGATCGCCCGGTGCGCTACGCCCGCTTCCAGGCCAAGCTGGTCGGCGGCAACACCGTCGAGGGCGAGCTCGACGAAAACGGCGAGTACCAGATCGACGACGTGCCTCCCGGCAGCGCGCACATCAAGTTCCCCGACCACAAGGGCATCGACTTCGACAGCTAGGAGCGGCGCATGGGCGACGAGCGATCATCGAACGGCGCGGTGCAGGCGCATGACGGCGACGCCGAGGCGACCCTCGACGAGATCGACGCGGTCATCCTGTTCCCGGTGCTGGGCGCGCCGTGCGTCGTCCCGCAGGGCGACGACACGTACCTCGAGGTCATCATCGCGCTGGAGAAGGACGCTCACGTTTCACCCGGCTCGTTTGCCCATTACCTGCAGTTTCGCCCGTTCCAGGATCCGTATCCGGAGACCGACGACGAGGCGGAGCAGGGCCTCGACGAGGCGCGCGCCGCGCAGGTGTTCGTCACGCAAGACGCGTGGTCGCTCTCCGACTTCGGCTCGGGCGTCTCGGCCGAGAAGCCCGCGCACATCGGCACCGACGGCGCGCAGGTCACGCTCGACAAGCCCATCTTCCCCGTCACCACCTGCCGCATGCACTCGATCGTCGTCGACAAGCTGAAAGACGACTACCCCGACGTCTACCGCGTGCTGTTCAAGTCGTCGGTGTTCCCCGTCGGGCAGATGATGGAGCTGCACTGGCTGTCGCGCCATCACCACGACGGCTTCATGGACAAGGTGAAGGACAACGCGCGCAGCTTCTTCACCCGCGGCAAGGCGCTCGGCGACGAGGCCTACGCCAAGATCCACATGCGCCACCCGTTCATCGTGCAGCCCGCCGATCATCTGCCGAAAAAGTTCGCGCACCTCACCGACATCCACAACTCGACGGCGCACAACCTGCTCAACCTGTCGAACTGCAGCGTGCTCGAGGGCCAGTCGGATCGCTACTCGTTCCCGGTCGGCAGCCGGATGAACAACTACAACCGCAACTTCTCGCACCTCGCCGAGAGCGCCGACGCCGACGCGTACGTGCTCACCGGCGACATCGTCGACTACGGCCGCGGGCTCTACTACTCGAGCACCAGCGACGATCACAAGATCCAGCTCTCGCCGCCCAACGTCACGCCCGACGCGCTCCAGGATCTGCTCGTGCAAGCCGGCCGCTCGGGCGATCCGCAGCCGCTGCTCCAGCAGGCGCGCAGCCTGCTCGCGCAAAAAGTCATCTGGGAGGAGATGGGCGGCAACGATCAGTGCCACTACCACTACGACGCCAACTTCTGGTACTTCGTGCTCGAGAAGATCCTGCCGCGCTACGTCGGCGACAAGCCGCGCCCGGTGTTCACCTCGCTCGGCAATCACGACTTCCATCCCAATCCGTTTCCGCCGTGGCCGACGTCGTTCGGCTCCGAGGACGAGGACTCGAAGAACCCGTTCACGCCGAGCGACTACAACCTCACGCGCTACGAGGCGCTGCTCGCGTACGGACCGAAGTCGTACTGTCCGTACGGCTGGTCGACGGTGCTCTCGATGATGAGCCCGATCGACGTCGGCGGCTCGGGGCTGATCTCCAAAGAAGCCTGCTGCATGATGTACTTCTTCTTCGTCAACCCGTGGCTCGACTACTCGGTGCGCTTCGGCGACCACTCGATCATGCTGGTCGACTTCGGGCGCAAGGAGGTGCGGCCGCAGGGCGTGATCGGATCGCTCTTGCCGGCGATCGTCGGCGGCGCGCTGATCGCGGGCGGCATCGCCATGCTGGTCGCGGGCGCGGTGACGCACAGCCCGGCGCTGGCGATCGCGGGCGCGGTGGTGGCGGCGCTCGGCGCGGTGGTGCTCGGCTCGGCGCTCGCCGAGGGGCTCGGCGCCGGCAGCTTCGAGTCGCTCGACGATCTGCCGGCGGCGCAAGAGGCGCTCTCCGACGACCAGGCCAAGCTGCTCGACAACTGGACGTCGCTCGACGCGAACGGGCGCGCCATGTTCTGCCATGCGCTCGTGCTCGGCCGCGCGCAGAAGATGATCTCGCTTCAGCAGCTCAACACCGACGGCTTCGGCGGCAACACCTTCGACAAGATGACCTTCGGCGTGCTGGCGAAGAACCGCCGCAAGGTGTTCGACGCCGTGCAGCAGCAGAAGATCACGGTGACGATGAGCGGTCACTCGCACTTCTCGTCGGTGTACATGGTGCCGGAGAGCGGCGACGCGATCAGCGCCGAGTGGCCGGGCACCACCGAGACGCCGCGCGACCGCCTGATCGTGGTGACGCCGGCGTCGGGCCCGATGGCCGAGATGAACCGCGCGCAGGACGACGAGGCCGACGGCACCACCGGCAAGTCGAAGGCGATCGATCGCCAGCTGCGCGACGCGCCCGGCGCCTCGGTGCTCGAGATCGCCGACGGCAAAGCCATCGTCCATCCGCTGATCGCGCAGCTGCCGCAGAACAAGCCGCGCCGCGCCGCCTACGACTCGTGGAAGAACCGCTTCGACGGCATGTCCAACTGGATCCGCACGCAGCCCGAGGGCCCGTCCGTCGAGGACGAGAACGTGCGCCTGCAGCTCGGCTACGTGAGCGACGTGCAGCCGTCGCGCACCATGCAGATGCAGAACGCGCAGGTGACGCAGGCGCAGGCCGAGGCGCGCTGGACCAAGGAGCTGGCGCAGGTGACGTTCTTCCCGTCGAGCGGCGGGCCGGTGACGCTGTCGCTCACGCTGCAGTCGGGCACCTACGAGGCGTCGCTCTCGCCGTCGACGTCGCAGAGCGGCTACACCGCGCATATGTACGAGCTGGTGATGTCGCGCGAGCAGTACCAGATGCTCAAGACGCTCGCCGGCACGCGCCAGCGGATCATGTTCGCCGTCGAGTATCCGGAGAGCGATCAGGATCCGTGGATCTTCGAGCTGACCGTCGACCAGGTGACCAGCATCGGGCGCGTCGCGCAGCACAACATGCGGCGCAACGAGTTTCCCGAGTTCGACAAACGCGTCTCCGATCTGCACTATGATCAGCCATTCGGAAATTCGAGCACGGCGGCGCAGACGGGACAGCCCAGCGGGCAATGAAGCGCGCCGCGCGGCTGGCGGCGTTCTGCGCGCTGGCCGCCGCGTGTCACTCCGAGCCCCCGAGGATCAACATGGCCCTGCCTCCTCCCACGCAGCCGGACGCCGAAGCGGTGGCGCTGCTCCAGCGCGGCGAGGTCGATCGCTACAACGCCGGCCGCCGCGCGCACCCGTCGTGGGCGAACCTCGCCAACGCCGATCTGCACGAGCGCAACCTGATGCAGGTCGAGCTCGACGGCGCCGATCTGCGCGGCGCGAATTTATCGGGCGCCGATCTCACGCGCGCCAACCTCGACGGCGCGAAGCTCGACGGCGCGGCGCTGCGCGGCGCGACCATGCGCAAGGCCAACTTGAGCCGCACGCAGCTCGAGCAGCCGATGCTGGAGAAGGTCGACCTGCGCGGCGCCAAGCTGTGGCGCGTGCGCTGGAACGGCGCGCGCTTTCAAGACTGCGATCTGCGCGACGCCGACGTCACCGAGAGCGAGTTGGTGAGCGTGCTGTTCCACCAGTGCCAGCTCGACAAGATCGATCTGTCGAAGTCGACGCTCTCGAACGCGCAGCTCGCCGACTGCCGCCTGTCGCAAGCCGGCGCGATCGAGGCGAAGCTCGACGGCGTGCGCGTCGAGTTGCGCGGGCCCTACACGCTCAACCTCTCGAAGTCGTCGGTGCGCGGCGCGGTCTTCTCCAAGAACCAGTGGTCGTCGCCGATCTTCATCGGCAGCGATCTGTCCAAGGCGCAGTGGATCGAGGCCGACATGAACGACGCCGACTTCGACAACGCGCACCTCGAGGGCGTGTCGCTGCGCGGCGCGATCCTGCGCGAGTCGAGCTTCCGCAAGGTGTTCCTCGACGGCGCCGACCTCTCGGGCGCGACCATCGATCACTGCGTGTTCAAGGACGCCGATCTGCGCAACGTCAAATTCGACGGCGCGCGCCTCAAGCAAAAAGTCATCTTCTCGGGCGCGAAGCTCGACGGCGCCAGCTTCAAGGGCCTCGACGACTCGGCGGCCACCGTGATCCTCGACGGCACGATCTACGCCGGCGGAAAGCTGCCGCGATGAACGTCGAGGCCGCGCGGCTGCTCGCCAAGGGCGACGTGGCCGAGTTCAACCGGCGCTTCGGCAACGTCACGGTCGATCTCGCGGGCGCCGATCTGCACGGCGCCGATCTCGGCGGCGCGCGCCTGGTCGACGCGATCCTCGACGGCGCCGATCTGCGCGGCGCGAAGTTGGGGCGCACCGATCTGCGCCGCGCGTCGCTCGCGCGCGTGCAGCTCTCGGGCGCGGTGCTCCTGCGCACCAACCTGGCGAAGGCGCGCGTCGAGGGCGTGGCCGCCGACGACGTCACGCTCAACCTGTGCCACCTCGCCGCCGCCGAGCTGACGTCGATCGCCGGGAGGCTGTGGAAGATCACCGAGTGTACGTTTCGCGGCGCGCGGCTCGCCGGCGTCGAGCTCACCGACTGCGAGCTGGCCGCGGTGTCGTTCGACTCGGCGGCGATCGATCGCGTCGCCTTCAGCGGCAAGAACGCCAAGCAGGTCGACTTCTCGCGCGCGTCGGGCGGCGAGCTCGCGTGGAACATGCTGGTCACCGACGGGCTCGACTTCACCGAGGCGAAGCTTCAGCGCGTGGCGATGGGGCAGCTCATCGCCAGCGGCGTGATCCTCGACGGCGCGCAGCTCGGCCGCGTCGAGGGCGCCAAGACCATGTGGATGGCGTCGCGCGTCGCCGGCGCGCGCATCGAGCGGTTCGCGTTCGTCGACTCGGCAATCAACGAGACCATCTTTCGCGGCAGCGCGCTCGGCACCGTCGAGCTGACCGGCTCGGAGCTGCTCAAGGTGGTGTTCGAGAACTGCTCGCTCGCGCGCCTCGAGCTCGAGCGCGCGCGGCTCTTGAACTTTCGCGCCAGCAACAACCGCGCGCAGCTCGGCGCCACGGGCTCGCTGATCCTCGGCGGGCTGGTGATGATCGACGCGACGCCGGCGCTCGCCGGCGTGCACCGCGGCGCTCAGCGCGGGCCGGGCGCGACCATCCTCATCGACGGCGCGAAGGTCTAGCCTCCGCCGGCTGCAGCCCGTTGCGCAGCGTCTGCGACGCGAAGCGCGCCGCCGCCTCCGCCTCGTCGAGCGCCACCTTGCCGCCGCCGAGCTGCCGATCGATCAGCAGCACCGCCAGCCCGTGCATCATCGCCCACGCCGTCGCCGCCAGCTGCTTGGGATCGCCGCCCCGCACGCGCCCGCGCTCCTGCGACTCGATCACCACGTCGAGCAGCAGCCGATACGCCGCCGCCGCCGCGTCGCGCAGCGCCGCGTGCTCCGAGCGGTCGGCCAGCTCCGCCGTGTACATCAGCCGGAAGTGACACGGCTGCCGCACCGCGAACAGCACGTAGCTCACGCCCAGCTCCTCCCAGCGCTCGAGCGGATCGGAGCCGCGCCGCACCATCGCCTCCAGCATCTGCGCGCGCATCAGCCGAAACCCCTCCTCGGCGACGGCGGCGAGCAGCTTCTCCTTGCTGGAGAAGTGGCGGTACGGCGCCGCGTGGGTCACGCCGGTGCGCGCCGCCACCTCGCGCAGCGTGATCGCCTGCGGCCCTTCGCGCGCCATGATCTCGACGACGGTGTCGAGCAGCGCGCGCCGCAGATCGCCGTGGTGGAAGCTCGACTTCTTGCGCGCGCGCGCCACGCCCGCATCATTTCACAGCGGCCGGCGACTCACGAGGGCAAACGCGCGCAAAGTCTGTTAAGGATCGATCATGGCGTACCGCGGAGCCGAGGGGAGCGGGCCGGCGTGCTCCCGACACGCGTCGTCACCGGCGGTGACCGCGTGCCTCAAGTGCCGCGCCGAGCTGTGCGAGATCTGCATCGTCTACTCGGGCACCGAGCCGCACTGCTGGAGGTGCGCCGGGCGCAAGCGGCTCTTGCGGCAATTTGCCGCAAGCCTGGTGATGCTCGCCGCCACCGCGCTGGCGTCGTGGGTCGCGCTCTTCTTCGCCACCCGCAAGAAGCCGTTCGACTACGGCACGCAGAAGATGGTGATCCTCGACCTGCGCGACCGCGCGCACGCCGACCGCTGCGACAAGCAGAAGACGCTCGACTACGCCGATGGGATGATCGCCGCCGGCGACTACCGCGGCGCGCTCGACGACGCCGACGAGTTCTTCGCCAAGTGCGGCGACTGGTTCCGCCTGCGCTGGGCGACGTACACGGCGCACGAGCGGCTGCACGAGTATCCGCAGGCGATCGCCGAGTGCACGCGGCTGATCGAGCACAACCGTCGCGATCACGACTACTGGTGGTGGCGCGCGGCGGCGTACGAGGAGCTGAAAGATTGGGATCGCGCGGCGAGCGACTACCGCCAGTCGCTGGTGCTGCTGCCGTCCTCCGACGGCACGCCGTTCAGCCTGTCGCGCCTCTACGAGCGCAAGGGCCAGCCGTGCCGCGCGCTCGGCCCGCTCGAGCAATACGTGTGGGAGCACGCCGACGACGCCGAGTCGACGCGCGGCCGCGTGGTGATGCTGGCGGCGCAGCGCGGCTGCCGTCGCGACGGCACCGGCAGCGTGTTGATCGCGAGCTGGCAGGATCCGCACGCGCTCGACGGCAAGGTGGTCGCCGGGAAGATCCGCGCGCGCTTCCTCGTCACGCCGGACTCGGCGTACACCACGATCTCGCGTTCGCTGGCGGCGCAGCTCGGCGTGCAGCCGATCGCCGGCGAGTCGATCGACGTCGACGTCGGCGACGTCTGGAAGCCGGCCTCGCTCGGCACGCTGCCGTCGCTCACCGTCGGCGGCGCGCGCGCCCTCGACGTCGAGGTGGCGATCACCGAGCTGCCCGACGGCGTCGACGGCACGATCGGCTTGAGCTTCCTCGATCGCTTCCGCCCGCCCGCCGACGATCCCGACGACAGCGACGACATCGCGCTCATCGACTGGAGCGCGCCGCAGGAGGAGTAGCGCCCGGCTTGACCCGCGCCCA
>DASREC010000062.1:0-15370 GCA_035652295.1 Polyangia bacterium
CGCGCTCCTGGCCGCGCGCGGCACTGCGCTCACCAACGCCGGAAAGCACGTCGAGGCGCTGCCCGCGCTCTCCGAGGCGCGCGCCCTGCTGACGCGCGCCGTCGGGCCGAAGGATCCGCGCACGCTCGCCGCCACGCTCGAGCTGCTCGACGCGCTAGCGCACAACGGCGACTACCCCGCGCGCAACGCGCTCGCCGACGAGCTGCTCGGCGCCTCGACCGAGGCGCTCGGCGCCGATCACCCGCAGACCGGCGTGGTGCTCGCCCGCATGGCGCTGTACGCCTGCCGCTCCGGCGAGTACGCGCGCTCGCGTCAGCTCGTCGAGCGCGCCATCGCCATCGACGAGCGCGCGTTCGGTCCGCGATCGCTGCGCACCGCGGCGGCGGTCAACGTGCTCGGCGTGCTCGAAGAGTCGCAAGGCCGGCTCGACGAGGCGCGCCGCGCCTACGAGCGCGTGCTCGCCATCCGCCGCGAGCTGCTCGCGCCCGACAACCCGCTGGTCGCGCACGCGCTCGCCAACCTGAGCATCATCACGCGCCTGCAGGGCCGCCTCGACGAGGCGCTCGACCAGGTGCAGACCGCCCTCGCCATCATGCGCCGCACCTACGGCGAGCTGCACTCCGACGTGGCGTTCGAGAGCCACGTGCTCGGCCAGGTGCTCGAGGACCGCGGCGAGCTCGCCGGCGCGCGCGAGGCCTACCAGCGGGCGGTCGACACGTACAACCTCATCAAGGGGCCGCAGCACATGGACACGCTCGCCGCCGGCGTGGCGCTCGCCGACTTCGATTCACGCCACGGGCGCTGCGACGAAGCGCGGCGACGCATGCTGCCCGCGGCCGAGACCTACGAGCGCGGTCGGGTGAAGGAGGATCCGGGGCTCGCGCTGGCGCTGGTGGTGCTGGCGCGCTGCGACCTCTCGCGCGGCGCGGCTGCCGAGGCGGTGGCGCGGCTCGAGCGCGCGCTGGCGATCGAAGAGCGCCCGGGCATGGCGCCCTCGAGCCGCGGCACGGCGCGCTTCGAGCTGGCGCGCGCGCTGGCGGCGTCGGGCCAGGCCGCGCGGGCCCGCGCCCTCGCGCGGCGAGCGGAGCAGGAGCTGGCGCAATCGGGTCCGCTCGGCGCGCGCGATCGAGCGCGCACGAGAGCGTGGCTCGAGCTGCGCGCCCGCGGCGCCGAATGACTCGTCACGTGGCCGGTTTCTCCTTGAGCATCTCCAGTCCCTCGTGCGCGATCTCGATCGACTCGATCGAAATTTCGTTCTTGGAGGCGTCGAGGTCGGGGCCTTCCCACTTGCAGATCCAGCCGCCGAGGAATCGCCAGCGGGCGCGCGCGCTGCCCGAGCCAAGCTGCGTGATCACACCGCTGAAGCGCGGCGAGTTGTTGGGCGACGCCGGAATGTTGTTCTTGGCTGCCTGGCGCAGCTTGTAGAGCTCCGAGGTCGCCATGCAGAAGCCGCGCTTGAGCACGAGGTTCGGATACTTCACCTCGCCGATGCGCTTGTGCGGGTGCAGCCGTCCGCCTTCGGAGATCTCCACGACGGTGGATTCGTCCCGCAGCCCGGAGCAGCTGCGAAACGGATACGAGAGGTTCTCGCCGTAGATCTCGACCGTGAAATAGAACGCGCCGAAGGGATCTCTGCGATCGCTCATGCCCGCTCACCGAGCAACCCGCGCGCCAGCCGTTCGGCGGGCGAATCCGCGGCGGTGGGCGGTCACGTCCAGGCGAGTCGCCTGGACAGTTCGCCTGGGCAACGCTACTTGCGCGGGCGCGGGATTCGGTAGAGCGCGAGCTTGTTCACGAGCGTCGCGCGCGAGATGCCGAGCTTCTTCGCGGCGCGCGTTTGATTGCCGGCGCAGGCCTCGAGCGCGTCGAGGATCTGCTGCCGCGCGCGCTGCTCGTCGGCGTTCAGCTCCGGCTGCGGCGCGCTCACCGGCGCCGGCGGCGCGGCCCTCGCCGGCTCGAGCGTCAGGTGGCGCACGCCGAGCTCGCCGCCGCGCGCGAGCAGGAGCCCGCGCTCGAGCACCGCCTTCAATTGGCGCACGTTCCCGGGCCAGTCGTGCTCGGCCAGGCGCGCGAGCAGCTCCGGCTCGAGCTTGAGCGGAGCGCGCGACGGCGGGCGCGCGACCGCCGCCTGCAACAGCTCGAGCGCGAGCGGCGCGATCTGCTGCCGGCGCTCGCGCAAGGGCGGGATCATCAGCGTCACGCCGTCGAGCCGGAAGAAGAGATCGTCGCGAAACCGCCCGCGCCCGACCTGGCTCGAGAGATCGCGGTTGGTGGCGGCCACGAACCGCACGTCGACCGGCACCGGCTTGACGCCGCCCACGCGCAGCACCTCGCGGGTCTCGATCGCGCGCAGCAGCTTGGCCTGCGCCGCCGGCTCCAGCTCGGCCACCTCGTCGAGCAGGATGGTCCCGCGGTGCGCGGCCTCGAGCAGCCCGGCGCGCGTGTGCTCGGCGCCGGTGAACGCGCCCTTCTCGTGGCCGAACAGCTCGCTCTCGAACAGCGAGGGCGCGACGGCGGCGCAGTTGACGCGCACGAACGCGCCGGTGCGGCCCGACAGCCGATGCAGCGTGTCGGCGAGCACCTCCTTGCCCACGCCGGTCTCGCCGAGAATGAGCACGCTCACGCCGCTCTGAGCGATGTCGCGCACCAGCGACGTGGCGCGCTCGGCGGTGGGATCGAGCACGCGCAGCGCCTCGGCGGCCGAGCCCCGCGTCGACAGCGAGCGCGAGCGCGGCGCGTGCACCACCACGAACGAGAAGCGGCCGATGTGGAAGCTCTCGCCGACGGCGAGCAGCGCCCGCTCGCCGCGCTCGAGCCGCTTGCGCGCCACGCGCGTCCCGTTCTTCGAGCCGAGATCCTCGACGGTGACCGGCGGGCCGCGCCGGAGCAGCGCGTGGCGGCGCGAGAGCGTCGCGTGCTCGACCACCACGTCGCAGTCGGCGCCGCGGCCGATCACGATCTCGTCGCGCGCGAGCGGAAACGTGGTGAGCATGCCCTCGCCGGCGACCAGCAGGAGCCCGCCGTCGGGCACGCCCTCGGCCGGCGTGGCGCCGCCGGTCTGCGTCGGCTCCGTCGGCTGATCGCGGCGCGAAGGCACGCCCGCAGTCTACAACGTCCCGCCTTCGAGCGGTCCGCCGTCAATGCGCGCCGAGGATCTGAATCACGAGTCGGTCGAGCTGCGCCGGCTCCATCACGAGATCGAGCTCGACGATCTTTCCCTCCTCGATCGCGAACACGAACGCGGAGCGAACCTCGCCGCCGACCGCCCACACCGCGCCCGCGTCGCCGTCGATGAGCGCCGGCCGCGCGCCGCGCGCGCGCCCCTTGAACGTCTCGGCGATCGCGCGCGCGCCGCGGATCTCCGGCGCGAGCGCGGGCGCCTCGCCCCACTTGTTCGTGGCCGCGACCTCGAGCACGCGCGGGTCGGCGCGCAGGACCGCGTCGGGTGCGAGCACCGCGACGAGCGCGTCGAAGTCGCCGTGGCGCGACGCCGAGAGGAACGCGTCGACGACCGCGCGCTGCCGGGCGGCGTCGCGCTCGGGCTCGGGCGCGCCGCGCACCCGCCGCCGCGCGCGGCTCGCCGCCTGCCGCACCGCCGCCGGCGATCGCCCGACGATGCCCGCGATCTCCTCGAACGGCAGATCGAACATGTCGTGCAGCACGAACGCGACGCGATCGGTCGGCTGAAGCGTCTCGAGCACGACCAGCAGCGCGGGCCCGACCGAGTCGGCGAGCGAGACCTCGCGCTCGGGATCGCGCGCGTCGTTCGCGAGCTCGGACGCCGCCGGCGCGAGCGCCTCCTCACGGCGCGAGCGGCGCGCGCGCAGCAGGTCGAGGCACACGCGCGCCACGACTGTCGTGAGCCAGCCGCCGAGGTTCCGCACGTCGGCCGTGTCGCTGCGCGCGAGCTTGAGCCACGCCTCTTGAACGGCGTCGTCCGCCTCGGCGAGCGAGCCCAGCATGCGGAACGCCACGGCCCGCAGATGATCGCGATTCGCTTCGAACTGCTTCGTCAACCAATCGTCCTGGCTCATTCGTCACCGTTTTTTTCGCGCTGTCACAACCGCGCTTCGCCATCCGTCAGAGGGTTGACGGTCGAGCTCGGACCGATGTGACAGGAGGAGCCCATGCAAGCACGAATGAAGAACCCGGTGTTCATCATCCCCGAAGCGATGACGGCGATTCAGGCGCTGCAAGCCGCCGTCGGCAAATCGGATGTCGCGCAGAAGACGCTGCACCTCATCCACCTGCGCGCGAGCCAGATCAATGGATGCGCGACGTGCATCGACGGCGGCGTACGCCTCGCGCAAAAGTCGGGCGAGACGGCCGAGCGGCTGTTCGCGGTCGCGGCGTGGCGCCACGCGCCGTATTTCACCGACGCCGAACGCGCGGCGCTCGCGCTCGCCGAAGCGGTCACGCGCCTCGCCGATCGCGAAGACGCGGTGCCCGATGAAGTCTGGAACGAGGCGCGGCGCCATTACGACGAGCGCGCGCTCTCGGGCCTGCTGCTGTTCATCGGGCTCACGAACGTCTTCAATCGATTGAACGTCGCGACCGCGCAGCCCGCCGGCGAATGGAAGCCGTGAAAGTCGAGACCACTTTGCGGGCGTTTTGAAGCAACTTTGCAACCCGTTTTGCGATAAATGCAAAGGGGGGTGCAATGCCCGGGCAAGGGCGTCTCGGAGACAAGGCAAACGTCCAGGCGGACGCGCACGGTTGCCCGGGTTGCCCGCATCCGGCGATCGGGCCGGCGATCCAGGGCTCCCCCGACGTGTTCGTCAACGGGCGCCCGGCGGTGCGCGTCGACGACGTGGGCATCCACGCGCCGTGCTGCGGCCCCAACATGTGGCAGGCGCAGCAGGGCAGCCCGACGGTATTCATCAACGGGAAGGCCGCCTTCCGGATGAACGATCCGTCGAAGCACTGCGGCGGGCAGGGACAGCTCGTCGAAGGCTCCAGCGACGTGATCCTCGACGAGGGCGGCGCGGGCGGCGGCGGAAGCGGGGGCGGAGGAGGCGGAGGCGGCGGCGGGGGAGGAGGCGGCGGCGGCCCGAGCACGGACCCGCCGGGCGACCTGATCGTCCGCGTGGTCGACACGAGCGGCAATCCGATCGCCGGCGCGACGGTCACGCTGTCGGGCGCCTCGTCGGCGGTGGGAACGACCGACGGCTCGGGCAACGCGCAGTTCAGCGGCTTGCCGGCGGGGAGCTACACCATCGCCGCGAGCGCGACCAACTTCAGCAACGGGAGCGGCTCGGCGACGGTGACGTCGTCGGCCTCCTCAGCGGCGTCGGTGACGCTCACGCCGACGACGGGCGCGCTCAACGTGACGGTGCGCGACGCGACCAACTCGAGCGGCCTCCCGCTCGCGGTGGTGACGCTGAGCGGGCCGGCGTCCGCGACCGCGGTCACCGACTCGGCGGGCGTCGCGCGCTTCCCCGCGCTCGCGCCGGGCAGCTACACGATCGCGGCGAACGCGCCCAACTTCCAGAACGGCAGCGGCACCGCAACCGTGTCCGTCGGATCCACCGCCGCCGCCACCGTCGCCCTTCAGCCGGTCGTCGGCGATCTCCTCGTGCACGTGCACGATCCGAGCGGCGCCGCGATCCCGGGCGCGCGGATCCAGGCGAGCGGCCCCACCGCGGGGACCGGCACCACCGACGCGAACGGCGACGCGACGCTGGCGCAGCTGCGCGCCGGATCGTACACGCTCTCGATTACCGCGAACACGTTCCAGCCGGGCACGGCGAGCGCCACCGTCGCGGCCAGCACCACGCAGGTCGACGTCCAGCTCGCGCCGAGCCCCGGCAACTTGATCGTCAACGTCACCGACGCCGGCACGAACCGCGGCGTGAGCGGCGCGACCGTGCAGTTGAGCGGCTCCGCGTCGTCGTTCACGCAGACCACCGACGCGTCGGGCGCGGCCACCTTCAACAACCTGCCCAACGGCAGCTACTCCGCGACGGTAACCGCGCCGCGCTACACCAACGGCAACGGCAACGTGGCCGTGACGGCGAACCAGAGCAGCACCGCCACCATTCAGATCCGCGGCAACCCGCGCGTGCAGGTGCTCGACGCGGGCGGCAGCGTCACCACGTTCGTGCGCTTCGGGCTCTGGGACAACGCGTTCAATGCCAGCACCAACGCGCTGTTCAACGATGAAGCCGCCGCCAACAACTTCGTGGGCGCGGACACGCGGCGCTTCTCGTTCCGCGTCGACGATCCGTCGGCCAGCGGCCGCGTCACCCTCAAGTGGCGCGCGCGCTTCACCGGCGGCGCCAACTTCACCGACACGCCGGCGGATCAGACGCTCACGTGCGTCGAGACCGCCGCCAACTCGGGGTTGTTCGAGTCCAAGGCGGTGATGCTGGTCGCCGATCACGACGACACGCAAGAGGGCACGCACAGCGGGCTGCCGGCCGGCATCCCCGACGGCGGGCTGGTGCGCACCTTTGGTCAGAGCAACCATCGCGTGCGCCGCGCCGATCAGTTCAGCGAGCTGTTCGCCGAGTACGATCCGGCGGCCGGCGTGCATGCGGACACGGGCGGCGTGCCGATCTTTCAGCGCAGCCCCGACGAGCGGAAGAGCGTCTCGCTGCAGATCTACATCTTGCGCGCGGCGCCGACGGCCTCGGGCGCGGCGCCGTCGGCGACGGGCGTGGTCACCCCGGCGCAGGTGTGGAGCGAGCTGGCCGTGATCCGCGAGATCTGGGGACGCCTCGGCATCTGGATGTTCACGTCAATCGGCACCATCCCCGCCACGGCCAACGCGGTCGCCGTGACCAACGGCGGCGATACGCTCAACGTCATCGATCCGCCCGCGGGCGTCGGCTTCACCATCGACTTTCACCCGCCCGTCGGCGGCGGCCCCGACGACGTCACGCAGATCTGCACCATGTACCCGACCATCGACAACAACACGCTGCGCCTGTTCCACGCCGGCGCCTTGTCGACCGGCGACCGCGGCTGGTCGTGGGGCGACAACAACGGCACGGCCAACACCAGCGCGCTCTATGGTACGTCGTTCATGAACCAGGTCGGCGGGCCCTACAGCGCGGCGCACGAGATCGGGCACCACCTGACCGCCAAGGTGCCGAACGGAGGACACTACAATCCACCGTCGGGCACCACCCGCAACGGCACGAACCCGAACTTGATGCGCAACGGCACCTCGACGACGATGGGCGCGCGCGAGAGCAAGCGCGTGTGGGACGTGAACGACGCCGACGGAAACGACGCGCTCACCGCCGTGTTTGCTTCACACTACGTGCGATGACGTTCAGGAGGACGCGATGCCCGAAGCGCTGAGTGACGCCGCGAAGAAGCTGCTCGCCGCGATCGAGGTGCCGGAGATGAACCCGGTCGATCAGCAGAAGCTCGAGCACGAGACGCCGCCGCGCGTGCGCGACGAGCTGATGGCGCACTTGGCGCAGCGCTTCGAGCCGCCGGTGACGGCGCCGGTCCTGGGACGGGCGTGGGCGTTCGCCGACGCGGGCAACCGGCGCGCGCTCGAGCAGCTCTACCTCGTGAACCTGCGCTCGACGAATCACTCGGCGCGCGCGGCGTGCGTGCGCGCGCTCGGGCGGCTCGGCTACGCCGACATGGACGACGTGGCGCTGATCGCGCTGCGAGACGATCACGACGAGGTGTCGGCGGCGGCGGTCGAGATCCTGGTCAAGCGCGCGCGCACGGACGCGCTGGTCGCCGGGCTCCTGCGTCACGTGGCGCGCGCGCGCGCGGCGCAGCCGGAGTTCCAGTCCACGCGCGAGCTGCTGCGCGCGCACGGCTTCGACGCCGCGCCGTGACGTCACCGGTATGGCGCGTCGAGCTCACGACGCGCTTCGCTCGTATCTGCGGCAAAATGCCGCAGGTGGCGCCCGGCGTCGTCGTCGTCAGTGGTAGTCGAGCGCCGGGTGCGCGGGCAGCACCCGCCCGTCCACGGTGATGGTGGCCTGGAGCGCACCGGGCGACGTGCGCGGCGGGAGATCGAAGGTCGCGACGCCCGTGCCGTCGGCGACTGCATCGAGCGATGCGCCGGCGGCCGTCCAGCGGACCTTGCTACCGGCGGCGCCGAGCCCCGCGCCGGCGACGTCCACCGTGGCGACGACCTGGGTCGCGCCGTCGGCGGCGGGACGCGCGTTCGAGAGCGTGATCCACCGCGGCTCGCTGATCTTCACCGACGCCGGAGCGGCGACTCCAGGAACGGTTTGCACGGCGCCGCTCGGCCACGTGATCGTGACGTCGGCGACGCTCGCGCCGGCGAGCGCGAAGTCGAGGATCTCCTCGCCGGACGAGTGCGGCTGGCCGCCGGCGACTCGCATGCGCTTCTGCGTGACGCCGCCGCTCTTCACCATCACCACCGCGCCCGCCGCGCCCGGCGCGCTCACGGTGGCGTCGAGCTCGACGCGCACGTAGCGCCGCGGCGCGGTCTGGTTCACGAAGAAGCGGAAGCGATCCGCGAACGGCGCGACGATCGCGTCGTCGTCGCCGTCGCCGTCGAGGTCGGCGAGCAGGATCGCGTGCGCGCGCATCGGCCCTCCGAACGCGTAGCGCGTGAGCGCGAACGATCCGCCGCGATTGCGCAAGAGCAGCGGCCCGAGCGTGTCGGTGCCGGGCTGCCCCGGATGGAGCGGCGCCTGGCCGACGAGCGCGTCTTCGAATCCGTCGCCGTCGAGATCGGCGAACGCGCCGCCCCAGTTCACCCACGACTCCTTGGGCGGCCCCGCGAGATCGATCGCGCTCGCCTGCGTGACGTCGGAGAACGGCGCGCCCGCGCCCGGGCCGTGGTAGAGCCACTCGGCTTGCAGATCGGCGAACAGCAATTCCCAACCCGGCCCGCGCGCGCTGTCGCCGACGGCGCAGCCCATGGTCGCGCGCGGATTGTCGAGGCCGAGCGGCGCTGACGACTCGACGAGCGCGAGCTGGCCCGAGGCGTCGAGCCCGCGGTTGAGCAGCACGAGGTCGTGGCGCGGCCGGGTCGCGTCGAGAAACGGGATCTCGGCGTCGTCGGCGACGTGGAGATCGAGCAGCCCGTCCCCGTCGAAGTCGGCGAACGTCGCGAACAGGGCTCGCACCGTCAGCGTCGATTGACCGAGCGGCGGCGGCAGCGCGGCGAAGGTGCCGTCGCGCCGATTGAGATAGAGCCGGCTCTGCTGCGCGTCGAGATTCCCGTCGCGCGGAATGCCGTAGTTGGCGACGATCAGATCGAGGTACCCGTCGCCGTCGAGATCGCCCCAGGCGACGCTCATGCTGAGGTCGTCGGCGGATCCGGCGACGCCCGCCGCGGCGGTGCCGTCGTGGAAGCTCCCGTTGCCGTCATTGACGAACAGCCGCGCGCCGCCGTGGCCGCACAGCGCGAGGTCGAGATCGCCGTCCCGGTCGAAGTCGCCGAGCGCGACGCCGATCGGCGTCAGGTCCGGCGCCGGAATCGCGCTCGAGGCGGCGAGCAGAAATCCGCGCGCATCGGGGCGGTTCAGGTAGAGCCCGCCGCCGGCGAGGTAGACGTCGGCGCGCCCGTCGCCATCCACGTCGCCCACCGCTGCGCCGGCTCCGGCGATGAAGCCCGGGTATTGATGCTCGACCATCGGGACTTGATCGCTCGTGACTTCCTGAAAAACAATCGGCGTCAGGGGAGCGGAGCAGCCGGCCAGCGCCAGCGCACAGGAGAGCGAAGCGAGCGACTCTCGGTGGTGCACTACTTTACAACATACACCTTTGAGGAACGTTGGTGCGACGGCTTGGACGTCACTGTCTGCGCTTGAACGGCTTGATCTGGATGAGCGCCACCACGCGATCGTCCCCCTGCTGCTCGCGCTCGAACTCGAGCAGGTCGTAATAGACGCAGCCGTCGCCGTGCTCCGGCCACGTGCGGCACACGCGAGGCCGCGCGTCGTAGATCCCGCACGCGCGCGACTTCGGATCGAGGAACCCGCACGTCCATCCAAACAGCGAATCGCGTTTGCGCCGCAGCACCCGCGTGCCGCGCACGAGCTTGGTGAAGCGCGCCGTGGCCGCGCGCGTGCTCACGCCGAAATGCCGAGCGAGCCGCGCGAGGTCCCGCCGATCGACCTGCACCTCGTCATACACCGAGCAGCAATACGCCACGCACCTCGAGCAGTCGTACTTCGCGCGCGCCATGCGCCGGCGACTATAGATCGGTTTGGCCGGCCCCCCGTTAAATGGATCCATGCGAAGATGTGGCATGCGAAAAATTCTTTGCGCGCTGGCGCTCGCCGTGGGGCTGAGCGCCGCGGCAAGCGCCGACACCTCCGTCGACAAGAAGAAGGATCAAACCAAGGAAGCCGGCGGCAAGGTCAAGACCGGCGGCGCCTGCAAGGTGGACGTCGACTGCGATCAATCGAGCCGCGCACAAAGGTGCCGCGACTCCAAATGCGAGCTCGTGCCCGTCCACCCGGTCACGTAGGAGATCACATGAGCAAACGATCCATTCTGTGGGCGCTGCTCCTCGGCCTCGCCGTCGGCGCCGGCTATGCCACCGCCGACACGTCGGTCGACAAGAAGAAGGCCAATCCGGGTCAGGCGTGCAAGACCAACAGCGACTGCGATCAATCGCGGCCCGCCAGCTGTATCAACAACAAGTGCCAGCTCGACCCGATGCCGCCGCCACCGACGTAGTCGTGGCCCGCACGTGGCTCAAAGATCCTGCCTTCGATCTGACCCTGATCTTCGGCGTCACGCTGCTCGCGTGCGCGATGGGCGGCGCGGTGGCCGTTCAGCCGGCCTTGTTTCTGCCGCTCCTCGTCTTTCATAGCTGGTGCTTCAGCTTCGATCACGTCGTCGCCACCTTCACCAAGCTCGCCGGCACAGCCGACGATCGACGGCGCAATCGCTTTCTGATCTGGGGGCTGCCGCCGCTCATGCTCGCCGCGACTTTCGCCGTGGGGCAATCGACGGGGATCGGCGTCCTCAACACGGGATATTTCTGGTTCCAGTGGTTTCACACGACGCGCCAGAGCTGGGGCGTCGCCCAGCACTATCGGCGCGCCGCTGCGATCGACGAGCCGCGCTGGTTCACCGAGCTCGTGATGTGGTCGCTTCCGGTCGTCGGCCTGCTCCATCGTTGTCACCAACAGCCGACCAGGTTCCTCTGGATGCCGCTGTACCTGCCGCGAGTCTCCGGCGCCGTAGTCTTGATCGCGGCGGTGCCGGCCTGCGCGGCGGTGGCGATCTTCTTTTGGCGCCGCCGCCGCGCGCTCCTCGTGCCGCACACGCTCTACGTCGCCAGCCACCTCGTGGTATTCGCGGTCAGCTATCTCGTCATCGACGATCTGCAGGCGGGATGGCTGGTGGTCAACGTCTGGCACAACGTGCAGTACCTCGCCTATGTGTGGATGCACAACCGCACGCGAGCCGACCGCGGCGAGCTCTCCGGCTTCCTCGGTTGGCTGTGCCGGCCGGGAGCGAAGCGCGGCCTCCTCTACTTCGCGGCGTGCCTGATTCTCTCGGCGGCGATCTTCGCGCCGCTCTACGCCGCCAGCGATCGCCTCGACCTCTGGCTCGACGGCCGCGTAATCTCCGTGAGCCTCGTGATCGCGCTGGCCGTCAACTTCCACCACTATGTCGTCGATGGCCTGATCTGGCGTCAACGCCGATAGCCGCTATGGGCAGAAGCGCGGGCACGTCGTGGCGCAGACGTCGCCGCCGCAGCAGACATGCGTGCAGGTGCACGCGCCGCTGATGCACCGGTACGCAGCGCCGAGCTGTGCACAATCGTTCCCGCACGCGCCGCAGTTGTTCAGGTTCGTATTCAGGTCGACGCACACGCCGCTGCACATCGAGTGGCTGCCGCTCGAGCACGACAATCCGCAGCCGTTGGTCGCGTACCAGTTCTGCTGAATGAGATAGTTCGCGTTGCCGAGCGTCATGTTGTAGTAGCTGCCGTTCGGCGCCGTTTGAACGCTGCCGTACGTCCAGGCGCAGTGATCCGCGTTCTCCGCGCCGTCGGAGGCGTACCACGCGTTGCCGTCGGGATCGGTATGCGTCTCTTCCAGCTCGTGCGCGATCACCGACGCCATTCCGTCGATGCCCACGTCATTGTTCGGGCTGGAGGCGGTGTTGCCGCAGAGGCACACGCTCGGATTGGAGCAGGCCAGCGCGTTGCCGATGAAGCCGTACTTGATATCGACGCCGTTGTAGTTGCCGTGCGAATGCCAACCGCAATAGCTGCTGCAAAACCCACTGGTCTCGATCGTGTGGGAATCGCCGAGCACCAGGAACAGACCGTTGGGATCGGCGCTGAACTGCTGCCAGATGAACTGATTGGTGACGAAGCCCCAAACGTCGTCGTCGCTGATCGAGTTGCCTTTCCAAAGGTTGTTCAGATACACGGCTCCGGCGAGGCGCACCGAGCTGGCGGCGTGGCCGCTGCCGTCGAAGTAACCCGTATTGATGTTGTAGTACGGCGAGCCGCCAATCGACTGCGCGAGGTTCGTCAGAATCTGCGTCTGTGATTGGGTCCAGCTCAATCCGTAATAGAGGAGATAGACGTTGACGGTGCCGTGAATGACCGGGCCGCCGTTCCATTGAATCGGCGTGGTGTCGACCGGCTGGCAATCGATTCCGGCCGCGCCCGACGTGCGTTTGACGATCGAGATGGTCTGCTTCTCGTGCGTCGAGCCGCAGCCCGCGAGCACGAAGGTGAACAACAGCGATAGCGCGGCGCGCTTCATGGGATTCCTCCTCGGTTGCGGCGCGAGAGCAATCCGGGTGCCGATCGGCGCGACGCATGGATCGCGCTCGCCGCCGCGCGCGCCGTTGCGCCGCGCGCCACAGCCGTTGCGCGCGCGGCAACGGGCCAGGACGACCGGCGTGGCGACGGCGGTGGCAGACATGCACGCGCGGAATCCTTGACGAGCACGCGCGCTATCGGCGACGATCGGAGAGATCGTGGAGGTGCCGCGCGTGTTCTCCTGGTCGCGTGCCGCGTGCGTGTCGGCGATGCTCTTCACCGCCACAGGCGCGCGCGCGCTCGAGGCCACCTTCGTCGTCGAGCCGGGGATCGCCGGTCCGCTGAGCGCGCCGCAGAATCGCGTGTTCGGCGTCGGCGGCGGCGCGCACCTCGCCGGCGGCCTCGCGCTCACCCGTTTTCTCGACGCGCAGCTGGTCGGCGGCTTCCTCGGCTTCTCCGCCGCGCAGGGCGATCCGGCCACCATCGGCGAATTGGGCGCGGGCGTGCGCTTCAAGCGGCCGCACGGCTCGGGCTCGTTCTCGCCGTGGCTCGACGGCAGCGCGCTCTACGTGCGCACCGGCCCGCTCGATCGCTTCGGCTTCGCCGTCGGCGCCGGCCTCGCGTTTCCCGTGAGCCGCGCGCGCGGCGTGTGGATGGGCGCGTTCGTGCGCTACCTGCAAGTCGTGCAGGAGCCCGAGCGCGCGGGCTTCGACAACACCGACGCCAAGATCCTCGTCGGCGGCTTGTCGCTCGAGGTGGATCACGCGTTCGGCCGCCGCCCACCCACGCCGGCGAGCGCGAGCGTCGTCGAGCCCGATCGCGATCGCGACGGCGACGGCGTGGTCGATCGCCTCGATCAATGTCCCACCACCGCCGGTCCGGCCGACAACGGCGGCTGCCCCTACGGCGATCGCGACGGCGACGGCGTCAACGATCGCGCCGACAAGTGCCCGACGGTGGCCGGCCCCGCCGACAACGGCGGCTGCCCCGACGGCGACCGCGACTCCGACGGCGTCGTCGATCGCGAGGACCTGTGCCCCGACGAGGCCGGCTCGAAAGAGGCCGGCGGCTGTCCCGATCGCGACCACGACACGGTCGCCGATCGCGACGACGTCTGTCCCGACAAAGCCGGCGACCCCGACAATCACGGCTGCCCGAAGTATCTGCGCGTCACCGTGACCGAGAACGAGCTCGAGCTCTCGCAAAAAGTCTTCTTCTCGTACAACGGCGATCGCGTGCTCGAGAAATCCTACGCGCTGCTCGACGAGGTGGCGCAGGCGCTGACCGATCACCCGTCGCTGTCGGTGCGCATCGAGGGCCACACCGACGGGCGCGGCGCTCCCGATCACAACCTGCGCCTGTCGCGCCGCCGCGCGCGCGCGGTGGTCGCCTACCTGGTGGCGCGCGGCATCGCGCCCGAGCGCTTGCAGGCGCAGGGCTACGGACCGACCCAGCCGCTCGCCAGCGACGACACGCCCGAAGGGCGCGAGCGCAACCGCCGCGTCGAGTTCGTGATCATCCACCCGCCGCACGAGGAGCCGAAACCATGATCGGCGCGCACGACCGCCGGCTCGCGCTCACCGCCGTGCTCGCCGCATGCGCGCTCGCCGCCTGCGGCCGCGCGACGGTGGAGTTCTCCGTCGACGGCGGCGCGCCCGATCTGCCGAGCTGCATGGCGCCGCTCGCCACCTCGTGCGGCTCGAGCTGCGTCGACGTGTCGAGCGATCCCGCGAACTGCGGCGCGTGCGGCCTCGCGTGCGCGGCGGGCGAGACGTGCACCAGCGCCCGCTGCTGCGCCGCCGGCCGGGTCGTGTGCGGCGACTCGTGCGTCGATCTCGCCGCCGACTCCAACAACTGCGGCGCGTGCGCCAAGGCGTGTCCCGCCGGCGACGTGTGCCGCAACGGCGTGTGCGCGCTCTCGTGCCAGCAGGGTTTGACCAACTGCGCCGGCCAATGCGTCAACATGCAGTCGGACAACGGCCACTGCGGCGCGTGCGGCAACGCCTGCGCCGCCGGCAACGTCTGCTCGAACGGCGGCTGCGCGCTGTCGTGTCAACAGGGCCTGACGAGCTGCAACGCCGTCTGCGTGAATCTGCAAACCGACAACGACAACTGCGGCAAATGCTCGAACGCGTGCACCGCGGGTCAAGTGTGCTCGAACGGACTGTGCGCGCTCTCCTGTCAGGCCAGCCTCAGTGACTGCAACGGACTGTGCGTGAACCTGCAAAGCGACAACGCCAACTGCGGCCAGTGCTCGAACGCGTGCCCCGCGGGGCAAGTGTGCTCGAACGGCGCATGCGCGCTCTCCTGTCAATCGGGTTTGACCAACTGCAACGGGGTCTGCGCCAATCTCAAGTCCGATCTCGCCAACTGCGGCGGCTGCGGCAAGGCGTGTCCGGCGGGAAACGTGTGCTCGAACGGCGCCTGCGCGCTCTCGTGTCAAAGCGGACTGACGAGCTGCAATGGACTGTGCGTCAACCTGCAATCCGATCTCCAGAACTGCGGCGCGTGCAACAAGGCGTGCCCCGCCGGTAACGTCTGCTCGAACGGCGTCTGCGCGCTGTCGTGTCAACAAGGCCTGACGAGCTGCAACGGACTGTGCGTCAATCTGCAATCCGATCTGGCCAACTGCGGCGCGTGCAATAAAGCCTGCCCGGCCGGTAACGTCTGTTCGAACGGCGC
>DASREC010000063.1:0-6533 GCA_035652295.1 Polyangia bacterium
CACCTGTCGCTGCAGCAGCGCGTGATCGCCGAGCAGGCGTTCTGGGGCATCTGCCAGAAGATCCTGCGCATCGCGCGCGAGCTGAAGGAAGTGCCGGAAGAGCTCGAGGGCCTGGAGAAGGCGCTCGCCGACACCTACTTCCTCAACTTCTCGATGTTCCAGTCGCTGCCCGACTCGTGGGCGATCGATCAGCTGTTCCCGATCCTGCCGATCCACCGGCACCACGAGGAGCCGGTGCGCAAGGCGATCCTCGCCGACATCACCTGCGACTCCGACGGCAAGATCGACAACTTCATCGATCGCCGCGACGTCAAGCACGTGCTCGAGCTGCACCCGTTCAAGGACGAGGACTATCACCTCGGCATCTTCCTCGTCGGCGCGTACCAGGAGATCCTCGGCGATCTGCACAACCTGTTCGGCGACACCAACACGGTGATCGTGTCGCTCGGCGAGGGCGGCTCCTATCACATCGATCACGTGATCCCCGGCGACAGCGTCAACTCGGTGCTCAAGTACGTCAGCTACTCGTCGGAGGATCTGATCGCGCGCGTGCGCCGCTCGACGGAAGAGGCGATCCGCAACAAGCGCATGACGCTCGAGGAGTCGCGGCAGCTCCTGCGCATGTTCGAGAACGGCATGATCGGCTACACCTACCTGGAGCGCGATTAATCTCGCGGCGCGGGCTCATCGTCGCGGCGGCGATCACCGTGGCCGCGCTCGGCGCGGGCGCGGGCGTCGGCGTGCTGGTCTCGCGCGGGCGCGCGCATCGCGATCGGCCGGCGCGGCCGGCGAGCGAGGCCGAGCGCGCGCTGGTGGCGCCGCTCGCCGTCGGCGCGCCGCTCGACGATTACCAGGTCCGCGAGATCCACGCCGTCGAGAAGGGCGTGCTGCGCGTGGTGCTGGCGCGCGACGCGGCGAGCGTGAACCTCGACGTGGCGCTCGCCGGCCCGGGCGCCAACCGCGCGCTCGCGTCGGCCGGCCCGTACGCGATCTTCTACTCGCTCAAGAACGCGCCCGACGCCGACGGCCAGCGTCTCGCCAAGGCGCTCGCCGCGGTGATTCAACCCAACGCCGCGCTGCCGCCGCCGCCGGGCCTCACCACCTTCGAGCCGCAGCAACCGCCGCCGCAGCAGCCGCCGTCTCACTGAGAACGCGCGCGCGCTTCTTCTATGCTCTAATCGCCGCATGAGCGGAGTGACCGTCGAGAAATTCACCGGACCGGCGTCGCTGCTGCAAGGGCTGAAGCGGCTGCGCGAACGCGGCATCACGCCGCGCGGTCTCTTGTTCCTGGCGCTGTCGCCCGACGGCGCGATCCACATCGCGGTGCCGGAAGATCCCGAGCAGGTCACCAGCATCAAGATCGGCGAGAAGCTGGCGCTGGTGTGGCCGCTCGAGGGCCGCTACTTCCACTTCGACAACATCCACCGGCTGCCGGGCGACTTCGTCCTGTACAACGGCGATCGTCGGCTCAAGGATCCCGGCGACGCGCCCGAGGTGGCGCAGCTGGTGGCGTCGTTCGTCAAAGGCTCGAGCGCCAAGAACGTGCTGTTCGGCTGCACCGCGCACCAGCCGGGCAGCTGGCTCGTCGAGAACAAGACGGTGGTGGCGCTGCACGAGCACGGCGTGTGCGAGGTGGTGCCGGTGGCGCAGGGGCTGTTCGCGCGGCGAGTGATGGATCATCGGCTGTTCTTCCTGCCGTTCGCGCGGCTGGCGTCCACCGGGCGCGTCGACGGGTGGGGGCCGGTGTTCGATTCGCCGCTCGGCAACGTGCTCCTGCTCGAGCGGCGCGTGCTCGCCGATCGGCTGGTGCTCTCGTGCGAGCACGGCCTGGTCGAGGTCGACGTCTCGCAGGTGCCGCGCGTGGTCGAGACCGCGCGCGCGACCACCAACGGCAGCATGGCGGTGGTCGGCCGCATCGACGGCGGATCGTTCGCGGTCACCTCGGGCACGCCGCAGCCATGGGGGCTCGACGAGATGCGGCCGGCGCTGCTCGTCGGTGGCGCGGGCGCGCAGCTCGCCGATCTCGGACGCGCGCTCGCCACGCGCAAGGAGTGATCGGCGCGCCGGCCTGTCAAGTCTTGCGACGATTTTCGCACTGATTAAATCAATACCGTTATCAACGTAATCGTCGCTGAGGGTGATGACGGCGAAGCAGAACAAGGGCGGTCCGGTGTTGATCGTCGAGGATGATGCGGTCGTGAGAGAGCAGCTGCGCGCGCTATTGGAAGGCGCGGGCTATCAGGTGTTGGCGGCGCGCACGTGGACCGGCGCGCGGCGCAAGCTGGCGCGCTCGGGGCGGCCGTGCATGGTGCTGGTCGACAGCTTGATCCCGGGCGCCGACGAGTTCGCGCGCCGCACCGCGCTCGAGGAGGACTGCGCGGTGGCGACCATCCCGGTGCGGCTGGTGCGCTGCGACGGCGACGTGGTCAAGCGCGCCGGGCCGCTCGAGATGCTGCTCGACTCGGTGCACGAGCATTGCCGCGCGCGGATGGTGCTGGTCAGCTGACGTGCAAACCGTGCGCGCGCGCAGCTTCTCGTCGCTGTGCGCGGTTTTGGTGTATTGACGCACGCGATCGGGGTCAATACGATGAACCCCGTATCGTGAGCAGACCGACGCCATGGTGACACCGAAGCCGCCGGAAGATCGCACCGTCGTGCTGATCGAAGATGACGAGTTTCTCGCGGCGGCGCTGCGCGACCTGCTGCAGATCAACGGTTATCGGGTGGTGCTCGCGACCAAGCCGCGGGCGATCGCCGCCGCGCTGGCCGCGGCCGTCGGGCGCAGCGTGGTGCTGCTCGATCCGATGGTGGCCGGCGTCTCGGCGTCGACGCTGATGCGCGGGCTCGGCGAAGGGCAGGCGCTGATCACCATCGCGGTCGCGGTCTATCCGCCGACCGGGCACAAGCCGCCGGGCAAGCACCACCACCGGCGCCGGTTGATCTCGACCGATCTGCTGCTGGAGATGGTGAACGACTCGTTCAGCGAGGCCGGCGACGATCCCACCGCCGCGTGGATGCCGCTCGCCGCCTGACCGCGTTACACGAAAATATAAAAACCGATATCAAACTATATTGAAACGCTTTGAATTCACGCGTGCGAGGACGTGGCCGAGAAATGGTTGCGCAGCGCAAATTATCGTCGCTGCGGATGATTGACTGCGTCTCCGGAGGGCTCATACTGTTGTTTGCGAAACTGCCACGAAAGAATTTTATTGATGGCGAAATCGAAGCTACCGCGCGCTGACATCTTGCTGGTGATCGAGGAGGGTGAGCCGATCGCCGCGGAGCTGCGTGCCTTGCTGGCGCCCGAAGGGTACCGCGTGGCGATCGCGGGGGCGCGGCAGGCGATGAGCGCGATCGGGGCGATCGATCGGCGCTGCGTGGTGCTGCTCGATCCGCTGCTGAGCGGCGTGACGCCGATCGGGTTGGCGCGCGCGCTGCGCGAAGGTCAGACGTTGATCACGCTGGCGCTGGCGGTGTATCCGCGCGACGGGCACGGTGGCCCGCCGTCGCCGACGCCCAGCCCCACCGACGGGCGGCCGCGCGACAAGCGGCTGGTGTCGCCGGCGCTGCTGCTCGAGATGGTGCGCAAGTCGCTCGGCGAGCCGCCGCTGCGCTCGATCGAAGCCGCGCGCGCGCCCGGCGCCGCTCGGTGCCACGGGCTTCCGTTAGCCGCCTGATCGCTCCCGCTATCGCTATCGCTATCGCCATCGCTATCGCTGACTCGATCTCGATCTAGATCTCGATCGTGCGCGCGAGCCGGCGCGCGGCGAGTCGTGGCCGAGCGCGAGCGCCGCGTCGCGAGCCAGCGCGCGCCAGCGTTCGCCGTCGAGCGGCCAGCCGAAGCGCTCGTAGTGCAGCCGCCCCGCGTGCGGCGGCTCGTCGAAGCGATAGCGCGGCGCGCGGCGATAGCGCTCGACCTCGACGGAAAAGCGCGCCAACACCTCGCGCTGCGACGCGAAGCAGTCGAGCAGCCGCCGCTTGCGCGCCTGCGCCGCGCCGTCGAGGCAAACTTCGAGCGGCGCCTGCGCGCCGGGCGCCGGCAGGAACCGCCCGGCGGCGATCGCGCTGTCCTGCTCGTGATAGCCGGCCAGCTCGATCACCTCGACGGCGGCGCGCGCGCGCGCGATCGCGTGGCGCACCACGAACGCCGCCGCGTCGTGATCGGGGTGGCCGCCCTCGTACGCGTGCGTGAGCACGAAGCGCGGCCGCTCGCGCGCCAGGAGCTCCTCGACGGCGCGCGTGAGCCGCTCCAGCTCGAACGCCGCCTCTTGATCGATCGCGCCGAGCGCGACCAGCCGCGACGCCGCCACGCCGGCGAGCGCCATCGCCGCGTCCAGCTCGCGCCGCCTGAGCGCCGCGTACGCCTCGCGCGAGCCGCAGCCGGCGCGCGCCGCGCACCACGGATCGCGCGGCGCCCCGTCGGTGAGGTGGACGATCGAGCCGCGCAGCTCCGCCAGCCGCGCGCCGGCTCCCGCGATCTCGTCGTCCGGATGCGCCACCACCACCAGCGCCTGCGGCGAATTGCCGCAGGGCGACGCCAGCCAGTCGAGCGCGCTCATTCGCTCACGCCGCTCACGGACCCGGCAGCCCGAGCCGGCGATACAGCTCCGGGCGCAGCGCGTCCCAATGATCGGCGCGCACCTCCTCGGCGGGGCGCTGGTAGTAGCGGAACGGCAGCGTGCGCGCGTTGAGCCCGACGAAGTGCGCGCCCGCGCGCCCGAGGTGCGGCAGGTGCGGCGGAAACGGCGAGCAGATGGTCACGTCGTCGACGCCGACCACGCGCAGCTCGGCCGCGCGCTCGAGCGCCGCCACCTGCAGGCCCTGCTCGTCGAGCTCCGAGGTCAGCTCGCCCGGGTGCGCGTCGAGGATCGCGCGCAGCGCCTTTTCGAGATCGAGCGTCGCTGGCAGGCCGCGCATGCCGGTGTTGCGCGGCTCGGCGCCGCAGAACGGCGCGAAGCGGCCGAAGCACGGGCGCACGTCCTCGGCCAGCAGGCACGCGCGCTCGCCGTCGTCGAGCCACGCGCGCAGCGCCGCCGGCAGCGCCCACAGCACCACGTCGTTGTCGAGCGCCAGCTCGCGGCGATCGGGGAACAGGCGCAGCGGCGCCAATTTCCAGCCCACGCCTTGCGCCACGCTGGCGTCGCAGCGCAGGAACGGCGGCAGGTCGCGCGAGGCGTCGTACCACTCGATGCCGCGCGGCAGCGCGCCGGTCAGCGCGCGCGCGCGATCGATCGAGAGCGTGTTGACGCAGACGACGTAGTCGGCGCTCGGGCCGAACAGGCGGCGCGCGCCGAGCACCGAGAGGCGCAGCGCCTCGAAGCCGCGCGGCGCCACGTCGCCGACGGTCCAGCGAATGCCGAGCGTCGAGCGGCGCGGCGTCACGAGCGGCTCGCGTCGCGGCGCAGCACGCGGTGCAGGTTCCAGCGGTCGGCGGCGCCCCACCAATATTTGTAGCGCTCGCCGCCGCGCAGGAAGTCGAGCTCGACGGCGCCGGCGGCGAGCGCCGCCTCGAGCGCGTGCGCGATCAACAGCAGGCCGGGGCTGAAGCGCGCGCACGCCGCGTCGAAGCCGCACAGGTACGTGTGCGCGCGCCGCCGGGCGCGGTAGCCGTAGAGGACCGCGGCGATGCGCCCGTCGGGAAAGTGCAGCGCGTGCAGCAGCAGCTCGCCGCGCGCAAGCGAACGCAGCGCGGCGTCGCGGTGGAAGCGGCGCACGTCGTCGCCCGCCATCACGCCCGGCTCGCCGCGCGAGCGCCAGCGCGCGCCGTGCAGCGCGAACAGCGCCTCGAGCGCGGCCTCGGCGCCGGCGCGATCCTCGACGGCGGCGGCGCGCAGCCCGAAGCGCTCGGCGCGGCGGCGATCCTCGCGCACGCGGGCCCAGCGGCCGCGCGGCAGCGCGCGCTCCAGCTCGGCGGCGCTCGGCGGCAGGCGCACGATCGGGCACGGCTCGCCGCGCGCGTCGGCGGCCGACCAGCCGGGCGGCGGCGCGGCGGCGGCGAGCGGCGACGCGGGACGCAGGTCGTCGAGGCGGCACACGGCGAAGCGCGCGAACGACGGCGCGTTCAGGTGCGCGACGAGCGCGCCCGCGCCGCGCTCGGCGTGCGCGTCCTCGAGCAGCACGTCGAGGTAGTCGGTGACGCCGCGGCCGAGCAGCGCCAGCTCGCCGTCGGGCCATTCGCCGAGCGGCAGCAGCCCGACGAGCCGCGCGCCTTCGCGCAGCGCCAGCGCGCGCGGGACGCAGCCGCCGCCGAGATGGCGGCACCACGCGAGCAGCCACTCCGGCGCCTGAAACGGCGTGGCCCAGGCGCAGCGCTCCCACAGCGCGCGCCACTCGCCCGCGATCCCCGCCAGCGCCTCCACCGACGCCAACTCCTCGACGCGCAGCCGCCGATCCCGCAGCGGCTCGACGCGCAGCCACTCGACGTTCAGCTGCTGCCCGCCGCGCGCTTGTTCGCCGGACGTTTGCTCGCCGCGCGTTCGTTCGCCGCACGTTTGCTCGCCGCACGTTCGTTCGTCGCACGTGTGCTCGCC
>DASREC010000064.1:0-12011 GCA_035652295.1 Polyangia bacterium
CGCAGCACCAACAGCTCGTCAGAGCCTTGCGCCTCCGGAAAGTCGTAGCTGGTGTTGTCCGCCTGGAACAGACTGAGCTGATACGTATACGTGTGGCGATCGACCGCGCCCAGGCGGAAGCGCCACGTCATCGGCGTCGTGAAGTCCGTGACCGGCAGCGCGTCCTCGGTGTGAATGTTCGCCGCCGCGTCGTCGAACTTGAGCTTGAGCTTGCCGAACATCCACGGCGTGCCTTTGAGCAGGTACGGCAGGATCGTCAGCTTGAAGCCAAACGGATCGCCCGCCGGCAAGATCGTCGTATCGGTGGTGCGCCAATCGTCGACGCGCGTGACGCCGCCGGTATAGAACACCGTGATCTGATATTGGTACGTGCGCAGGTTGTTATTGACCAGCGGCACCTTCCACTCTTTGACGTCACCCTCTTTGGTGAGCACGAACGAGCCGGTCTGGTTGTAGTTGTTCGCCGGATCCAGATAGCGCAGCGCCACGCCGATCTGCTGAATCAAACCCTGCCCGCCGAACGTGCCGACGGCGACGATGGTGACGTCGAGCAGTTGGCCGATCGGCTGATCGATCACCAGCGCGCCGCGCTGCTGCTGCGGCTTGATCTCGATCCGCTGATCGCTCTTGTCGAAGAACGTCGCCGACCACGTATACGGATCGGTCACCGGCACGCCGATGACCTCGGTCCAGCGCTTGCTCTGGTGCTGCGCGTCGAGCGTGAACTCGGTGGCGTGCGTGCCGTACGACAGCTTCACGCTCACCTGGCGGATCTGATCCCAATCGACGATGCCGGTCTGCACGTCGACCTTCAAGATGCCGAGCTGATCGGCGTTGAGGATCAGGATCGTCTCGGTCGATTGTCCCGTGACGGTGTATTGCGCCGGGCTGGTGGTGGTGTCGGTGCGCTTGTAGAAGATGTCGTATTGATAGTTGTACGTCTGCTTGTCGACGCCGGCGATGTACGTCGAGAAACGCTGCTGCGGCGTGCCGCCCTTTTGAAACAGGTAGTCGTCAGTCTCGTTGATCGGCCCCTGCGGTCCCTGCGCCGCGTAGTTGAGGTGCGCCTTCACCGACGTGATCGGATCGGCGTCGAAGTCGGCGGTGCACACCACCATCACGTCGAGGAACTTGTAGAACGCCGGATCGAGCGACACCTGCGTGCGGTAGTCGTCGACCTTCTGGCCGTCGAGCAGGTTCGACATGTTGTCGTTCGGCGCCAGCTTGAACGGCAGCACCGTCTGCTCGGCGAGGTGATAGTGGTACGTGGCGCTCATGCTCTCGTTCCACTGCTTCATGCTGTAGTACTGCACCGAATCGCCGCCGTACTTCTTGTCGCCGATCTTCGGCAGCTCGGTCTTGATGTCGGGATTCTGCGGATCGGGCGGCGTGACGTCGGCGCCCGGTTTGTAGTCGGTGAAGGTGTCGGCGATGAACTGCTTGATGGCGTCGTTGGCCGAGGTCTCGAGCTGCTGGATGTAGTCGGGTTTGATGACGTCGCTCGGCGCCGACGGCGTCACCGTCACGCCGGAGAACTGACCGCCGGTGAGCGACTGGCCGATGATGTCGCCGAGCGTGGTGCTTTGGCTGTGATCGAACGTGTGCCAGTTATCGCTGGTGTCGCGGAACGACGCGCTCTCGGACAGCGACGCCATCTGCGACTGGAGCGCATTGAACGCCTTGTGCGCGTCGCACCACGCGTCGACCACCAGGCCGACGATGCGGTAGTTGAAGTTGAGCTCGTAGGCGACGCGGATGACCTTGAGGTCTTTGTCCATCGCCGCCCACACGAGCGCCGCGCCCTCCATCGTCAGCTTGGCCATGCACGACGCGCGCTCGCTGCCGGTCATGCTCACCGAGCCGGCGCCGACCAGCTTGTCGACGAACTCGCCGCCCGGCGTCGAGCCGTCCTCGGCGGCGATCTGGATCGTCACGGTGCCGCTCGAGACCGGCACCATGCCCAAGATGATCGCCTCGGCGACCTTGGCTTTGTCGACGGGGCGCGACGGGCCGCCGCCGAGCAGCCAGAAGCGGCCGTTGGTGAAGCGCTGCGTGCCTTCGTACGCCGCCTGCACGATCGGATCTTCGGCGAGCTGCGCCTTGAGCCGCTTCTTCTCGTCGTCGGTGGCCGACAGCTCCACCGACATCGCCAGGATGCCGCCGCCCAGCTTGGTCGCGCGATCGGCCTCCGGCACCGCCGACAGGTCGCGGCGATACATGATCAGCGAGAACATCGGCTTTCCATTTTCGTCGAGCGCGATACGCGGTCCCTGCGGCATGAAATAGAACTGCAGCGGATTGACGTCGTCGCGATAGACGTTGAAGCGCTCGAACGTGGTTTGCCCGGTGAGTGTGATCATGAGAGCCCCCGCGAGAAAGAGACTGACGACCTTATCACAATGGAGTAAAACCGCACCGCCGCCATGCTCACGCTCGCAGATAACTTGAGGATGGGGGCGTTCACGGTCTTTCGGGACGTATCGCTCGCCGGCGGGGCGCGCACGCTGACGTCGACGTTCTACGTGCTGCCGGACGCGCCGCGGGTGGCGCGCGACGACGACGGCGGGCCGGCGTTTCGCTTCTGGTGGTATCGGCGGGCGCTGGATCCGAAAGCGGCGTCGCCGGTGCGCGCGGGCGGGTTGGTGGTGATCACCGTCGAGCTGGCGCCGTCGAGCGACGAGCGCGCGCAGCTCACGCACGACCTGGCGGCGAAGTTCAACTTTGCCGAGAGCGCGATCAACCTGCTGCCGCTGCCGTTCGTCTCGGGGACGGTGGAGCTCGACTTCGCCGCCGAGTCGGGCGCGGTGGGTGGCGAGTTCGCGCGGCAAATTGCCGGCAACGGGCCGGCGAAGCTCGCGGGCGGCGAGCAGGCGGCGTTCGCGATCGATCTCACCGCCGACGGCGCGGCGCTGCTCGCCGACGCGCTCGACAAGAAGCTCGACGTGCTGCAGGTGCGCTACGACCTCGTCTACACGTACCACCTCGACGGCGTGCGGCTGCACGTCTGGTGCGACGCGCGCAAGGCGCAGCTCGCCGCGCAGGCGCAAGCCGGCCTCGGCCCGATCGACGTCGCCGCCCTGCGCTCCGGCCTCACCGCGTCGCAGCTCGCCGGCATCGACATCTCGAGCGACACGCCGGTGCCGCCCGAGCAGCAGACCGCGCTCACCACGCTCGGCCAGCAGCTCCTCGACGCCGCGCTGGCGCAGACCGTGCTCACGCCCGACGGCAAGGGCGCGCGCCCCTACGATCAGTCGATCGCGGGCACGCTCAACCACACCTTCACGTCGTCGTTCGGCGCCACGCAGCACGCGGTGGCCGACGCGCTCCTGCCGCTCGGCCTCGACGACGCGACGCGCGGCTCGCGCATGGTGATCGTCGATCTCGCGAGCGAGCCGCAGCCGATCGACGTCACCATCGCGTGCCCGATCGACTTCACCGCCGGCCTCATCGGCGCGGTCCACTTCTTCATCGCCTACGACGGCACCGGCCCCGACGGCAAGCCGCTGCACCGCGCCGACGACTTCCTGTTCAAGGTCGGCACCACGCGCGCCACCTTCCACTCGCTCGCGTCGGCCGACTCGCGCAGCTACCGCTGGCACGCCGAGGTCTTCTACCGCGACGGCTCGACGGTGACGCTGCCCGAGGTGACCACCGACGAGCGGATCCTGGTGCTGGCGCTCGACGGGCTGGGCGTGCTCGACGTCGAGGCCGCGCTCGGCGACGTGCCGCTCGACGGCGTATCGAGCGTGATCGTCGATCTCGAGTATCCGCCCAAGCAGCTCACGCACCAGCTGTTCCTCGACGGCGCGCACGCCGCCGACTCGTGGCAGGCGGTGATCGGCGACGCGCAGCAGCCGGGCGCCTTGCGCTGGCGCGCGACGTTCTTGACCAACGACGGGCGGCGCGTGGCCGGCGACTGGCAGCCCGCCGCCTCGATGCGCCTCACCGTCGACGCGCCGCCCGGCCTGATCTCGACGGCGAACGTGCAGGTGATCGCCGCCGGCGATTTTCAGGGCGTGGCGCAATTGCTCGTCGAGCTGCGCGCGGCCGCGGGCGCCGACGCCACCGAATTGCGCTTCACGCAGCCCGGCCAGGCGCAGACGTGGGCGCCGCGCCTCGCGCCCGGCGCCACGCTCGCGTACCAGTCGCGCACCACCGTGCTCGGCGACGACGGCATCTCGCGCGCCTTCGACTGGACCAATCAGGACTCGCCGCTTTTGGTCGTGAGCGATCTGTCGCGCTTCAGCGTGCAGGTGATCGCGCGCCTGCTCGATCTCGGCGGCGCGTGGTCGGCGGCGGTGGTCTCCTTCGAGCACGCCGACCCGCAGGCCAACCTCGACGAGCGCGACACCGTGGTGTTGCGCGATCGCGCGATCGACGGCCGATGGAGCTTTCATGTTGGCTCCGCGGGCCAGCACAAGTATCGTTACCAGCTGACGCTCGTTCCGAAGGGGGGAGGCGAGCGCCGCGTGCTTCCCTGGCAGGAAGCCGAGGACGAAGTGATCGTCCTCCGGCCCCCCGACGGCTGAGACGAGCAAGGGGAGACGCATGCTGACCTTCGAAGCGCCGTTCTACGAGATCAAGAACGTCATCATCTTCCGAGACCACGCGGTCAAGACGCAGTTCTACTACCTCGCCGGCTTGCCCAAGCTGAGCGTCGACGCGAACAAGAAGCCGCAGTTCACCATGCTCAAGTACAAAAACGCGCTCAACGCCGGCGGGCCGCCGATCCGCGATCGCGACGCGCTCGGCGGCGCGTTCCTCATGCTCGGCGTCGACTGCGGCGTCGACGTCGACGCGATCAAGGGCGAGCTGCAGGCGGCGGCGGGCGTGTCGGGCGACATCTCGCTCACGCAGGTGCTCTACACCGGCGGCTCGGCGCGCATCGTCGCGCTCGACTACCAACCGCCGCCCGCGGGCGCGCCGGCCGGAGCGCCGGGCAGCCACTTCGTCAAGGCGGTGGTCGGCAGCACCACGCCGTCGCTGCTCGGCGATCAGCACGCCATCTTCTCGCTCTCGCTCGACACCGACGCGGCGACGCTGATCGAGGCGGCGTACGAGAACGACATGACGCCGATCGGCGTGATCTACGAGCTGCAGTTCGCGGGGCTGCGGCCGGCGATCTCGGTGGCGGCGGAGGTCGACTACAAGCGCGTCTACGAGCAGCTCAAGATCGATTTCCACTTCGGCGTGCACACCGGCGGCGGCAGCTCGAGCACGTCGACGCCTTCGCCTTCGCCGACTCCCACGCCGACGCCGACGAGGGCCGGCGGATCGGCGGGCGCGGGCGGCGGCGCAGGCGGCGGAGGCGGCGCGGCGACGCAGCCGGGCACGAGCACGCCCCCGCCGCTCACGCAGGCGATCCAGATCAAGATCCAGACCGGCGGCGCGCTCGCGACGGCGGCGTTCAAGTACGCGCTCGGCGACGCGCCGATCACCGACACCACCGGCACGCTGGTCACCACCGCGGCGCCGGGCGCGGGCCAGACCGCGTTCCGCTGGACGGTGCCGGGCATGACCGGCGTGCAGATCGACTTTCCGCCGGGCGCGTACGTCGCCGGCGATCAGTACACGGTCGCCACGTCGCGCACCATCTCACGCGTGAACGTGAACAGCGCGCCGGGCGGCGCGGTCTCGCCCGCGATCACCATCGTACCGTCGCAATCGGCGCTGACCGTGGCGCCGCCGCCGACGGTGAATCAGTCGTCGGGCGGCACCACCAGCACCACCACGCCCACCACCGCCAACACGCCCAACAACAGCGGCGGCAGCACGCAGGTCGGCATCGACGTCGACATCGACTACTCGATGCAGAACCTGCGGACGTCGGGCGCGATCAAGATCAGCATCATCCGCCAGCAAGAGGGCCACTCCATCGACGACATGGAGAAGGAGGCGATGGACCTCATCAAAGAGGACATCCTCAAAGACTTCTTCAAGCCGCAGATCACCACCGCGCCGGCCTCGCCGCTGCAGCAGGCGACGAGCGCGGTGCAGAGCGTGCAGAACGCCAACAGCTCCAACATCAACAAGGGCACGAGCGGCGGCGGCACGCGCGTCGACATCGGCTTCCAGCTCCAGGAGAAGAAGGAAGACGAGCTGCGCACGATGACGTTCAACTACGACGTGCAGGCGCCCGAGACGCGCACGCACGCGCCCAACGGCCTGTTCTCGGCGCTGATCACCAAGCTCAACAAAGGCGACTTCATCAAAGAGGTGAACCTCGACGACGAGTTCTTCAAGCAGGTCGACGTCACCGCGTCGAGCATCGCCGACTTCGCGACCATCGATCTCAAGACGGTAGTGCTCGACCTCGCCTACGGCGGCACGCTCGACGCGCCGTCGAGCCTCGAGTCGCCGACGTTCACCGCCGCCGACAACAACCCGAAGACGTTTCAGAGCTTCGTCGAGAACGGCGAGCTGTCGTACCGCTACCGCTCGTCGTACTACTTCGGGCAGAACGCGCTCGTCGGCTCGCAGACGACCGAGTACCACACCGACTGGCGCTCGACGCTCAGCCGCGCGCTGGTGGTCAATCCGCCGATCGACGTGCCGATGCTGCACGTCTACATCGCGCCCGGCCTCATCGACTGGGACATGGTGGCGCGCGTCGAGACGGTGCTGTTCTACGACGACCCGGTGCACAAGTTCCACGCCGAGCGCGCGTTCATGATCGACCCGACGTTTCAGCACGACAACTGGATCGTGCGCCTGAGCGATCCGACGCTGACGACCTACAGCTACCAGAACACCTTCATCATGAAGGACAGCAATCGGCGCGTCCAAGGCGCGGTCACGCAGATGTCGGCGCCGCAGCTCTTCATCTTCGATCCGTTCGTCGACCGCCTGCAGATCCGCGTGCTGCCCGAGGTCGATCCGACCGCGGTCTCGCGCGTCACCCTCGCCTTCCACTATCAAGACGCGGCCCACGATCTCGACGTGCGCAAGCTGGTCGAGATCACCGCGCCGTTCGCCACCACGACGGTGTTCCTGCCGCTCATGGACTCGAAGAAGCGCAGCTACTCGTACCAGCTCTCGCTGTTCAAGCCGGGCGGCGGCGCCGAGAACCGGCCCGAGGTCACCACCGACCAGGGCTCGATCATCGTCATGGCCGACGGCATGCCGCGCGACATCAGCGTGACGCTGATCGGCGATCTGGCGCAGGCCAACCTCACCGCGCTGCAGGTCGACCTGCGCACCGAGCCGCTCGACGGCGAGGCGCCGAAAGTCGAGAGCCACCTGTTCGAGCCGGGCGGCGACAAGAAGTGGGTGCAGCGGCTGATCATGCGCATCGATCGCCCCGACCACACCTACGACGTGCAGACCACCGCGTTCTACGCCGACAAGGATCCGGTGCAGAGCGACTGGAACACGCACGACACGTCGATCCTGGTGATTCAGCCCTCGCGCCTCGACTCATGATCGATCTCGGGCGCGCGCCGCTGCACGCGGCCGGCGTGACGGTGTTCCCCGATCACGCCGATCCGACGCGCTTTCATTTTCTGCCGGACGCGCCGCGCCTGCGCCTCAAGGCCGACGGCACGCCCGAGCTGTCGCTGCTCAAGTACCAGCTGGATCCGACGCTGCACGCGGCGCTCGGCGGCGGGCTGCTCTCGCTCACCGTCGATCTCTCGGTGCCCGACGAGGTGCAGGCGCTCGTCGCGAGCAAGCTCAAGCAGCAGTTCTCGATCGACAAGCCGGTGCTGTCGCCGGTCACCGTCGAGGACGGCGCGTGCGACCTGGTGGTGATCGATCAGCCGTCCGACGGCGGGCTGGTCGAGCGCGTGCTCGGCGGCGGCGCGCCGTCGCTCTACGGCGACGAGGCGTGCACCTTCATGGTGGTGCTCGCCTCCGACGGCGTCGGGCTGGTCGAGCGCGCGCTCACCGCGAGCGGCGGCGCCGGGCTGCCGGCCGGCGTGGTGTATCGGCTGGGCGTGCTCGGGCTCCGGCCGGCGCTCTCGGCGCGCATCACCGCGCGCTGGCAGGACGCGTATCACTACTACGAGAACCGGCTGCACGGCGGCAAGCTGCTGCTCGCCGTCGACGTCGGCACCACCGTCGACGAGCTGGTGCATTCGGAGGCGATCCACATCGAGGTCGATCAGCTCGTGCCGCCCGAGCAGCAGGACCCGACCTACCAGCGCGCGCTCGATCAGGTGCAGCGCTACGTGCTCGATCAGTTCTTCAAGCCGACGCTCGGCCAGGCGCCGCCGCCCGCCGACTCCTCGGGCGGCGCGCTCGCCACCATCGGAAACGCGATCAAAGACTTTGCCGGCTTCTTCTCGCTCACCTACTCGCTCATCGATCTCAACCGCGACGAGCTGAAGACGATGACCTACAGCCTCGCGGTGGCGCAGGCGGAGAAGCTGACGCTGGCGCCGCAGGGCACGTTCTCGCTCCTGGCCGCGCCGCCGGGCGCGCCGCCGCTCGACGCGTCGAAGCTGATCACTACGGTGCCGGCCGCCGCGTCCGATCAAATGGACTTCGACGTCGGCGCGGCGATCGATCTCGCCGCCGAGCAGATCGATCACCTCGAGGTGCTGATGTCCTACGGCGCGCGCTCGGTCGATCTCGAGCTCGACGCCGCGTCGCCGCGCAAGCCGGTCAGCTTCTTCCACGAGGACGCGCTCGGCCTGGCGGTGAAGTACCACTACGAGATCCATTTTCAGCCGGGCGTGCTCGGCGTCGCCGGCGTGCTGCGCTCGCCCGACGTCTCGACGGAGAGCCGCGTGATCCGCGTGAACCCGCGCGAGCTGTACCAGCGCATCGCCGTCACCGCGCTCGCCGCCGGCGTGCCGTTCGATCGCTATCCGCAGGTGATCGTCGACGTGCAGGTGCCCGATCCGGCGGGCGGCGGCGTGACCACGCAGACGCTCACGCTCGACGCCGCGCACCGCGAGGCCGGGTTCGTGGTGCGCGCGCCGCTCGGCGCCGCCGTGCCGCTCAGCCGCCGCCTGCGCTACGTCGATCCGCACGGCGTCGAGCTGGCGGTCGATTGGGCGTCGTTCCCCGCCGGCATCCTGATCGTCGGCGATCCGCAGCCGGTCGTGCTCACCGTCGAGGTGCTCGGCTCGGCGCGCTTCGGCACCGCGGTGAGCCGCCTGGTCGTCGAGCTGCGCCTCGCCTCGCATCCCGATCAAGTGACGACCAAGATCCTCACGCGCGATCAGCCGTCGGCGACGTGGACGGTGGCGCTCGCCGATCGCGCCGACCGCGCGTGGGAGTACCGCGTGACGGTGCAGACGCCGGTCGGCGAGGTGCGCCAGGGCCAGTGGCTCGCCGGCGACGGCGGCGAGCTGACCGTCGGCGAAGGGATCGCGCGCCTGCGCCCGGTGACGCTGATGTTCGTCGGCCGCACGATTCAAGATCTGCAGCTCCTCGGCATCAAGGTGCGCTTCGCCTACGACGACAACGACGCCAACCTGCACGCCGAGGACGAGCTCATGGTCACCGACTCATCGAAGCCGGTGGCGTGGTCGTATCCGATCGCCGACGTCACCAAGCAGGCGTACACGTACCAGCTCAGCCTGGTGCACGCCGACGGCCACATCGAGACGCGCGATCCGGTGACCGCCTCCGACCTGCTCCTGATCGTGCCGCTCACCTGACGAGGAGCCCGCGTGCTGACCATCGAGCCGCCGTTCTACTTCATCCGCGGGGTGACCATCTTCCGCGACCACGAAGATCCCGATCAGTTCTATTTCCTGCCGGGCTCGCCGCAGCTCACCACGTTCACGCTCTACAAGTACCGCACCGCCATCGCCGCCGACGGCAGCGATCCGACGCGCGCGCCCGGCGCCGGCATGGCGCTGTTCGAGGTCGAGGTGCCGCCGCCGAAGATCTCCGCGCTGACGAGCGATCTCGTGAGCGCCACCAACCGCGAGAACGCGCGCCTCGCGCCGGTGATGTTCAGCTCCGCCGAGGTGCACGCGATCATCCCGCGCGCCGAGGGCGACAAGCTATTTCAAGATCTGCTCGAGACGCACGCCGCGCCGCTGGTCTCGCCGCACCACACCGCGTTCGGCCTGGCGCTCTCGCCCGAAGGCGCCACCTTCATGGAGAAGGCGGCGACCGCGCCCGCGCCGAAAGAGGGCGACCCGCCGCCGACCACCGCGATCCCCGTCGGCGTGGTCTACGAGCTGCGCTTCCTCGCGCTCGCGCCCGCCGTGCACGCGCGCGTCACCATGAACTACGTCGAGTGTTACAACCGCTTCTCGGCGTCGGCCGCGTTCACCTACTACGTCAAGGCGGCGCTCGACCTCGACCTGGCGTGGCTCGAGGAGCACGACTTCATCAAGATCGAGTTCCTCGATCAGGCCGTCGGCGACGACGCCCAGCGGCAGCACGACCTGGTGATGAACCTGGTGAGCGCGCGCATCCAGACCGACTTCTTTCACTCGGGGCTGCCGGCCGATCAGGACTCGTCGGCGCCGACCGGCCCGCTGTCGTCGCTGCTCGGCGGCGGCGGCGGAGGCGGCGTGTCGTCGGCCAGCGCGATGTTCGTGCTCAAAGCCAAGTACGAGGTGCAAAACCAATCGAAGAGCTTCGTGCTCACGTTCGACAGCCGCACCGCCGTCGAGCTGACGCACACGGTCTCGGGCCACCTCGCCCAGCTCGCCCAGGGCGCGAGCCCGCGCATCGAGTCGATCGACACGCACGATCCATTCTTCTCCAAGCTCGACGTCAAGGTGCTGTCGGTGGTCGACTTCAACGCGCTGCCCGATCTGCGCGACGCGGTGGTCGACGTCTCGTTCGGCGACGTGCGCAGCTCCTATCCGCTGTCGGCGACGGCGGGCGGCCCGTTCGAGTTCGCCGCCGCGCTCGCCGATCCGGCGCAGGATCAATACTCGTACGACGCGCAGTACGACTTCGATCTCGATCGCGGCCAGGGCCCGGCGCGCATCACCGCCGGCCCGTTCACGTCGCGCTCGCGCGTGCTGGTGGTCGATCCGCTGCTGCACTTCCGCTATCGCCAGGTGCGCTTCGTGCTCGGGCCGATGGATCCCGCGCTGGTGCCGCGCGTGCACGTGCGCGCGCGCGTACCCGCCGCCGAGCCGGGCGCGCCCGATCTGGCGCGCGAGGACTTCGTGCTCGACGCGCAGACGGCCGACCACTGGTTCCGCTTCCACGCGCCGCTCGATCCCGCGTCGCCGCCGCTGCGCGTGCTGGTGCGCCCGAGCTGGGAGGACGCGCACGGCCAGGTGCACGACGGCGACGAGAGCGAGGCGGCCTCGAACGCGTTCCTGGTGCTCGGCCCGTACGTCGACGCGATCCCGCTGTACGTCGCGCCCGCCGTCGACTGGACGCAGACGACGCAGGTGATGGTCGAGGTGCGCTACCAGGACGGCGACTACCTGCTCGACAAGACGTTCACGTTCAACCCCGCCGGCAAGGGCGCCGCGCAGCGCCTGCAGATCCCGCTGCTCGATGCGGCAAAACGCCGCTACCAGTGGCGCATGACCATCTTCAAGCTCGACGGCACGTCGACGCAGACCGACTTCGCCGACGCCGACTCATCGGTGCTCGCGCCCTCGACCATCGCCAAGACCACCGCCGACGTCCGCATCGCGTGGGTCGGCGCGCCCGGCGACGCGCTCGGCCTGCGCGTCGACCTGTGGGCGCAGACCCCGTCGGGCGACGAACAGCCGGTGAGCGCGTTCCTGCGCGTAGGCGAAACCGACAAGACCGTCACGCTCCCGCTCGACGGCAGCGGCAAGCTCACGTACCGCTATCAAGCGACCAAGATCTCCGCGTCCGGCGAGACCCCCGTGCGCACCGCCACCGATCAGTCTTCCCCGCTCGTCGTCATCCAGGTCTGAGCGTCACGGACAACAACCACGTGCGCGGCGCCACGAGCGGCGCCTCCGCCGACGCAAACGGATCCCGCCAATCCGCCGCATAAAGCCCCGGCGTGTGATGTTGTCTGTTGTGAACCACGTAATGCAGCGCCCGTTTTGTCTGTGTCGGTGTCTTTAAAACCACCGCATGATATCGATCCGCAAACACCTTCC
>DASREC010000065.1:0-9766 GCA_035652295.1 Polyangia bacterium
GAGAGGTTCTTGAGCTCCTTGACCTCGACCTCGGGCGTCTCGGCCAGCGCAACCGGCGCGAACAAAAACACGAGCAGCGCGAGTTTCACGCGGCGATGGTACGTGCAGACGGATTAAACGCCAAGACGCCAAGACGCCAGAAAATTAATAATTTCTGAACTGGCGTCTTGGCGTCTTGGCGTTTCGATCCTCTTACGCAGCTTCGGAGGCGGCGGCGGCTTCGAGGGCGGTCATGACGGCGATGCGCGCGTCGCGGTCGACCACCTCGCAGACGAAGCCGTCGCGGTCGTGGACCACGGTGACGAGCACGCCCTCGGGCACGGTGTCGAGCAGCACGCGAAAGCGACCGTAGCGCAGCATGACGACCTACATTGCACCCGGCGGGCCGCGCTCCGCCGACGAGGAATCCGCTACTTGCGACGGCGCTGGAGACTTTCGGCCCGAGCCGGCGGGGACGTCAGAACCCGCGCGCGGCCAACTCGCGCACCAGCTCCTCGAACAGCGCCGGCGCGTCGAACTCGGACGACCAGCCGATCTGCGCCCAGTGATCGGCCTCGATCTCGCGCAGCACCTCGCCCCAGCGCTGCGAGTCGACCGGCACCAGGCCGTCGTTCTCGCCCGCGCTCTCGGCCAGCCAGCGATACGGCGCGCGCAGGAGCGGGTTCAGCCGGCCGCGCGGCGCGCGCGCGACGATGCTTAAGTACGCCACCTGCTGCGCGTCGCGCACCTCGCGGTTGAACGCGGCCATGCGCGAGGTGGTGAGATCGTGGAACGCGTCGAGCGTGATGATCGGCTTGAGCAGGCGCTTGATCTGGAACAGCTCGAGCAGGCCGTGGCCGATGTCGGCGAGCGGCGTGCCGAGGTGCGGCGTGCCGATGGTGGTCAGCGACGCGACGCGGTTGGCGAGGCCGAGGCGCGCGATGGCGTAGCGCGCGTCGAGGCCGCCCATGCTGTGCGCGACGACGTTGACCTTGCCGCCGGGCAGCGAGCGCAGCAACTCGGCCAGCCGCTCGGCGCGCACCGCCACCGACGCCGACGGCGGCACGCGCGCGCGGTGCACCACCGCGCCGAGCGACTCCAGCCGCTCGCGGACGCCGCGAAAATATCCGTGGCGCCGCGCGCCGACGGCGATCTCGTCGAAGCCCATCACCCCGTGCGCCAGCACCACGGGATAGCGCGGCGCCGGCGCCCGCCGCGGAATCCGCCGCCGCCGCACGCGACGGTGCAGCCACCACGCGCCCGCGACGACGGCCGCGACCACCATCAACGCGCCGAGCGCCGCGACCAGCCACACGAGATACATCGCCGCGAAGTCTAGCGCATGATCGGAACAGAGGATTGAACCGCCAAGACGCCGCAGACGCCAAAAAGATCAGAAAACAAAAATTATCTTTTGGCGTCTGATCCTTTTGGCGTCTGCGGCGTCTTGGCGGTTCATCCCTCCGTCATTTCGGCGCCAAGTAATAAAGGTGGCCGCGCTGTTTCATGACGCCGGCGTAGCGGCCGGCGTCTTTGCCTTCGCCCCAGTAGAGGTCGACGTGCGCGCCGACGATGCCGCCGCCGGTGTCCTGATCGAGCACGAAGCGCGCGAGCGGCTCCCACGCCGCCGGCACCAGCGCGTCCTCGTCGGCGAAGCGCGGCTGCGTGGTCACCAGAAACGCCAGCGCGCCTTTCGGCAGCACGCTCGCGTCGGCGGCCAGCGTGCGCCCGTCGACCGCCGGCAGCCCGATCGACGTCGCGGCGCCGCGCCCCGTGCGCGGCTTGAAGAAACCGTAGCGCGGATTTTTCTCCAGCACGTCGCGCATCGCCCGCTCGGGCAGCGCGCGCAGGTACGCTTCGATGGTGTGCATGGTCATGGTCTCGCGCGGGATCGCGCCGGCGAGAAACTTCGAGAGGCGCTGGTGCGGCTGGTTGTTGGTGGCCGCGTGATCGAGCGCCAGGCGCGCGCCGTCGGGAAAACGCACCACGCCCGAGCCTTCGGTCTGGAGCACGAACGCGTCGAACGGATCGACCCAGCACAATTCGAGGCCGCGGCCGGCGAGCGCGCCGCCCGAATCGATCTCGGCGCGCGTGTGATACGGGCGGCCGGCGACGAGGTCGGGCGGCGCGCGATACAGCGGCTGGGAGAAGCGCGCGCTCGGGGCGTGCGCGCCTTCGACCAGCGGCTCGTAGTAGGCGGTGACCAGCACGTCGGGGCCGAGCCGCACCTCGTAGAAGTCGAACTCGCGCGCCACCGCGGCGGTCCACTCGTCGGGCGAGCGGGCGGCGCGGCCGAGCGCGACGAAGCGGCGCAGCGCGGCCACGTATTCGATTTTTGAATAGTGACGCGCGCCGAAATCGAATTTTTCGATACGGCTCGTCTGCTCCAGGTGCGCCGCCTGCTGCTCCACGGCGTCGAGCAGCGGGGCGAGCGGCAGATCGTCGCGCAGCGGCGGCGGCTCGGCGATGGCGAGCGGCACCGGCGCGATCGGCGGCACGATCGGCGGCGGCGCGATCGGCGTCGTCACGATCGGCGGCGGCAATTCGGCGGCGACCTTCGGCACCACCTGCTGCCGCGGCGCCGCGCAGGCGCCGAGCAGCAACGCCACGGCCGACCACGCGCGCGCCCGCATGTGCGTAGTACGCCGAAGCCGTCGATTTCGCGCAACCGTCGACGCGCTTTCGGCGATAATGATAGAGGAGGCTTGCATGCCGAGGGCCCCGCAACACGAGGCCGCGCCGACGAAGGAAGGCGCCGAGCCGGAGCTGACGAAGCAGCAGGAGGGCGCGCAGCCCGCGGCCGCCGGCGCCGATCCGCAAGCCGCCAAGGCCGGCGAAAAAGACCCCGCAGGCGCCGCCCCGAAGTCGCAGCTCCAGCTCCTCGCCGACGCCGGCGCCTACTACGCCGGCATCCCCAAAGGCACCGACGTCGGCCACGCCTGGGTGCGCCTCGTCTCCGGCGACCAGCAGACGTCGTGGGGCTTCTGGCCCGTCGGCAAGTTCTCGCTCGATCTGCGCTCGCTGCCGGGCGAGGTCCACTCCCCCGACGACGCGCACAGCCCGACCGCGATGCACACCTACGAGCTCGACGCCGCCGCCGCCGAGAAGGCGCACGAGAAGGCCGAGGAGATCAAAAAATCTCCGCCCGACTACAACCTCTTCAACCACAACTGCGTCTGGTTCGCGACCACGGTCGCGCAGGCCGCCGGCATCACGCCGCCGAATTTTCGCGGGCTGCTCGGCATCGCCAATCCCAACGCGATGGCGTCGGCCCTCACGCAGCTCAACAAGAAGAGCGGCGAGAACGCCATGGAGCAGCCGCTCCCGCCCGACGAGCGAAGCTAGCCCCGCACGCGAATGGTCGAAGACGACGCCGGCGAAAATGGAGCGCGGGTGACCGGCACCATCGAGCGCATCCGGCTGCACGGCGTGCCGTCGATCTTCGCGGGCGTGCCCGATCGGCCGGTGACGCGCATCGCGCTCGCCGTCGAGCGCGCGGTCGATGCGCGCGGCGCGGCCGTCGACGCGGCGTCGTGGATCGGCCTCGAGTTCGAAGCCGCGCCCGAGCTCGCCGAGGCGTTTACCGTCGGTGAGCGGGTCGAGATCGTAACCACCACCGCGACCGGGCTGCACGTCGCGCGCATTCGGCGGGCGCCCGCGTCATGAGCTATTCGCCGAACCAAGAGCTGCTCGATCGATTGGAGCGCGTGCGCTTGTTGCTGCTGCGCGCGCACGAAGTTCGCGGCGCGATCGGCGGCGGGCCGCAGGCGCTCGAGCGGTTCCTGCGCGAGAACGTGGAGGCGGCGTTCGTGCCGCGCTCGCCGGAGATCGACGCCGCGCTGGCGCAGGTGGACGCGCACGTGGCCGCGCGCGCCGGCGACGCGCCGACGCCGTTCTCCCGATTGGCGTCGCTGCTCGGCCTCGACGAGCTGGAGCGCGACCTGCTGCTCGCGGCGCTCGCCCCGTCGGCGCGCCGCGCGTTTCGCGAGGCGCTGCTGCTGCTCGGTCCGGAGGTCGCACCCGGCGTTCATCCGGCGGCGCACCTGTGCGAGCTGTGCAGCGGCTCGGCGGAGGCGTTCGCCCGCGCGCGCGCCGCGCTCTCCGACGGCGGCGCGCTGGTGGCGTCGGGCGCGCTCGACGTGGTCGACCTGTCGCCGCTCTCGCCGCCGCTGTGGCGCGCGGTCGCGCCTTCGGACACGGTGCGCCGCTGGCTCGACGGGCGCGCGTCGCCGATCCCGATCCTCGACGGCGCGCGGCCGCTCGGCAACATCATGGACGCGGCGCTCGCCGAGCGGCTGAAGCACCTGGCTAAAAAGCCTCGGATCGGCGGTTTGGCGCTGATCGGCGAGCCGGGCGTCGGGCGTACGCGCGCGGCGTCGGCGCTGGCCGGCCTGTTGCGGCGCGAGGCGGCGGTGATTCCGCCCGGGCCGCTCGACGTCGTCCGGCGCGCGCTGCTCGACGCGCGGCTGCGCGGGCGGCTGGTGTTCGTGCCGGCGAACGCCGAGCGGCTGGATCGCGCGCTGATCGCGCTCTACGCGTCGCTCGACGTGCCGTGCGTGATCGCGGCGACGCCGAAGAGCCCGTCGCTGGCGGCGCTGGCGGCGGCCGGGTTCGAGCGCGCCGACGTGCGCGCGCCGTCGCTGCAGACGCAAGTCGCGGCGTGGCGCATCGGCCTCGGCGCGGCCGTCGACGAGCACGGCCTCGGCGATCTGGCGCGCGGCCACTCGCTCGAATTCGGCGCCATCGAGACCGCCGCCGCCGAGGCGGTGAGCCAGTCGCCCCCGGACGATCCGCGCGCGCTGGTCGCCGCCGCCGAGCGCGCCGCGCGCAACGCCACCAGCCACAAATTGTCCGAGGTCGCCGATCGCCTGTCGACGACGCTGAGCTGGGACGATCTGATCCTGCCCGAGGAGACGCGCGCCGCCGTCGACGAAGTGTGGCGCGCCGCCGCCGCGCGCCGCGTGGTGTTCGAGCGTTGGGGCTTCGACGCGCGCACGCCGTACGGCCGCGCCATCTCGGCGCTGTTCGGCGGCGATCCCGGCACCGGCAAGACCATGGTCGCGACGCTGATCGCGCGCGAGCTGGGCATCGAGCTGTATCGCGTCGACCTGTCGCGGCTCGTCGACAAATACATCGGCGAGACCGAGAAGCACCTGGCCACGCTGTTCGCCGAGGCGGAGCGCGGCCGCTGCGCGATCCTGTTCGACGAGGCCGACTCGCTGTTCGGCAAGCGCACGTCGAAAGGCGATTCCTCGACGGAGCGCTACGCCAACATGGAGGTCAACTACCTGCTCCAGCGGATCGAAACGTTCTCCGGCATCGCCATCCTCACCACCAACCAGGAGTCGGTGATGGACGCGGCGTTCAAGCGGCGCATCCGCTATCACGTGAACTTTCCGTTTCCCACCGTCGAGGAGCGCGCGCTGTTGTGGAAGCGGCTGATCCCGCCCGAGGCGCCGCTCGCCGCCGACGTCGATCCGGCGCGGCTCGCCAAGCGCTACGAGATGTCGGGCGGGCACATCAAGAGCGCGGTGCTGCGCGCCGCGTTCGCCGCCGCCGCCGCCGATCAGCCGCTCAGCCAGTCGCGGCTCGAGCGCGCCGCCGACCAGGAGCTGGAAAATCTCGGCAAGCTCGTCGGGCACTGAGCAAGTTACCCTTGTAAACTTCAACGAACCGAGTAAATGCTGTGAGCGGGGATCTTCAACGCGAGCAGCGCGCCTCACTCCGGGTCTTCCCTACAACCACAGTTGCTCACCGGGACGGGACTCCCCGATCGGGCGGCCGAGTGGACAAATTTTGCCGTCGGCGGACACGGGTTCGCGAGCTTAGCGTTGGCGCGCGGCGTGCTCAGCTCGAGCGGCGTGAACTCAGCCCCGCATAGTTTGTGGAAGACGAGCGAAGAGGGATGGCGCTCGATGGCCGACGAGCCGTCCGCGCCGCGCCCGAAGAAGGCGACGCCGGCGCCGGTGGCGAGGACGCGGCCGGTTTCGATCATCAGCTCGGCGCCGCCGCCCGCGTCGCTCGAGACGTTGCGCGCGCGCACGCGCACGCCGGTCTCGACGCCCGCCGCGCCGCCGCCGCTGCCCGTCGAGGATTCGCAGGTGCGGCTGCCGAGCGGCGAGCGCGGCTGGCGGCTGCAGACTCCGCCGCAGGCGCATTCGACGGTACCGACGGTCAACGGGCAGCGCGACGCGATTCATACGTGGAACGATTCGGAGCGGCGCTTGTGGCGCATCGCCGGATCGCTGATGGTGCTGGCGATGGTGGTGGTGGGCGTGCTCGGCGTGCTCACGTTCTGGCCGTCGCTGGCGCAGCCGTCGCACGCGGCGGCGGCGGCGATCGAGGCGACGCCGTCGATCGCGTCCGCGCCGTCGTCGGCGCCCGCCGCCTCGGCGCCCGTCGCCAAAGCGGACGCCGCGCGCGCCGTCGCCAAACCGGCGGCGAAAATTCCCGCGCACCGCCACCTGAAGATCAAGCACGCGCGCCGCCACCGCTAGTCGCCCGACGGCATGAACACGATCGGGTAGGTCACCATCACCAGCCCGCCGCCTTGCGGCTTGGGAAACTCGAAGCGGCGAAATGCCGCAGCCACGCACTGCTCGACCGCCGGGTTGTTGATCGTCGACTGCTGCACCGCCGACGCCGGCACCTGGCCGCGCGCGTCGATGGTGAACTGGATCGTCACGCGGCCGTGGAGCGCGGGCGCGCGCGCCAACTCGCGCTCGTAGCAGAAGCGGACTTCGTTCATGTGGCGGCGGACGATGCGGCGGGCGATTTCCGGATCGAGCCCGCCGACCACGTGCGCCGTGCCGGGGATGACGTCGGGCGCGTGCGCGCGGCGTCCGCCGAGGCCGCCCGCGCCGTGCGCGTAGCCCGAGCCGTAGCCGGTGCCCTCGCCGCGGCCGATGGTGCCGAGGTTGCCGAGGCCGATGGTGCCCTCGCCGGTGCCGCCGCCGCCCATGCCGCTGCCGACGAGGCCGAGCCCGCCGCCGCTGTACGGTTGGATGTACGCGTCGACGAGACCGGCCAGCGCGTTCCCGGCGTCGTTGCCGATCGCCGAGCCGCTGCCGAAGATCGATCCCGGGCCGCTGCCTCCGTTGTCGGGCGTGAGGATGCCGAGCACGCCGGCGCGGCGCGCCTCCGCCTCGGCGAGCGACCGCGCGAGGAACGGATCGGGATTGTCGACCGGGCCGCGCAGACCGTAGCGGTTGCCGCGCCCGAGCGACTCGCGCTCGCCGGCGGTGGGCGCGCGGACGACGTCGGCGCGCTCGCGGGCGCGGCCGTCGGCGTGATCGCTGAGCCAGATCGGCAGGCGGCCGTAGATTTGATCGCCGTCGAACACGGGCGCAAACAGCAGGTGCGGATCCCAGCGCGGATCGATCGCCGCGACGCTCACGCGCAGGTACTTCGGGCGGTGCGGCGTCACCAGGTAGACGAGCAGGCACAGCGAAAACGCGGCGGCGGTGACGCCCGAGAGCAGGAGCTGGATCCAGTCGTAGCGCGGCGCGAGCGCGTGCGGCTCGGGCGCGAGCGCCTGCGTGACCGTGAACGCCAGCGCGCCGCGCGAGAGCTCGAAGCGCTCGCCCGCGCCGATGACGCACGTCCAGCGCTCGCCGTCGCGCCGCGCCTCGCCGCGCGCGATCAATTCGTCGAGCGTGGCGCGCTGGCGATCGCGCGAGAGGCGCGCGCCGCTCATCGCCGCGTCGAACACCACCTCGTAGTCGCCGCTCTCGGCGAGCCGCACCAGCGGCGCGGGACGCCAATCGTCCGGCACCACGAAGCCGGCGCGCTCGTCGGCGCCGAGGGTGAACTCGCGCGCGCCGCCCCGGAGCCAGCGCACCGTCTGCACGGCGCCGTCGAACGCGGCCACGATCTCGACCATGAGGCGTGGACAGCGGCGCGCGCGAAAAGTTCCGCGCGCGCGATCGCGTGCGCGCGTTTTACCGTCGCTGCGCGCGGCGAGGGCATCGTAATACGGCGGCGCGCGCGAAAAGTCGCCGCGCGTTTTCGCCGCGAACTTTTGCCGCGCGGCGGAGTCTTCATGGCGTGCCGACCAAAACGCTCGCGCTCGCGTTGTCGCTGCTCCCCGCCGCCGCGTTCGCCGTCGAGGCGCCGCGCCCCACCACGGAAGGCCGCCTGGCCACGCGCGACGGCAAGGAGACCGTCGACGTGCCGCTCGCGCACACCGACGTGAAGATCCACGTCACCGGGCATCTCGCCGAGACCACCGTCGAGCAGACGTTCCACAATCCGTACGCGAAGAAGATCGACGCGGTCTATTTGTTTCCGCTGCCGACGGGCGCGGCGGTCAATCGGCTGGAGATCGACACGGCGGGGCGCACGCTCGTCGGCAGCATCGCGCCGCGCGAGGAGGCGCAGCGCAAGTACGTCGCGGCGAAGCGCAAGGGGCAGGTCGCGGCGCTGCTCACCGAGGAGCGGCCCAACTTGTTCACGCAGCAGGTGGCGAACCTCGAGCCGGGCGCGCGCGTGGTGGTGCGGCTGCGTTACGTGCAGGCGCTCGAGTACGAGAGCGGGCGCTACGAAGTCATGTTCCCGATGGTGGCGGGGCCGCGCTACGTGCCGAAGACGGCGGGCGCGGGCGCGGGCGAAAAGACGAGCGCGGGCGAAAAGACGAGCGCGGGCGAAAAGACCGGCGCGGGTGAGAAAGCGGGCGCGGTGCAGCCGGCGGTGTTGCCGCCGGGGCTGCGCTCGTCGCACGACATCTCGCTCGCCGTCGAGCTGGAGGCGGGCGTGCCGCTCGCGTCGCTCGCCTCGCCGTCGCATCGCATCGTCACGCGCGCGGACGCCGGCGAGACGCACGTCGCGCTCGCGCCGGGCGACACCATCCCCAACAAAGATTTCATCCTGCGCTGGGACGTCGCCGGCGAGCGCGCCGAGCTCGCGCTGCTGGCGCACCGCGATCCGGCGGCGAAGCAGGGCTCGTTCTTCCTGCTCGCGCAGCCGCCCGAGCGCGCCGCCGACGAGGCGATCGCGCCGCGCGAGCTGATCTTCGTCGTCGACACGTCGTCGTCGATGGCCGGCCGCCCGCTCGAGAAGTCGCGCGAGCTGGTGCGGCGCGCGCTCGGCTCGCTGCGCGCGCGCGACACGTTTCAGCTGGTGCGCTTCGACGACGCGGCGTCGGCGCTCGGGCCGCGCATGCTGGCGCCGTCGGCGAACAACGTGCGCTGGGCGCTCGGCTGGCTCGACGCGCTGCCGGCGGCGGGCGGCACCGAGATGATCGGCGGGCTCGAGGCGGCGCTGGCGCTGCCGCACGATCCGGCGCGGCTGCGCGTGGTGGTGCTGCTCACCGACGGCTATCTCGGCAACGAGGACGAGGTGCTCGCCGCCGCCGCGCGCAAGCTCGGCGACGCGCGGCTGTTCTCGTTCGGCGTCGGCGCGGCGGTGAATCGCTATTTGATCGAGGAGCTGGCGCGGCTCGGACGCGGCGCGGCGCAGGTGGTGCGCCCCGACGAGGACACGGCGCGCGCGGTGGCGAAATTTCAGGCGCGCATCGATCGGCCGCTCTACACCGACGTGAGCATCGACTGGGGCGGCCTCGCGGTCGCCGACGTCACGCCGCAGGCGCTGCCCGATCTGTTCGCCGGCCAGCCGCTGGTCGTCTCGGGCCACTACGCGACGGCCGGCGCGGCGACGGTGACGGTGCGCGCGCGCGCGGCGGGACGCGAGGTCCGCTTCCCGCTGTTCGTGGCGCTGCCCGAGCGCGACGACACGCGGCCGGCGGTGCCGCTGGTGTGGGCGCGCGCGCGCATCGCCGAGCTGGAGCGGC
>DASREC010000066.1:0-4583 GCA_035652295.1 Polyangia bacterium
TCGAGACCTCGACCAGCTTCTCGTTCGGCACCAGCGCTGCGTCGAGCTTCTCGCCCGCCTTCGGCTTGAGCTTGACCTTCCACTCGTGGAAGCCCTTCATCGCCACGCGCACGTCGTAGACCTTCTTGGCGTCGAGCCCGGTGAGCGTCGTCGGCGTGGCGTCGGGCAGCGGCTTGCCGTCGAGCGTGACCTGCGCGCCCGGCGGCTCCGAGACCACCTGCACGCTGGTGCCCGCCGCCTTTTCGATCGCCGGTTTCTCCACCGCGGGTCTCTCGATCGCCGGTTTCTCGACGGCAGGTTTGTCGATGGTCGCCACCGGCTTGTCGGGCGTCGCCGGATTCTCCGGCGGCTTGGCCAGGTGCTCGGCGACGATCGACGGCACGCGCAGCGGCTCCACCACCTTGTCGGGATCGCGCTGCGTGGTCGCCGGCGTCTCGCCGCCGCGGAACGCGTAGTACGCGCCCGCCGCCACCACCGCGCCGACGATGATCAACCCGGGCAGCATCGCCGACGAGCGGCGCGCCGGCACCGGCGCGGCCACCGCCACCTTGCGCTCCGCCTCTCTCGGCGGCTCCTTGTCTTTCGACGAAGCCGGCTCGGCCGCGGCCGCGTCTTTCTTCGGCTCCTTCTTCTCGTCCTTCGGCAGCTCCTTCTCGACCTTGGCTTCGACCTTCGCCTCGACGGGCGCGGCCACCTCGACCTTCGCCGCCGCCGGCTTGTCCGCGAGCTCCTTCGCGTCGAGCTTGTGGACCTCCGCGGTCGACTGCGTCGAGTGATTCGCCAGCGCGTCGACGTGCTCCTTCGACGCCTTGCGCGTCGGCTCGTTGTCGAACGACGCCGCCTCGCGCGTCTTGTCGGCGAGCGCCTGCACGATCTCGTTCTGCATCACGCGCGTCGACTCTTCGGCGAACTCGTCGCCGGGGTTGTCGAGCCCCGGCACCGGCGCCGGCAGCGGCGTGTGCGACTTGGAGTCGCCGCCCGCGAAGTCGTTGTGCGCGGCCGCCTTGTCGGGCGTCGACACCGTGCCCGACGCGGTGGCGCTCGCGCGCACGCCGGCGTCGAAGCGCGACTCCATCTGCGAGTCGCCGCGCTTGGATTTCTCCGTCAGGATTCGATCGAGCACCTGCTGGCTGGCGGGCTGCAAGCGATCGAAGCGCACGCCCATGCCGGGCGCCACGCCGGTGCGCGTCGGATCGTGCTCGCGGATCCAGACCACCGTGCCCTCGCCCGCGATCAGCGACGAAGCATCCTGCAGCTGGAACTCGAACTTGAGCTGGGTCCCGACGGCGAGCGGCTCCTTGGTGCGGATGAAGATGCCGCCCCGGCTCACGTCGACGGAGTAGCGCTCGATGAACTGATCGAGGCTCCCGCTCTTGAACTTGATCTTCAGCGTGATCGGCGTTCTCATGTCTCTCCGGGTGTTTTCCGGCACCGTTGGACCTCATATGCGACCGCGTGCAGGCGGCGGCCAGCCCAATCATTTTAGCAGGCTAAGGAGCGCTCTTGCAAACTACGTCACGGCGCGGCGCGCTCTTTGCGGCTGCGCTCGTCGGTTGGGCGATCGCGTTCTGGGTGGTGATCGGACCGCGCTCCTCGACGGTGAAAGCGGCGTACATCGCGCCTTTGCGCGTGCCGATCGGGCGCGGCGTGGTGGCCGCCGATACGCCCGAGGCCGCGCGCGCCGGCGCCGAGGTGCTGGCGCGCGGCGGCAACGCCGTCGACGCCGCGGTCGCCACCGCGCTCGCGCTCGGCGTGGTGTCTTCCGGCGGCTCGGGGCTCGGCGGCGGCGGATTTCTCGTGCTCTCGACGGTGAAGGATCATCGCGTGCGCGTGCTCGACTTCCGCGAGACCGCGCCCGCCGCCGCTTCGCGCGACATGTTCCTCGTCGACGGCAAGTTCGTGCCCGAGCGGTCGAAGTGGGGCGGGCTCGCGGTGGCGATCCCGGGCGAGCCGGCGGGGCTCGCCGAGGTCGAGGCGAAGTTCGGCAAGCTCGGCCTCGAGGCCGCCGCCGCGCCGGCGATCAAATTGGCGCGCGACGGTTTCCCCGCGTCGGAGCACCTGACCACCGCGGCCGCGCGCATCCTCGGTCGGTTGGGCGCGAACGCCGACGAGCCGCTGCGCGCCATGCTCGCGCCCGGCGGAAAGTCGCTCGCGCCCGGCGATCGCCTGAAGCGCCCCGAGCTGGCGCGCACGCTCGAGCTGTTCGGGCGCGGCGGCCACGACGCGTTCTACCGCGGCGCGATCGCGCGCGAGCTGGCCGCCGCCGTGCAGCGCAAGGGCGGCGTGCTCACCGTCGAGGATCTGGCGAATTACAAACCGCTGTGGCACGACCCGCTCGAAGGCACCTATCGCGGCCACCATATTTATGGTGTGCCGCCGCCCGCCGGCGGCGCGACCACGATCGAAGCGCTGCAGATCCTCGACGCGCGCCCGCCGCTCGGCCCGCTCGGCCCCGGCTCGTCGGCCGCCGATCACGCGATCGCCGAGGCGCTCAAGCACGCGTTCGCCGATCGCGCGCGGGCGCTCGGCGATCCGGCGTTCGTCGACGTGCCGTCGCGCAAGCTGACCGATCCGGCGTACGCGCGCGAGCTGGCGGCGCGCGTCGCCGACGACAAGGTGCAGAAGCCCGAGGCGTACGGCGGCAAGACGCTGGCCGGCGCGCCCGCCGACGTTCCGCACGATCACGGCACGTCGCACCTGTGCGTCGCCGACGGCGAGGGCAACGTGGTCGCGCTGACGACGACGATCAACCTCGGCTTCGGCGCGGCGTTCTTCGGCGGCTCGACGGGCGTGCTGCTCAACGACGAGATGGACGACTTCTCCGCGCAGCCCGGCGTGCCCAACGCGTATGGGCTGATCGGCGGCTTCGCCAACGCGGTCGCGCCCGGCAAGCGGCCGCTGTCGAGCATGACGCCGCTACTATTAATGAAGGACGGCCGGCCGACGTTGTGCGCCGGCGGCTCGGGCGGGCCGCTGATCGTCTCGGAGACGGTGCAGGCGGTGGTGAACGTGATCGACTTCGGCATGGACGCCGAGGCCGCGGTGTCGGCGCCGCGCATCCACGCGCAGTGGGTGCCGGACGTGCTGCTGGTCGAGCCGGAGATCGCCGCCGACGTGATCGAGGGGCTCAAGCGGCGCGGGCAGAAGGTGGTGCCGCCGCCGCCGTTCGCCGGCTCGGCGGCGCAGGTGATCGTCTTCAAGCCGGACCACCTCGAGGCCGCGTCCGATCCGCGCAAAGGCGGCGCGCCGGCCGCGCCATGAGTGCTATGTTCCGCGCATGCCACGCCCGATAAAAAAAGTCCTCGTCGCCAATCGCGGTGAGATTGCGGTGCGCGTGATGCGCGCCTGCCGCGAGCTGGGGATCGCCACCGTCGCCGTCTACTCGGAGGCCGACCGCTCGGCCGTTCACGTGCGCACCGCCGACGAGGCGTATCCGATCGGCCCGCCCGCCGCGCGCGAGAGCTACCTCGTGATCGAGAAGATCCTCGACGTGGCGAAGCGCTCGGGCGCCGACGCGATCCATCCCGGCTACGGCTTCCTCTCGGAGAAGGCCGAGTTCGCGCGCGCGTGCGAGGCGGCGGGCGTGATCTTCATCGGGCCGCCCGCCGACGCGATCGACGCGATGGGCGACAAGACGCGCGCGCGCGCCAAGATGATGGCGGCGGGCGTGCCGGTGGTGCCGGGCGACAACGGTCCGAATGGGCGCGGCTTCCCGTCGGCGGAGTCGGCGCTCGAGAGCGCGCGGCGCATCGGCCTGCCGGTGATGCTCAAGGCGTCGGCCGGCGGCGGCGGCAAGGGCATGCGCCTGGTCGACGACGAAAAAAAATTCGTGGCCGCGTACCAGGGCGCGCAGCGCGAGGCCAAGGCGGCGTTCGGCGACGACGCGGTGTACCTGGAGAAGGCGGTGGTGCGGCCGCGCCACGTCGAGATCCAGGTGTTCGGCGACACGCACGGCCACGTCCTGTACCTGTTCGAGCGCGACTGCTCGATCCAGCGGCGCCACCAGAAGGTGATCGAGGAGGCGCCGTCGCCGGCGGTGTCGCCCGAGCTGCGCGAGCGCATGGGGCGCGTGGCGGTGCAGGCGGCGAGCGCGGTCGGGTACGTGGGCGCGGGCACGTGCGAGTTCCTGCTCGCCGAGGACGGCGCGTTCTACTTCCTCGAGATGAACACGCGCTTGCAGGTCGAGCACCCGGTGACCGAGCTGATCACGCAGCGCGATCTCGTGCACCTGCAAATCGCGGTGGCCAACGGCGAGCCGCTGCCGTTCAAGCAGGAAGATCTGCGCGTGCACGGCGCGGCCATCGAGTGCCGCGTCTACGCCGAGGATTCTCTGAAGTTCCTGCCCTCGCCGGGCAAGATCACCGCGCTGCGCACGCCGTCGGGGCCCTACGTGCGCGACGACTCGGGCGTGTACGAAGGATCCGAGATCAGCGTCTTTTACGATCCGATGATCTCGAAGCTGATCGTGTGGGGCGAAACTCGCGCGCAGGCGATCGAGCGGATGGCGCGCGCGCTGTCGGAGTATCGCGTCGGTGGGATCAAGACCAACCTCGCGTTTCACCGGCGCGTGATGAAGAACGCGG
>DASREC010000067.1:0-11018 GCA_035652295.1 Polyangia bacterium
CGAGCTCGCCAAGAAGATCGGCCTGCGCTCGGCGCGCCGCCACATCGTGTGGAACGGCGCCATCGAGTGCCGCCTGCTCGAGTTTCCCATCTCCGCCGAGGCGCCGGTCGACGAGCCGCGCTGGCGAAAACCCCGCCCGCCCGATCCGGCGATCGAGATGTTCAAGAATCGCTTCGTCAAGAACCTGCGCCACCTGCGCAAGTGGGCGCGCCGCGAAGACGTGACGTGCTTCCGCGCGTACGACGCCGATCTGCCCGAGTACGCGGTCGCCGTCGACGTGTACGAGGACGCGCTGCACGTGCAGGAGTACGCGCCGCCGTCGACGGTCGACGCCGCGCGCGCCGAGCGCCGCCTCGCCGACATCATCACCGTGCTGCCCGAGGCCGCCGGCGTCGCGCCCGAGAACGTCTTCTTGAAGGTCCGCCGCCGCCAGCGCGCCATCGCCGGCGAGCAGTATCAAAAGCTCGACGCGTCGGGCGCGCGCGGCGAGCGCGAGGTGCGCGAGGGCGGCCACCGCTTCCTGGTCAACCTGCGCGACTACATCGACACCGGGCTGTTCCTCGATCACCGCCGCCTGCGCGCGCTGATCGCCGAGCTGGCGCCGGGCCGGCGATTTTTGAACTTGTTCAGTTACACCGCCACCGCCACCGTCTACGCCGCGCGTGCCGGCGCCCGCTCGTCGGTGAGCGTCGACCTGTCGAACACGTACCTCGAGTGGGCGCGGCGCAACCTCGAGCTGAACGGCGTGCGCGGGCGCGACCACGAGCTGATCCGCGCCGACTGCGGCGAGTGGCTGGCCGCGTCGCAGGAAAAGTTCGGCCTCATCTTCGCCGCGCCGCCGACGTTCTCGAACTCGAAGATGGCCGAGACCTTCGAGGTGCAGCGCGATCACGTGGCGCTGCTCCGCGCCGCCGGCGCGCTGCTCGAGCCCGACGGCGTGCTCCTGTTCTCGAATCATTTTCGCCGATTCAAAATGGATTCGGCCGCGCTTCCGGAATTCACCGTCGAGAACATCACCTCGAAGACGATTCCGCCCGACTTCGCGCGCAATCCGCGCGTTCACAACGCGTGGCGCTTGCGCCGCTCTTTGTGATCGATCGACGGCACCATGCGCGGCTCGACGCCGGGCCGGATGCGCGACGTCCCGGTGCGCACCTCTTCGATCAGCTGCGCCAGCCGCGACTGAAGCTCGGGGTGCGCGCCGCCGCCGAGCGCGGGCACGACGAAGCGCCGCATGACGGTCGCGAACACGCGATCCTCCGCGCCGTCCTCGATGCAGCCGGTCATCGTCACCACCACGCCCTGCTCCGGCACCACCGCGATGCGCTGCCCCTTCCAGCCGTTGGCGACGTGCGCGCGCCAGCCGGGCGCGAAATAATTTTGCCACCAGTACCAACCGTAGTCGCCGTGGATCCACGGCGTGAACGAGCGCTCGATCCAGCCGCGCGAGATCACGCGCCGCCCGTTCCACTCGCCGCCGCGCAGGAACAGGACGCCGAGCTTCTGCATGTCGATCGGGCGCAGCCGCAGCCCGTAGGCGCCGTTGTCGTGGCCGCTCGCGTCCTGGTGCATCCACTCCTGGTTGCGAAATCCCAGCGGGCCGAACAAATTCTCGTCGGCGAATTCGAGCGCGGTCCGTTTCGCGGCGTATTCAAGGACGCCGGTGGCGATCATCGGCGTGATGTCGGTGTACTGAAACGTCTCGCCGGGGTTCGGCAGGAGCGCCTGCGTCAAGGCGAACGCGACGCGATCGCGCGCCGCCAGGAACTGCCGCTGCCGCTCGTAGTCCTCGGGCAGCCGCCGGTGCGGCGGCACCTGCGCGTCGAGCGCCGACATGCCGAGCACGTGCTTGAGCGTGATGGTCGAGAAGCGCGCGACGTCCGCGTCGCCGGCGAACCACGCGCGCGGCAGTAGCTCGCTCACCGCCGCGTCGGGGCCGCGCACCAGGCCCTGATCGATCGCGATCCCGATCAGCGCCGACAGCACGCTCTTGGTCACCGACATCAGGTAGTGCGACTCCTCGCGCGTCAGCGACGAGGTGTACAGCTCGTAGACCAGCCGGCCGTGGCGCGAGATGAGCAGCGAGTAGATCGGGATCGGGTTGTCGCGGATCCACTCGGTCAGCGCGACCAGCGTCTCGCTGTCGACGCCCTCCGCCTCCGGCGCCGCGGCGGCGAGGCCCGATTCAGGCGCGGACGCGGACGCGGCCGTAGTCGCAGGCGCAGGCGAGCCGTACGCGGGCGGCGGCACGTGCGCGCAGCCCGCAACCGTGAGCCCGAGCGCGAGCACGAGCGCCGGCGCGAGCACGAGCGCCCGCGCGAACACGAGCGCGAGCGCCGGCGCGAGCCGGAACACGAGCGCCGTACGCACGCGCCTCGCGGCCGCCATGCGCGCGCGCCCCGCGGTCAGAGCCCGACGCCGCTGCGGCTGCACACGTACTTGAGGAACTGCTTGCCCTGCGCGTCGAGGTGCGACCACGCCTCGCGCGCCTCGCTCGTGTCCTTGAGGAAGCAGTGCGACGCGCCGATCACGCGCCACGCCCGCCCCGGCGCGTGGTCGATGCCGCTCCTCGCCAGGTCGATCGCCTTCTTGTACTCGCCGTGCACGTACGCGTCCTGCGCGTCCTGCAAGCTCTTCTCGTCGCCCGCGGCGCTGCGCTCGACGGGCGCCTCGGCCGGCTTCGCCTTCAGCTCGTCGATTTGCTTGCGCGCCTGGTCGAGCTGCAGTTGCATCAGCTGCACCTGCTGCTCGAGCTGACGGTTCTTCGCCTTCTCCTGCTCCAGCTCGAGCCGCTGCTCGGTGCAGCCGCCCGCCGCCGCCAGCAACACGATCAACCATCCTCGCGCGCGCGCCATCGTCCGCCTCCGCCCGGGTCGCGATCAGGATACCCGCACCCGGCGCCCGCGGTCGTGATGCGCCCGCATCAAAAGCTCACGCGCCCGGCTCCGCCTGGAGCAGCGCGCGCACCACCTCGCCCGCGAGCGGCGCCACGCCCACCAGCGCCGCGTTCTCCTCGACGTGCGCCACCCGCTTCATCCCCACCAGCGCCGTCCCCACGTCGGGCGTCGAGCGCACGAACTGCAGGGCGCGTTGCGCGTCGGTGGCCAGCTCGGCGCCGAGCTGCGCGCGCAGGTCGTCCGGCAGCCGCTGCGCCAGCTTGCCCTGCAGGATCGATCCGGAGGTCATCACGTGCACGCCCTCCGCCTCCGCCGCCTCCAGCAGCGACGCCGCCTGCCCGCGCGCGCGCTGATTTTTTGATGCGGCCGCTTCAGGCATCGCCAGATTATGAGGCAGCTGCACCATGCGGAACCCGTGATCGGCGCCGCCCACTTCGCGCGCCAACCCCACCAACTCGGCGAGGTCGAGCCGATCGTCGGCGCCGTCGGGCTGGCGGAACCCGCTCCACGTCGCCGCGCCGTACGCGCCGAGCTTCCCGTCGGCGCGCGCCTGCTCGAGCAGCTCGAACGCCGCGCGCATGCGCGCGAGAAACTCGCCGCGCTCCACCGCGCCGAGCTGCGTCTCGGGATTGTGCAGGTAGTAGACGTCGACGCGCTCGACGCCGAGGTTGCGCAAGCTGCGCTCGAGCTGATCGGCGAGGTAGCGCGGCGCCAGCGAGTGGCAGCCCTCGACCAGCTCCTCGCGCTTGAGGATTCCCGGCTTGAAGTAGGTCTCCTCGACGTACGCGTGCAGGTTGCGCGGCCGCTGCCCATCGAACGGCAAGAAGCCGCCCTTGGTCGTCAACACCACCTCCTCGCGCGCGACCAGCCCGGCGGCGATCGCGTCGCGCAACGCCGCGCCGACGGTGCGCTCCGAGCGCTGGCTGCGATAGTTGATCGCGCTGTCGAGCACGTTGAGCCCGAGCGCGAGCGCGCGCCCGATCGCCTCGCGGTACAGCGCGTCGGCCGCGTCGTCGTCGGTGCCGAGGTACGTGCCGAGCCCGAGCGACGACAGCGTGCGCCCGCGCCACGCCCGCCAGTGCCCGTCGTGGCTGGCGACGGCCCGCTCCGCCAGCTTGCGGCGAAATGCCGCAGTTCCCTCCGCCGTCGCCTCTCCGCGCACGCGCTCGCTCATGCGCGCGATGCTACTCGACGCCGCGTCAGAGGGCCAGGCGGCGAAACTCGGCGGCGGTGGTGAACGACGGGTTGGTCTCGCCCGGGTTCGACACCATGCGCCCGAGCTCGCCGTAGCACTCGTGGAAGAACAGGTACTGGATGCGCGTGACCGCCAGCCCGCCCGGAACCGCCTGGCTCAGCTCCACGTGGATGCGCAGCGTTTTATGCAACCGCAAAAAAGGCAGGATCGCCGTGCCGCTCTCATCGACCGAGATGCGGTAGGTGTCGCTGGAGGCGAACGGCTGCCCGTCGAGCGTGCCGTTCACGATCTTGGCGCCGGTCACGTACGACTGCCCGACCATGACCGGCAGCTTGAGCGTCGCCACCGGCGCGTCGTAGACCAGCAGCGTCTGGTTGGGCGTCTCCGACGCGAAGCCGAGCAGCAGCAGCGCGTCCGGCGTCACGCGAAACACGCCCAGCGTCCCCGACGACAGATCGGACACCGTCGCGTAGGTGGCGCCGGGAAACGCCGAGGCGAACCACTTGTCCGCGACCGGCTCGATGGTCAGCGGAAACACCACGCCCGACGTCGAGGTGAGATCCCACTCCGGCCCCTCGGGCCCCGGCGCGCCGTCGGGCGCCACCGGCACCGTGGTGCCGCTCGGGTTGGCCAGGTACTTCACCGTCAGTCCGAGCGGATACTTCAGCTCGTCGGCATCGATCACGCCGTCGTTGTTGGAGACGCACAGCGGCTCGAGATCGGGCTGAAGGCCGTAGCCCGCGTCGTCGCCGCCCGGCCCGAGCGATTGCCCGAAGCAGCCGGCGGCCAGCGAAGCGGCGAGGATTATGATGCGCATGCATAAAACTCCACGTCAGATCCGATACGCCAGGATCAGCTCGAGCGTCTGCGCCGGCTGAGCGTCGAGGTTGAGCTGCAAGTTGCGAAAGCCGCCGCCGGGAACGAACACACCGTAGCCGAGCCCGACCTCGAAGCCCAGCTCGTAGCGATAGCGCGCCAGCCAGTCGAGCTCGACGCCGAGGTAGCGATCCTGCCCCGGCGGCGTGGTGACGAACAGCGAGTTCGACGCCACCAGCGACGTGTCGAGCGTGAAGTGGTGGTGCGCCGAGCCGAACGGCCCGACGCGCACCGTCGGCTTGACGTACACCGCGTCGGTGATCTGGCCGACGATGCGGCGCCACAGGATCAGATCGACGTGGTAGTCGGGGCTGAAGCGGAAGTTGTCGATGGTGTTGTCGTTGGGCGGGTGGAGCTGCGGCCCGTCGAGATCGCCCTTCTGCGACGAGATCTGACCGCTGCCGACGCGCACGCCGAAGCCCGGCGCGTCGTCGCCCGAGGCGTAGCCGACCTCGAGGCGCAGGCGCAGCGGAAAGTGAAATTGATACGCCAGCGAGATCAGCCCGCCGAGCTGGAACGAGGTGATGGGGTTGCGGAACGAGACGCCCGGCGCCGTCGACGCGTCGCCGATGCGGCCGGTGACCATCGCCAGCTCCAGCTCGGCGCGCAGGCCTTTATGATGCAGCAGCACCCAAAGATCGGCGGCGAAGCTGTCGAGCCCGCGGCGCACGAAGTCGTTGGGGCCGAACGTGCGCAAGAGACCGCCCGGCTGCGTCCAGGCCGGCGCGTCGAGCGTCTGCTGCCGGTAGCTCGCGAGCAGGCCGTATTGCAGGAGCGTGCGGCCGGCGCGCAGCCGCCGGAGCTGCGCCTCGGGCGACGAGTAGCGCGCGAACGCGAACGCGACCGTGTTCACCTGCGCGCGCCGATCGACGCCGACCAGCTGCCCGAAGTTGTCGACGTACGGCCCGCTCGACGATAGCTCGTAGAGCAGCGTGAAGAAGTGCCCGAGCGCCGGCACCGTGAGCGCGATGCGATCGCCGGTGTCGCCGTGATCGCAGCCGATGCAGTCGCCGTTGTTGATGAAGAAGCCGGTGCCCCACGAGACCAGGCCGCCCATGCGCCCCGCGGCCAGCGTGCCGAACGGCAGCACCACCTCGCCCCACGCCTGCTTCACGCTGATGCCGTCGCGCGCGAAGTTGACGCCCGCGACCGGCGGCGCCGCGCTCTGCACCGCGCCGGAGAACGCGCTCGTCGACGGCAGCACGTCGGGCGTCGAGCCGAAGCCGACGTTGTCGAGCACGTCGACGCGCAGGTGCACGCGCACCGCCTGCCCGACCTCGAGCGTCGGCTCGAGGCGCAGCCGCATGTCGGCGGCGGTGAGCGTGTGATCGCCGCCGCCGGCCGCCGGCACGGGAAACAGCGGCTGGCCGGTGGTGGGCGTCGGGCCGCGCGAGAGATCGAGATCGTTGAAGACGTCGGCGCGCACGCGCAGGTAGCCGTCGAGGGTGAGGTGAAACTCCTTCCAGCTCGACGGCGTCAGGCCGCGCGTGAGCGGCACCTCGTCGGCCGCGTCGTCGGCGCGCGCGCTCCCCGCGAGCCCGAGCGTCAGCATGAACGCGAACGCGAACGCGGATCCAAACGCGATCGCCCAAAATGATGCAGGTGCATAACGCGGGCGTCGATTTTGATGCATGTGCATCAAGGCCGCTCCGCCAGGAACTCGAGCAGCGCCTGCGTGGTCTCGCCGGTGCACTCCCACATCGGGATGTGCCCGCAGCGCGCCAGCACCACCAGCCTCGCCCGCGGCAGCTCGCGCGCCAGCCGCTCGCCGAAGCGCACGCGCGCCACGCGATCCTCGCGGCCCCACAGCACCAGCGTCGGCGCCTCGATCTTGGCGTACTCGGCCTCGCGCTCGGCGAAGCGCATGCCGCGCGCCGCCGCCAGCGCGCACGCCACCGAGCCGGGCTCGGCCATCGAGCGCTCGACCTCGTCCACCACCTGCTCGGTGACGAACGAGGGATCGTGGAAGTTGAGGTACATGCGCTCGCCGACGTTCTGCCGGTAGAAGGCGGCGTAGAGCGCCTCGCCCACGCCGGGCACGCGCGCCCAGCGCATGAGCGGCAGGAGCTGCTCGTCGTAGATCCAGCCCGAGGCGATCACCAGGCGGTCGAGGCGATCGGGGTGGCGGCGCGCGAACGCCAGCACCACCGACGAGCCCCACGAGTGGCCGATCACGTGCGCGCGCTTGACGCCCTTGGCGTCGAGCACCTGCGCCAGCACATCGGCGAGCGCGTCGGGCGAGTAGTCGCCGGCGCGCCGATCCGACAGCCCGAAGCCGGGCAGATCGACCGCCAGCACGCGGTAGCGCTCCGCCAGCCGCGGCATCACCGGCCGGTACGACGCCGACGACGCGCCGTAGCCGTGCACCAGCAGCACCGTCTCCGGCCCCGCCGGGTTCTGATCGATCACGCGCAGCTGCCCGCGTCCCTCGATCTCCACGCGCTCGCCCGGCGGCAGCGTCCGCGAGGGGCCGGTCTGAAACGTCACGCAGCCGGTCATGATGCACCCGCATAAAAATACGAAACCGGGGCCCCTCACCCGGCTCATTGCGTCGCCAACCTCCGGTACTCGGCGGCCTGGTTGAAGTCGTTCGACGTCTCGTTGTCCTGGCTACGGATGCGCGCCACCGCGCCGTAGCACTCGGCGAGGTGCAGGTAGGTGATGCGCGTGGTGACGAGGAAGCCGTAGGTCTGGGTGTAATTGATGCGCAGGCGCAACGTGTCGAACTGCGCCGCCGGCACCTTGGTGGTGCCGCGCAGATCGACCGCGAAGCTGTACTTGTCGTGGCCGAAGTAGGCTGCGCCCGAGGCGAAGCCGCTCACGTCGGACTCCGACGTCCACTGGCTCGAGGTCGAGAGCGGAAAGCGCAGCACGTCGATCGGCGTCGCGTAGGTGAGCTCGGTCTTCGACAGCCCGTCCTGCTCGCTGACCACGCCGAGCAGCTGCAGCGCGTCGGAGGTGGCGCGGTACACGCCCCACAGCGGCTGGCCGTCCTCGAGCTTCTCGGCGTGCGTCGCCGTCGGAAAATCGGCCGCCCACCAGGTGCCGCCGGGCGACGCGAGCTGATCGAACACCTTGCCCTCGCCCGAGACCGGCGCGGTGAAGTCCCACACGCCGCCCGACGGCGTCAGGTTGACCGCCACGGTCGAGCCCGACGGGTTGACGGCGAACAGCCCGCCCAGCCCGACGATGAACGGCGCCTCGCTGCGGTCGAGGATCCCGTCACCGTTGAAGCTGCACGAGGCGGCCAGCGCGTCGGGGCTCCAGCCGTCGGGGATCACCAGCGTCAGATCGGACGGCGTGCCGGTCGCCAGGTCACTCGCGGTGGATCCGAGATCGCCGCCGGCCAGCGGCCGGCACTGCCCCGCCACGCACGCGCCGCCCGGACAGTCGGGATCGTCGCGGCAGCCGTTGGTCACTGCGTCGCAGCCGCCGGCCAGCGCCGCCGCCAGCATCGCCGCCACGAGCGCCTCGTGATGCAAGCGCATCAAGCGCCTCCGCGGCCGCGCCACCTCTTTATGCGCTTGCATAAGTTTGTCATGCAGTCGCACAACATTTTGATGCAGCCGCATCACGTCCCCAGCACCAGGCCGCCGTCGACGCCGAGCACCTGCCCGTTGATGAACGACGCCTCGTCGGAGGCGAGGAAAGCGTAGGCGGAGGCGACGTCCTCGGGGCGGCCCAGGCGCCCGAGCGGCGTGCGCGCCTGCATCGAGCTCAGCACCTCGGCCGGCATGCCGGCGGTCATCTCGGTGGCGATGAACCCGGGCGCGACGCAGTTCACGCGCACGCCCTTGCGCCCGAGCTCGCGGGCCCACACGCGCGTCAGGCCGATCACGCCGGCCTTGGTGGCGACGTAGTTGCTCTGCCCGAAGTTGCCGTAGAGCCCGACGATCGACGCCGCGTTCAGGATCACGCCGCCGCCGCGCGCGGTCAGGTGCGGCGCCACCGCGCGGGTCATGTAGAAGGTGCCCGACAGGTTCACGCCCACCACCGCGTCCCACGCCTCGTCGCTGGTCTTGGCCAGCGTGGCGTCGCGGGTGATGCCGGCGTTGTTGACCAGCACGTCGATGCGCCCGGCGCGCTCGAGCACCGCCGCCACCAGCGCGGCCACCGAGGCCGGATCGGCCACGTCGCCCTCGAGCGCGAAGGCGCCGCGCCCGGCGGCGCGCGCGGTCTCCTCGGCGCCCGCCGAGTCTCGGTCGATCACCGCCACGCGCGCGCCGCGCTTCGCCAGCTCGAGCGCCGTGGCGCGCCCGATGCCGCGCGCACCGCCGGTCACGATCGCGACCTTGCCGTCCAATGTGCTCATGTCCGGTCCTTCCTCGATTTTGATGCAGTCGCATCATGACCGTGATGCTCGCGCACCTGCGCGCGCAGGATCTTGCCCGAGGCGTTGCGCGGCAGCGCGTCGGCGAACGCCACCGACTTGGGGATCTTGTAGCGGGCCAGCCGCCCGTCGAGCGCCGCCAGCAGCGCCCGCTCGTCGAGCCGCGCCTCCGGCCGCGCCACCACCACCGCCCGGCCCACCTCGCCCCAGCGCTCGTCGGCCACGCCGATCACGCAGACCTCGGCCACGCCGCCCACTTGCAGCAGCGCCTGCTCCACCTCGGCCGGATAGACGTTCTCGCCGCCCGAGATGAACATGTCCTTCTTGCGGCCGACGATGTAGTGGTAGCCCTCGGGGTCGCGCAGCACCTGGTCGCCGGTGTGGAACCAGCTGGTGCCGCGGAACGCCTCCTCGGTGGCGGCCGGGTTGCGGAAGTAGCCCAGCGTCACCATCGGCCCGCCCAGCACCAGCTCACCCGCCTCGCCGTCCGCGCATGATGCACCTGCATCATCAATGATGCGCGCGCATAAATAGAAGTTGGGCCAGCCCACCGAGCCGGCCTTGCGGAAGGCGTCGGCCTCCACCAGCGAGAAGCAGTTGGGGCCCACCTCGGTGAGCCCGTAGCCCTGGCGGAACAGCACGCCGCGCTCGCGGTAGGTCTCGATGAGCGGCAGCGGGCAGGGCGCGCCGCCGCAGAGCGCCATGCGCGTCGACGAGAGATCGGCCGAGCGGAACGAGGGCGCGTCGCGCAGCAACTCGAAGATGGTCGGCACGCCCATCTGCACGGTGACCCGCTCCTCGGCGGAGACGCGCAGCGCGCGCTCGGCGTCGAACGCCGGCATCACCACCACCTTGCCGCCGTGGTGCAGGATCGGCGTGGCCAGGCAGTTGAGGCCGCCGGTGTGGAACAGCGGCATGAACACCAGCGTCGAGTCGCGCGACGAGAGGCCGATCGCCAGCTCGGTCGACAGCGAGTTGAAGAGCAGCTGCCGGTGCGACAGCAGCGCGCCCTTGGGGCGGCCGGTGGTGCCTGACGTGTAGCAGAGGAGCAGCGGGTCCTCGAGGCCGACCGCCGGATCGCCGGCCGGCGCGTCGCTCGACGGCGCCGACAGCCGCGCGGCCGCCTCGAAGCCGCCCGCCGAGGCGCGGCCGAGCGCGGCGCGGTGCGCGACCGGCGCGGTCAGCGCGGCGGTGGTCGCGGCGCACGCGTCGTCGTAGAACAGCGCTTTGGGATCGGCGTCGGCGAGCACCTCGTCGAGCTCGCGCGGCGCCAGCCGCCAATTGAGCGGCGCGAGCAGCGCGCCCAGCTTGGCGCAGGCGAACAGCAGCACGAAGTGATCGGCGCTGTTGTGCGCCAGCAGCGCCACGCGATCGCCGCGCCCGACGCCGCAGACCTGGTCGAGCCCGTGCGCCAGGCGATTGGCGGCGCGGTCCAGCTCGCGGTAGGTCCAGCGGCGCGCGGTGGCCACGTCGACGACGGCGAGCGCGTCCGGGGTGCGGCGCGCCCAGTAGGCGGTCCAGTCGCCCAGGTGCATCATGGCCGCGCCTTCCGCTTTTTATGCGCGCGCGTCACCGTTTTATGCGTCTGCTTCAAATCTTGATGCGCCTGCTTCACGCCTTGATGCGCCTGCTTCACGCCTTGATGCGCTTGCTCCACGTCTTGATGCGCTTGCTTCACGCCTTGATGCGCTCGCTTCACGTCTTGATGCGCCTGCTTCAC
>DASREC010000068.1:0-12587 GCA_035652295.1 Polyangia bacterium
CTTCTTGACGACCTTGAAGTCGACGCCCTTGTCGGCCTGAACGATCACCAGCCCCTTGAACTCATCCGACGGGTGCAGGAGCTTGTAGTTGTTCTTGAGCGTGACCAGCTGGTCGTGAAGATCGGTGATCTTCCAGTCCGCCGTGTTCTCCGCATTGAGCTGGTCGGCGTTGGCGACCATGCGGCCGTCGAGCGTCACCGAGTCCTTCGACACGGCGATGATCGGCGCCTGCTCGAGGTCCTTGAAGTTCTGCGCCTCGGGCAGAACGATGTTCTTCTGCACCGAGAGCAATTCGCCCGACGCCGAGAACGTCTGCAGCAGGAACACGACGAGGATGGTCAACATGTCGACCATCGACGTCAGGTTGAGCTCGGCGTAACCCGACTTCTTGCCGTGCCCACCGGAGCGCACGAACTTGAGCGGCGCGTACTTGCGGAGCCGGGGCCCCGGCTTCTTCATGAGGCCCGGTTTCTCTTCGGCGCTCATCAACCGCCTCCCTTGTCGCTGAGGCCGATATCCGGGAACTTCGACGACAGCACGATATCCATCGTATGAATGATCTTGTTGTACAAGACCGAGTCATCCGCTTTGACGGCGATATCGTTCTTATCCGGATACGCGGTTTTGGCGTCTTTCAGAATATCGGCCAGCTTCACGTAATCGTAATCGTCGCCCTTCATGGGAATCGGGGTCGACTCGCCGGTGGACTTGGCGAACGTGTAGCCGTCCTTGTCGATGTAGAGCGTGAGGTTCACCGTCGGCTCCGGCGGTTTCTCGTCGGTGGAGCCGGCCGCGCCCTGTCCCTTCTGCGTCACGTCCATGCGGGCGAGTTGCGTCCACACGGCGGTGATCAGGAGGAACGAGATGCAGCACGACAGCAGATCGATGAACGGAACCAGATTGATCGCTGCGTCCAGCGGCTTTTTGCCGCCTTTGCCAGTTGGCGTAGGTGCTGCGCCACCCATGGATTATCTCCTCTCGCGAGCCACAACAAAGACTTGGGGAACGAGATCAGGCGGCTTGAGAACCCTTCATCGCGTTGCGGTGACCGACGACGAGGTTGACGACCTGGACCGAGACCTCGTTGATGTCGTCGAGCACGCCCTGCGTCCAGCCGTTGAGGATCGCGAACGCGAGCAGCGCCGGGACGGCCGTGATGAGACCGAACGCGGTGCAGTTCATCGCCTCCGAGATGCCCTTGGCGAGCAGCGTCGCCTTCATCGACGGATCGACGCCCGCGACGCCGGCGAACGAGTGGATGAGGCCGAGGATGGTGCCGAGGAGGCCGACCAGCGTCGCGACGTTTCCGAGCATCGCGAGGTAGCCGGTGCGCTTCTCGATCAGCGGCAGCTCGTGCAGCGCCGCCTCGTCCATCGCCGCCTGCACTTCGTGATCGGGGCGGTTGAACTTGGTGAGGCCCGCCTGGATCACGCGCGTCATCGGCGTCGGGTTGCCCGAGCACACCTTGACGGCGCCCTGGACGTTGCCCGCCATGATCTGGCTCTTGAGGAGGGCGAGGAGCTTCTCTTTATCGATGCCCGCCTTCTTCAAATAGATGATGCGCTCGATCGTGATGCCCCAGCACACGATCATGATGGCGAGAATCGGCCACATCGGCCAACCGCCCTCGTGGAATGCGTCGGCGAGCAGCTTCAATGCGGACATCGAGGATCCTCCTGGCAAGGCGGGTAACGGCCCGCGTACGAGGGGACTCGCTTAGCAGGCTGAGTGCCAGCCGCGATTGCGCGCGGATCGCGCGGCGATCGGGAGTTTGCGGCGTGGAGTCGCCGGGGCGCATGTCTACGCTTTGGGGCGTTTCGCTACGGTCTCTTGACTTCGTCGCGTTCTCGGAAATAATGCGCGAACCGGGGCGCGTCCACGTTGTCCGTTCGAACGTGGAAGAACTGTCGAACCGTCGGCGTAGTTCGAGGAGTCTCGTGTCACGTGCGTTCGATCTGATCGCGATCGTTGCGGTGGCGATCGTCTTGTTGCTGCCGAAGCCGAGCCTGGAAGCGAAGCCGGCGCTCGTCGGTGAGAAGATCGAGCTCGATCGCGTCGCGGCGCTCGAGGACGCGCGCTTCGCCGAGCCGGACAACGTCGATCACGCGGTCGAGCTCGCCGACGCCTATCTGAGGTTGCTGCGTCCCGATTGGGCGCTGGCGACGCTCGCCGAGTTCGCGTCGTCGGGCGATCATCGGGTTCATTTGCTGCGCGCCACCGCGCACGCCGAGCGGCTCGAGCCGCGCGCCACCGTCGACGAAGCCGAGCGCGGGCTGAAGGCGTGCGACGCCGAAGGCGCGAAGTGCTCGCCCGCCGATCGCGTGCGCTTCGGCGTCATCTCGCAGTCGATGCAGGCGCTGGTCGACAATCAGATCGATCCGTACAAGACGCCGCAGCAGGCGCGCGAGGCGGTGTCGAAGGTGCTGCACTCGACCAAGGCGAGCGACAAAGCGCCCGCGCCCGCGCCGAAAAAGTAACCGCCGATTTTTTTCGCGTCAGGGAAGTTGATCGGCGCCGATGTCGAAGCGGCTGGTGCCCACCGACGGGCGCGGATCGCCGTCGATGTCGTGGTTGGTGAGCGCGCTGGCGCCCGCGGTGCCCTTGCACGGCGAGCCGCTCTGCAGGTGATAGTCGTTGTTCGCGTTGTCGAGGAACGCCGGCCCGGTCACCGACAGATCGACGTTGTTCGACTGGAACGAAATGGCGTCGAAGTGATCGTCGGTGGCGGTGTAGCGCGTGGTGCAGTTGCTCTCGCTGATGGTGGCCGACGCGATGTTGCTGAACAGGATGTTCTGGTTGATGGTGAACGGCGCGCCGAGCGCGCACGCCACGCCGGCGTAACCGGTCTGCGTCGTGTTGTTGGCGATGGTGTTGTTGACGAACACGCGCGGCGAGACCGACGTCGACGAGAACAGCGACACGCCGCCGATCAGCGAGCTGGCCGAGCCGTTGCGAAAGACGAAGTTGTTGGTGATGGTGAACGACGTGTTGCTGCCGCTGACGCCGACGTGCAGCCCGCCCTGCGAGTTGCCCGGGCCGATGCGGCACTGATCGACCACCACGTTCGAGCAGTTGGGCGACCCGTCGATTCCGTAGTAGCCCGAGTTGGCGACGCGCGTCTGGTACACCGCCACCTTGCCGCTGTCGCACCAGATCGACGAGTGCCCCGACGGCGAATTTGGAAAGTCGAGGCCGATGAGCGTGACGTTGGTGCCGCCGTTGCCGTTGATGTGGATGGGCTCGTTGTTCTTGCCGACGAGCGCGGTGTCGGGCGAGCCGGGATCGCCGACGAGGATGAAGCTGGTGTCGTTGCCGACCTGCAGATCCTCGGCGTAGCTGCTGGGCGCGGCGTGGATGATGTTCAGCGTGGACGTCACCTTGCTGATCGCGGTGGCGAGGTGGCAGTAGGGCTTGGCCTTGCTGCCGTCGACGGTCGACGGACAGTTGAGCTGGTCGACGTAGATGATGTTGTTGCCGCCCGGGGGCAGGCAGTCGCCGCGCTGGATCGACGCGCCGAACACCGGATCGAACACGGTGTCGCAGATCAGCGAGTCGCACTCGCCGTTGGCGACGCAGCCGCGGCACGCGTGCGCGGTCGGGTCGCAGATCAAGTCGTGCGGCTGCGTGCAGTCGCCGTTGGTGGTGCAGTTGACGCAGCGGCCGGCGTCGGGGCCGGTCGACAGGCAGTGCGCGCGCGTTTGATCGAGCGCCTTGCACGCGTCGTCGGCGTTGGTGGCGGCGTTGCACGGGGCGCAGGCGCCGCTCACGCACAGCGGCTTCTCCGGCGGGCAGGCGGTGCACGTCGACGTGAGATCGACGCCGGCGAGATCGACGCCCGCGAGATCGGGCAGCACCACCGGAAGATCGCTGGCGCTCGTCGAGCACTGGCGCGCCACCAGGTCGCACGTGCCGCCGTTCGGGCACGCGATCGTGGCGTCGCAGTACGCGCCGTTGTTTTTTTCGCAGCCGGCGAGCGCGAGCGTGACCGCGAGCGCGAGCGCGGCGGCGAGCGCGGCCGCGCGCCTCGACGCGCGCATCAAAATTTCCCCCACGCCGAGAGCGCCGCGCCGCCCGAGAGCGGCTCGACGCCGAGCGCGAACTTGCGCGCCGGACGATCGATCACGATCAGGATCACCGACGTCACGAGTAGCGCGCCGCCGATCGACACCAGCGCCGCGCCGGCGGGCAGCGTGTCGTAGACCTTCGGGCACTGCTTCTGTCCCGCGGCCAGCCCGCACGTGCCGTGTCCGTCGACGGCGAGCAGCCCGGCGCCCGCCGCCACGCCGGCCACGCCGACGCCGAGCGCCACCCACTTCAAGATCCCGAGCTGCCCGCGGCGCGGCGGCGGCGCGGCGGCGACCGGCACCAGCAGGTTCACGCGCGCGGTCTTTCCCGGCTCGACCGCCACGTCGCGCTCGACGCGCCCCGCGGGCGACGCCATCGCGATCACGTGATCGCCCGGCTCGAGCGTGCCCGACCACGGCGTCACGCCCACCACTTTGCCGTCGACGGTGAGCGGACCCGGCGGCTGCGACGTGACCTCGAGCGTGCCCGGCTGCGCCAGCTCGGCGTGCAGCTTCTTGGCGAGCGTGGCCACCATCGCGCGCAGCCCGTCGGCGCTGCACGGCGCGCAGCGATCGATGGCGTCGGCGATCACCTTCTTGTGGCCCGCGTCGTACGCCGACAGCCCGACGACGAAGCCGTCGCTCGCCGGCTCGAGCCGCGGCAGGATCAGCCGCTGCACGCGCAGAAACGACGCCTCCTCGGCGAGGCAGCCGCCGGCGCGGCAGTTGACGAACTCGGGCCGCTCGCCCATCTGCATGTCGACCTCGGCGGGCGGCTTGAGCGAAAAGCCGGCCGCGCTCAGCCACTGCGTGAGCGCCTCTTGAAACGCGCGGTTCAGCTCCGGCGCGACGCTCGGCGGAACGGCGATCGCGGCGATCGCGGTGCGCGGCTCCGCGGCTCCGGCCAGCGACGGCAAAAGGCAGATGACTGCAAGCCAGGATAGTCTCACGTGCGAAGTGTCGCGCCCCACGACGTGACGTGTCAACGATCGATCACTGCACGTAGACGCCGGCGCGCAGCTCGCCTTCGCCGCGCGCGGTTTTTCCTTCGAGGCGGTGCGGGCCGGTGACGAGCGCGCAGTGGGTCATCAGCGCCACCTGCGATCGCGGGCGCGCTTCGCCGACGCGCCGTCCGGTCGGCGCCCACAAAAACAGATGGAGCGCCTCGACGCCCGGCCCGCCGACGCCGACGAAGGTGTAGCAGCGGCCCGACTCGAGGTTGACGATCCAGTCGGTGAGGCCGTGGCGGCCGGCGGCCACGCCGCGCAGGAACTCGCCGACGCGGCGCGAGGCGGGCGCGATCACCGACGCTTCGTGATCGACCGTCGCGGCCAGCGCGTCGCCGGGCGGCAGCGGATCGCGCGGCGCGCGCACCACGACGGGCGGCGGCGCGGCGATGGGCTGCGGCGCAAACGCCGGCGGCGCAGCGACGGGCGGCGGCGCGATCGGCACCACGAACGCCTGCACCGCGATCTCGCCCGCGCCGTGCGCGATCTGCGCCTGCACGCGATAGGTGCCCGGCCACTCGGCGCAGTAGTGCACCTGCGGCGCCGCGCCGTCGTGCCGATCGGCCTCGACCTTCTGGTTGGTGGGATCGATCAGCCACAGGTCGAGGTGCTTCACGCCCGCGCCGCCGACGCCGAGGATGGTGTAGCAGCGCGCGCCCTCGAGCGCGATCGCGTAGCCGGCCGGCTGCCCCTTGGCCAACACGCTCGTGAACACCGGCGACGCCGGCACCTGCCCCGGCGCGGCGCTGTCGTGAAAGCCGGCGAGCTGCTGCTGCAGCGGCGCCGACTGCGCGCGCCCCGTCGATGTTGCAGCGCACAAAAATAGCGCCGCCGCCGCGAGCCGCATCACTCGCCGAAGACTTTCAGCCGCACCGGCCCGCCGTCCGTGCGCGACGTGATCGGGTTGGCGAACGCCGGCAGCTCCAGCGCCTGCCCCTTGGCGTACACCGGGTGGCGCCCGTGCCGCCGGTACCACTCCGCCACCGACGCGTTGGCCAGCATCTTCTCGACGATGTTGCGCCAGCCGACGCCGGTGTTGTACGCGCAGAACGAGATCTCGCCGAGCTGCGTGCCGTAGGGAATGATGCACATCTCGGTGCGGCGAAAATCGTAGTTGAACAGATCTTGAAACCACATGCCGGCGACGAACAGCGCGCGCCACTCGAACTCGTCGGCGTCGCTCTCGTACTCGCCGACGCGGCGGCCGCGCGCGCCGGTCTGCGAGAGCAGCTGCTTCATCAGCTCGGCGAACGTGTAGCCGGGCGGCGCGTGCTCGGCGCGATAATTTTTCAGCAGCGCCACGCCCAGCTCGGCGACGGTGACCGCGCGTCCCTGCGCCGCGTCGGTGATATTGCCGATGTCGTCGAGCAGCCCCTCCATGTCGACGAACTGCGTGAGCGGCACCATCTGGTGCGTGCGCTTGTTGACCATCAGCACCGTGCCGACGCCGCAGTTCGGGTGGCAGCCGCACTTCATCGAGCCCCACTCGGCGTCCTTGCCCATGAGCTGATCGACCAGGTCGGAGAACGGGCCGAGCGCCGAGAGCGGGAACCAGTCGCGCATCGGCTCGGTCACGCCGGTCTGCGCGCGCACGTCGTGCGCCAGGTGCGAGAGCGTGTAGCGCTGGCGCGCGCGCGTCTCGTCGTCGATGTCCTCGTCGCGCCCGGTGAACGACACCGGCTGGAACGAGACCACCGTGATCTTCTCCGGGTTCTCGACGGCGAATTTCAGGATCGGGCCGATCTGATCGTTGTTGACGCCGTTGACCACGGTGACCACCAGGATCACGTCGATGCCCGCCTGCGCCAGCTCCTCGATGGCGCGCAGCTTGACGTCGAACAGGTTGCCGATCTTGCGGTGCGCGTTCGACGGGTTGCCGATGCCGTCGAACTGCAGGTACGCCATGCGCAGCCCCGCCGCCTTCGCCTGCGCGGCGAAGCCCGGCTCCTGCGCGAAACGCAACCCGTTGGTTGCGCATTGCACGGCGAAATAGCCGATCTCGCGCGCGTAGCGGATGGCGTCGAGGAAGTGCGGCGACAGCGTCGGCTCGCCGCCCGAGAACTGCACCGACATCTGGCGGCGCGGGCGGATCGACATCGAGTCGTCGAGGATCTTCTTGACGTCGTCCCAGCCGAGCTCGTGCACGAAGCCGACCTGGTTGGCGTCCATGAAGCAGGGATCGCACATCATGTTGCAGCGGTTGGTCAGGTCGACCGTCAGCACCGAGCCGCGGCCGAACTGGATCGACGACGAGCCGTGCTCGCGGAGCGGCGACGCCGGCGCGCGAAAGTCGCGGCCCGGATACAGCCGCTCGATGCGCTCGAGCCACGCGGCGTCGATCGACAGCACGTCGGTAAGCTCGCCGTGCGCCGGGCAGGTCTTCTTCATTAATATGCGCCCGTCCTCTTCGACGATGCGCGCGCGGATCTCGCCCGGCTTGCCGTCGATCAGCACGCGCACGTCGGTGTTGCCGTCGAGGATCGCGGCGCGGGTCTCCTTCACGCAGCGCGGGCACAGCGAGTCGGTCTCGCGCGGCCAGCCGAGCGGCGGGAACGTCCGCTCGCGGCGCTTGAGCAGCGGCTCGGGGGCCCACGCCGGATGCGCGGACGGCCGCTCGAACTTGCGGTTGTAGAGCTTGACCAGCGGCCAGGCGGCGCGGGCGCTCACCGACGCCAGCCGCTCGATGGAGCGAGTCAGGTTCATGGGCCTAGAGGTACTGAAGATCGATCGCTTTAGCAACGTGCAACGTGTGTACGTGTGATCGGGAGCGCGCTGCTATTTGAACCAGCCCTTCACCTTCTCGGCGACGGAGCGGAGGGCGGAGGGGTGATGGGCGCTGACGATCTTTCCCGTGCGCGCGGAGACGGCGACGTGGCACTCCTCGGGCGCGGCGTCCTTGCGGGCTTCGCCGGAGTAGCGGTAGCGCAGGACCCACAGCGGATAGTGGACGAGCTGGGCGGCGCGCACGTGGGCGTCGAATTTCGAGTAGAGCGCTTGCGAGGGCTCGACCTTCCGCCGAAGGCGGTCCGTCGCCTCGCGCTCGGCGTCGCGGCGCGAGACGTCGGGGGCGATCACCTCGCCCTCGACGGCGCGGCCGCGCTGGCGCGGCACCAGCTCGCGCGGCGCGATCTCCAGCTTCGCCGTCGGATCGAACGGCAGCAGCCGCCGCGCCAGCACCAGCACGATCTCGTCGCGGTGGCGCACGCCGCCCGTCGGCAACAGCGAGCCGCGCGGCTGATCGCGCGTCAGCCCGACGTGAAATCCCTCCACGCTCACGTCGACGCGCCAGATCGGCACGTGCGCGAGCACGATCGGCGCCTGCTCCGACGTGTGGATGTCGGGCGGGCGCAGGTAGCCCTCGTAGACGTCGGCGAGCGCCACCCGCTCGGCCGCCGAGCGCGGCACGGCGCCCGGCACCACGAACCAATCGGACGCGGGCACGTCGACGGTGACGTCGGAGGGAGGCGCGAGATGACCGAACATGCTCGAGCTTACGATCAAACGCGGCGTTTCTTGATCAGCTCGGCGGCGATCAGGATCGCGCGCGCGCCGGCGGTGTCGCCCTCGGCGAGCACGTCGGCGAAGCCGGGCGACGCGCCGGCGAGCAGCCGCCCGTAGAGCTCGCGCCCGCGCCGCCCGTCGACGAAGCCGATCACCACGTGATCGTCCGCGCCGGCGGCGTCGGGCAGCTCGTCGGTGCGCGACACCTCGAAGTAGTCGAGGTGCCGGCTCAGCTCGGCGAGGATGTCGAGCGCCTCGTCGTCGCCGACCAGGAACAGCCTCATGCGCGGCTCAGCCCGAGGAAGAACAGCACCAGCCCGACGCCGACGCCGAGCGCCCACGAGACCGCGGCGCGCGGGCGCAGCTTGTCGCGCTCGTCGACGGCACGGAGAAAAAATCCCACCGCCGAGCCGATCCACGCGCCCAGGCCGAGGAGCGCGATCAGCGACCAGCCGACCGACGGCGCGTCGTCCTGTGCGAGCCGCGCCGCGTGCCAGGCGCGCCGCTCGGCGGCCGATCCGCGCGCGGGATCTTCCGCCGCCGCCATCAGCGCCGCGATGCGCGCGTTGGCCTCGTCGAGCAGCTCGCGTCGCGGCGTGTAGAACGAGCGCGTCGCCAGGATCGCCGAGCGCGCCTCGCGCCAGGCGGCCAGTCCCTCGGCGGCGCCGGATGCAGATCGCCCGAGGCGGGCGAGTTCGTCGAGCGCGCGCCGCGAGTAGGGATTGCCCGGCGCGTACAGCCGCGCCGCGCGCCCGAGGTGCGCGACCTGCTCGTCGCCCGTCGAGGACTGCGCCTGCTTCCACTCGCCGCGCGACGACCACACCACGCGCACGCTGACGATCGCCAGCGCCAGCGCGAAAAGCCCGAGCCCGCGCCCGAGCGTCCTCACACGAAGTCCCGCCGCGAAAAGATCAGGATGCCGAGCGACAGCGCGCACGCGGCGTACAGGATCCCGTAGCCCGACGCCGTCGCCACGTAGCTCCAGTCGACGTAATCGCCGTGCACGGTGACGTAGCGCCCGTCGATCATCGAGCCCGAGACGTAGAAGACGTGCAGGTCGGGCACCACGCGCAGCGCGCCGCCGAGCGCCATCCGCAGCGGCGCGCTCGGCAGCTTGCCGATGAGCTCGCGCAGCTCCGGCGTCGATCGCCCGACGAGGAACATGCCGAGCGTGAACACGCCCGAGAGAAACGGCGTGGTGAAGGTCGAGAACAGCACCGCCACCGACGTAATCACCACCACCTCGCCGAACAAGAGCACGATCGCGCGCCCGACCGGCTCCGCCTCGGCGAGCGACGCGCCCTGCATCGCCAGCACGCCGCCGAGCACCGCGGTCATGATCGCGATCTGCACGGCCAGCGTCAGCACCATGCCGCCGAACTTGCCGAGCACGAACTCGTAGCGGTGGATCGGCTTCGGGATCAGCGAGAACACCGTCTTGCGATCCAGCTCCTTGTAGACCAGGTTCACGCCGACGAAGATCGCGATCAGCACGCCGAACAGCGCCATCCCGCCGAGGCCGAGATCGCGCGTCACGCGCGCCTCCTCGTGCAGCGACATCTGGCCGAGCGCGAGCGCCGAGGCGATCAGCGCCACCGCGAAGAAGAGGAGCGAGTAGAGCACCTTGTTGCGGATCGCCTCGCGAAACGTGTTGAGCGCGATCGCGACGACGCGGCTCATGATGCCGTCCGCTTGTGCTCGGCGCCCGCGCCGACGTCGCCGGTCTCCACCTCGCGCACGAAAAGATCCTCGAGCGACTCGCGGCGCGGCGTGACCGAGACGACGTGCTTGCCGGCGGCCAGCGCCGAGCGGATCGCGCCGTCGACGTCGACCTCCGGCTCGAGGCGGAGCGCCTGCTTGATGCCGTCCTTCTCGATCACCAGCTCGGTGTGCAAGAGGCGCGGCGAGAGCAGCTTGTCGAGCGGCCCCGAGTCGCGCAGCCGCCCGCCGACGACGATCGCCACACGATCGCACAAGAGCTCGACGTCCGAGAGGATGTGCGTGGAGAACAGCACCGTCTTGCCCTCGGCGCGCAGCTCGAGGATGAGGTCGCGGATCTCCTTGCGCCCGATCGGATCGAGCCCGCTCATCGGCTCGTCGAGCACCACCAGCTCCGGATCGTTGATCAGCGCCTGCGCCACGCCGAGCCGCTGCAGCATGCCCTTCGAATATTTGCGCAGCGGCATCGACATCGCGCCCGCCCGCGCGAGACCGACGCGCTCGAGGAGCGCGCGCGCGCGGCGGCGGCGCTCGGCGCGCGCGAGCCCGAACAGCCGGCCCATGAGGTCGAGCAGCTCCTCGCCCGAGAGGTAGTCGTAGAAATACGGATTCTCGGGGAGGAAGCCGAGTCTGCGTTTCGCGGCGATCGACGGCACGCGCTCGCCGAAGATGTACGCCGCGCCCGCCGTCGGGAAGATCAGCCCCATGAGCATCTTGAGCGTGGTGGTCTTGCCCGCGCCGTTCGGCCCGAGGAAGCCGAAGATCTCGCGCCGCCGCACCTCGAAGCTGACGTCGGAGACCGCGCGCACCTTCTTGCGCAAAAACCCGAGCGCGAACGTCTTCTGCAATTTCTCGGCGGCGACGACGACGTCGGATTGCGGATCGCTCATTTGCGCGCGCGGTACCAATAGATGGTGCGCAAGAGGCCCTCTTCGAGATCGACCTTGGCGCCCCAGCCGAGCAGCTCGCGCGCCTTCTCCACCGCCGGCACGCGCAGCTCGACGTCCGGGTGATCCCACTTGACCAGCTCGATGCGCGAGCCGGACGACGAGAGCCGCACGATCTCGCGCGCCAGGTTGTAGATGGTGACGGTGGAGCGCGGATTGCCGATGTTGAACGAGTGGCCGACCGCGCGCTCGTCGGTGAGCACGCGCTCCACGGCGTCGACGATGTCGTCGACGTAACACCAGGCGCGGATCTGCGCGCCGTCGTTGTGCACGGTGAGCGGCTCGCCCTTGAGCGCGCGCACGATGAAGTGGTGCACCGCGCCTTCGCCGACCTGCCGCGGCCCGTAGATGTTGAACGGCCGAATCGAGCAGGCAGGAAACCCGTGCTGCCGGTGATAGGTCATGGCCAGGTGCTCGGTGGCGAGCTTGGCGACCGCGTAGGTCCAGCGCGCTTCACCGACGGCGCCGAGGGTGGTGACGTCGAACTCGGTGACGTGATAGGCGAAGCGCCCGAAGACTTCGCTCGTCGAGAAATCGATGAACCGCTTGCAGGCGCCCGACTCCAGCGCCGCGTCGAGCACGTTGGCGGTGCCGAGCAGCGAGATGCGCATGGTGAGCGCCGGCATGCGCATGACGGTGTCGACGCCGGCGATCGAGGCGAGGTGGATGACGTGATCGGTCCCGTCGACGGCGCGGCGCACGGCGGCGAGATCCATGACGTCGCCTTCGATCAGCTCGACGCCGGGGAGCTTGTCGAGCCCCGCGGGGCGAAGCGCGTCGCGGCGAAACGTGTCGAGGACGCGCACGCGGTTCTGCCCGTTGGCGGCGAAGCGCTCGACGAGGTGGGAGCCGATGAAGCCGGCTCCGCCGGTGATGAGGATGTGGGCGCCGGAGAGTGGCACGCGGTGATGTTACGGGACGCGGGGGGTGGTGGCAAATGCGCGTCTTGCGTGAGGTGGGTGGCGCGCTGCTCGCGCGACTGGCGGGGTGGTGCTCGGGCGCGAGGGGATCGTTGGCTGGTGAGGGGTGAAAGGACGTTTGTGCACGAATGGAGTCCCTTGCGGCACCAGACGATGGGCGTGCATGAGAGGAGCGTCGCCGCGCCGGTGGGGTCTGGCTGGTGATTGGGCTTACCGGCGCGAGGGGTTGTGCCTGCCGCCGCTGGCTGCGGCGGCTTTGCCGGCGTTTTTGAGGTTATTTTTGCTTGACGTTGGCTGACGGATCCCCGGTTTCACGCTTTTAGTTTTAATATTTTCCGTCGAGCAGCGTATTCGTTGAGAATCAATTCGCCGACACGAAAGAAGGACAATACGCGGCGATTGCGAATCGAGTTTGCTTGCAGAAAACGA
>DASREC010000069.1:0-10971 GCA_035652295.1 Polyangia bacterium
ACGTCCTCGAGCCGCACGATCATCCCGTCGACACGCACGCGCGCGAAGCCGGCCTTGCGCGCGTCGTCGAACAGCTCGCGGAACTCGCCCTTGCGATGCTCGACCTTGGGCGCGAGCAGCGTGCACCTGGTGCCGCGCGGCAGCGTGGTCAGCTCCTCGACGATCTCCGCCGCCGAGCGCGACGCCACCGGCCCGCCGCACTGATGGCAGCGCTGCTCGCCTGCGCGCGCGTAGAGCACGCGCAGGTAGTCGAAGATCTCGGTGATGGTGCCGACCGTCGAGCGCGGGTTCGACGAGGCCGACTTCTGCTCGATGGCGATGGTCGGCGACAACCCGCGGATGTGCTCGTAGCGCGGCTTCTCCATCTGCCCGAGGAACTGCCGCGCGTACGACGACAGCGACTCCACGTAGCGCCGCTGCCCCTCGGCGTAGAGCGTATCGAACGCCAGCGAAGACTTGCCCGAGCCCGACACGCCCGTGAACACCACCAGGCGGTGCTTCGGGATCGCGAGGTAGGGGATGTCGAGGTTGTGCTCGCGGGCACCCTCGACGACGATCGACTCCGGCTCCTCGACGCGGCGAAGCTTGTTGGGGCGCTTCATGACAGGACGACCAATCTAGCGCAGCCGCGCGTCCTGGCCAGGGGGAAAGATGCTAGGCTGCCCGAGCATGAATGGACCGGGCGACGATCCGTTCGAGAGTTTGTTGCGCTCGCACCGGCGCCTCGAGGAGCGTCTGGCGGACCTGAACCAGGCGTCGGTCACCGGCGACGTCGGCGCGGTCTTCGACGTGCTCGGGTTCTTCGACCGGGCGGTCGCGCGGCACGAGCAGGACGAGGAGCGCTCGCTGTTTCCGAGGCTCGGCGGCGTGGCGGAGCTCGAAGGAGTCTTGGCGCGGCTGGCGGCCGAGCACCGAGAGCACGAGCGCTTGCACGCCGAGCTGCGCGCGCTCGCCGAGCCGTGGGAAGGCCGTGCCCCCGACGAGGCCGAGCTGAATCGGTTGGGGCGGATCGCCGGCGACCTCGAGGCCGCGTATCGCAGCCACATTCACGAAGAGGAAAAGGTCCTGTTCCCGGCCGCGCGCGCGCAGCTCGATGCCGCCGCGCTCGCCGCGATCGTCGACGAAATGGCCGCGCGCCGCCCCAACCGCGGCCAGGGCGGCCGCAATCCGCGCTGAGGCTAGAGCAAACCGGCCGCGGTGAGGGCGAGGGTCGCCGCTTCACGGCCCGCGGCCAAATATTGGCTGCGCACGTCCGCATCGAAGAAGCCGGTGAACGCCGTGCCGTGCAGCTTGGCCGCCGGACGAATCGCCACGATGTCGACGATGCGGCGCCGCTCCTCGAGCACGAGCGCCCGCACCTGCTCGAGCTGCGCCGCGGTGAAGCCCTGGCTCGCCAGCGCGTCGATGCCGCGGATCACCTGGTTCGTGCCCTCCGCCTCGCGCAAGTCGCGGTACAGCCGCTCGTCGATCAAGATCTCGACGAGGTCACTGGCGAGCGACACGCCGGACATCGCGGGCGGCTCGGTCACCACGCGCGGATACGGCGCCACCACCAGCACCGTCGAGAGCCCCGAATCGACCGCGTTCTCGTCGCGCAGGGCCAGCTTGACGGGCGTGTTGTTCACCACGCCACCGTCGAGGCCGTGCACCGTGCGCCCGCCGACCTCGAGCTCGAACGGCGGGAACAGGAACGGGAACGCCGACGAAGCCAGCGCCGCGTCGAAGATGCGCTCGCGGCCCTCGGCGGTGTCGAAGTCGCCGCCCTCGAACGCCATCACCGACTCGTACGTCGTCGCCGGCTGGTCGCCGATGTTGCCGGCCACGCCGTCGAGCACCGCCACGAGCAGCCGCAGCGAGATCGGGTTGCGGCCGCCCTTGAGCTGAGCGTCGGCCTCCTCGCGCAAGAGCTCGCGGACGCGTCTCTCCGTCGAGATGGCGCGCAACGCCACCACGTCGCTCAAGCTGAAGTCGAAGATCTGCGACCACGTCGCTCGCTCGGACCACAGCTTCGCCAGCCGCTCGGCGCCGGCGCGCGCATCGCCCTGCCGGAGCGCCGCGCCGAAGACCGTGGCGTTGAGCGCGCCCGAGCTGGACGCGACGATGCGACACACGTTGGCGCGGCTGCCCGCGATCACCTGCAGCGCGCCTGCTTCGAAGGCTCCTTTGGCAACTCCGCCGGCGAGGACGAGCGCCACGTCGCGGGTCTGTCGAGTCTCGGTCATGGGAGGCGAGAAACTATCAATTCTCGACGGGCGGGACAACCTCTGCGAAGATTGGAGCTCAAGAATCGCGTGTTCCGGCCGATAATTGACAACAACGGGAAAACCATTTAAACCGTCAAAAACGTGACCGCGCAAAAAATAGACGCAGAACAACTTCTGACCTCTCATCAGGTCGGCGCCCTCTTGCAAGTCAATCCGAGCTCGGTGAAGAAGTGGGTGAACGAAGGACGCATCGCCGCGTTTCGCACGCCGGGCGGGCATCGACGCATCCGCGCCGCGGACCTGGTCGAGTTTCTCGACATGCACAAGATGCCGATCCCGCGCAGCCTGGCGGGAGCGTCGAAGCGGCGGCTGCTCGTCGTCGACGACGATCCGCAACATCTGAAGGCCATCGAGCGCCTGCTCAAGCCGCACTCGAGCCGCATCCAGGTGCAGTCGACCTCCAACGGCATCGACGCGCTCGTCATGGTGGGCTCGTTCAAGCCGCACCTCATCGTGCTCGACGTCTTCATGCCCGAGATCGACGGCATCGAAGTTTGCCGGCGCCTCAAGGGTAACTCCGAGACTCGCAACATCGTAGTCGTCATCGCCAGCGGCCACCTCACGCCCGAGGTCGAGGCCAACGCGCTCGCCGCGGGTGCTCGTCGGTGTCTGCAAAAGCCGATCGACATCGGCTTCGTGCTGGAAAACCTCGGCGTCTCGGCCCAGCGAGAGCTCTGAAACACTTCGCGCGGGAAAGGCATCATGAAACAGCTAAAAGGTCACGACCTAGCCTCCGTCAATAACTGCGCCCCCACCTGCCGCACCGCGGACGTCATCGTCGACATCCTGGCTTCACACGGAGTCGAAGTGGTGTTCGGCCTCCCGGGCGGTCCGATCGGGCCCATCCTCGACGCGCTGATCGATCGCCCGCAGATCCGCGTCGTCACCACGCGCCACGAAGCCGGCGCGATGTTCTCCGCCGCCGGTTACGCGCAAGCCACGGGCAAGCTCGGTGTCGCGGTCGTCACCTCGGGGCCCGGCGTGCTCAACGCGATGACCGGGCTCGCGTCCGCGTACTGCGACGGGCTGCCGGTGCTGCTCCTGGTCGGCGAAGTCGGGCGGCGCGATCACGGCAAGGGCGCGATTCAGGACGGCAGCGCCTACTCGCTCAACATCGTCGCCATGGCGCAGCACATCACCAAGTTCGCCGCCGAGATCTACGAGCCGAACGCCGCCGCGACGACGCTGCGCAAGGCCATCGCCGAGGCGCTGTCGGGCCGCCGCGGCCCGGTGGTGCTCACGCTGCCGATGGACGTCACCACCACCGCCGTCGCCGCGCCGCAGGTCTCGGTGCAGACGACCGCGAGCTACTCGATCTCGCCGTCGGCGATCGAAGCCGGCGTGGAGGCGATTCGCTCGAGCAACCGCACCGTGTTGCTCGCCGGCTCGGGCGTGCGCGGTGGCGACGGACCGGCGCGCCTGCGCGAGTTCGCCGAGCGCACGCAGTGCCCGGTCATGACGACGCCCAAAGGCAAGGGCGTGTTCCCCGAGAACCATCCGCTCAGCCTCGGCGTGTTCGGCATGGGCGGCCATCCGTCGACGACCAGCTTCCTCTCGGCGGGCGTCGACGTGCTGCTCGCCGTCGGCACCAGCCTCGGCGATCTCTCGACCAACGGATGGTCGCCGCTGCTTCGTCCGCGCCGCTCGTTCATTCACGTCGACATCGATCCGCAGGCGATCGGCCGCAGCTACCCGGCGAACCTCGCCATCGCCGCGCCGGCGGAGCATTTCTTTTCGGCGATGTTGGAACGTCTGCCGCAGCTCCCGGCGCGCGCGTTCGGCGGCATCCGCTATCACAGCGACGCCGAGGCCGTGCGCGTCGGCACCGACGGACGCATCGCCCTGCCGCGCGCGCTGTGGGAGATCGAGCAGGTCTTCGCCCCCGACACCATCTACGCGGTCGACATCGGCGAGCACTTCTGCTTCGCCACGCACTACCTGCACGTCAACCAGCCGGACAGCTACATCCTCATGCTCGGCCTCGGCTCGATGGGCTCGAGCATCAGCGCGGCGATCGGCGCCAAGATCGCGCACCCGAAGCGCGACGTGGTGGCGATCTGCGGCGACGGTTGCTTCGCCATGAACGCGTTCGAGATCGCGACGGCGGTGGCCGAGCGGATCCCGATCGCGGTGTTCGTGATCAACGATCAGCGGCTCGGCATGGTGGAGATCGGCGACACCGCGCTCTACGGCAGAACGCCGCAATACCCGACCACGCCGATGAACGTCAGCAAGCTGGCGACGGCGCTCGGCGCCGAGAGCGCGGTGGTGCACCAGCCCGAGGAGCTGCTCTCGCTCGAGTCCTTGCGCCGCCCCGACCGCGGGCCGGTCGTCGTCGAGATCTTGATCGACCGCTCGATCAAGCTGCCCAAACGCGAGCGCTTCGAAGCCAACGGCGCGACGCAGACGCCCAAGCCGCTCCGATTGGTCAACTAGCGCCGTACGAACACCGGCATCAACTAAGGAATTGTCATGGCTCAGATCGGGATCCATGGGATCGGTACTTACCTGCCCCCGCAGGTTCGCGGCAACGATTGGTGGCCGTCGACCGTGGTCGACAAGTGGCGGCAGAAGGCCAACGCCAAGCTGCTGCGCGCGGCGACCAGCCCGGAAGCGACGGAGACAGAAGGCCAAGCGCGCATGGTCGCGGCTATGGCGGCGCAAGGAGACGATCCGTTTTTCGGATGCCGCGAGCGGCGCGTGCTCGAAGCCGGACGCACTTCGACGGAGATGGAGCTGCCGGCGGCGAACGAGGCGCTCGCCCGCGCCAACGTGGATCCATCCGAGATCGACCTTCTGCTCACCTACACGACGACGCCGCAGTTCGCCGTGGCGCCGGAGTTTGGCGTGCTCCACCGCGGGCTCGGCCTTCGTCCGTCTTGCATGAGCACCACGACCGACGCGGTCTGTAACGCGTTCGCCATCCAACTCACCCTCGCCGCGGGCATGATCGCGGGTGGCCGCGTCCGCTACGCGCTGCTGGTGCAATCGTCCGCGATCAGTCGTCTGCTCGATCCCGAGGATCCAACGTCGACGTTGTTCAGCGACGCGGCTTCGGCGGTCGTGGTCGGTCCCGTCGCAGAGCGGCACGGGCTGATTGGCTACGCGCATGGGACGGACGGCGCGTTTCACGGAGGTCTTGTGTGCGGCGTCCCGGGCGGCACGTGGTACGATGAGGGCCGGGTTGTCGCGTGGTCACAAGACGCGCGAGTGGGACGGAAAATGGTGCTCAACCTCGCCGACCAGACCAGACAGATCGTCGGGGACGCGCTCATCGATGCGAAGGTGACCGCCGATGAGATCGACTTCTACGCCAGTCATCAACCCACCGATTGGCTGCGACGGCTGACGCAGCAATACGCCGGGTTGACCAACGCACGCGGCGTCGACACCTTTCCGTGGACCGGCAGCCTGATGCCCTGCAATGTGCCCTTCCAGCTCGCGATCGGCGAGCGGGAGGGACTGCTGGGTGAAGGCGATCTGGTGGCGACTTACACCGGCGGCAGCGGCGCGAGCTGGGCGGGATTGATCATGCGTTGGGGCGGACACACGTGAAGGAAGTATCCTGCAGAGCATTCGACGTGCTGTTCCGCGAATGCCGGCGCAGGAAGCTGCCGCCCGAGTTTCTGGTCGAGGGTATTTCGTACGATCTCTCGCATCTGAAAGATCCGCACGAATGGGTGTCGTGGGCCGATTGGGTCCGCGTGATTGCAAATTCTCGCGCGGTGTTCTCGGAGTCTGACTTCGAACGCCTCGGCGCCGACACGTTTCGCGCCCCCGTCTTCCGCATCATCACCGTCATCGCACGGCTCCTCTACACCACGAACGAGTTCTATCGTTGGGCCTATAGCGAAGACGCGCCAAAGCGAGTCTTCCGGAGCGCAACGACAAAGTTCGTGGAGCTGAAGAAGAATCGCGTGGCGATCGAGGTCACGCTGCCGGCCGACTATCCTCAGTGCCCCGAGTTGTTCTTCCTCACCCGCGGCGGCTTGATGCAGGTGCCGTGCGTCTACGGTCTCGCCGCGGCCGACGTGCACATGACCGAGATTCCGAACGGCATGCGCTACGACGTGACGTTTCCCATCGGCGGCGGCGCGCTGGCCTGGCTGCGTAGGGCGATCGCCTGGCCGTTCACTGCGCGCGCGGTGGCGCGCGAGCTGAGGTCGGCGCACGGGGCGTTGCAAGCGCGATACGAGGAGCTCGATCAAGCCCGCAAGACGCTGACGCTGCAAGCGAGTCAGATCAGCACCGCGCACAAGATTGGCGAGATCATCCACGGCGATCTCGATCTCGATCGCACGCTCGGCGCAGTGGCCAATGCGCTGGTCCACGCGGGTGGCTTCGCCGGCTGCGAAGTCGAGATCGCGGTCGACGTCGAGGACCAATATCTGGAGCGCAGCGCGCGCGCGGGAGCCGCGGAGCCGCACGATGGGACCCTCGAGCTGCGGCTGGACAGTCATGGGCGCGACATTGGGCGGCTCAGGCTGTGGCCGACGCCGCCGCCCGAGCGACGTGAGCTGCTCGACTCGGTGCTGCCGACGATCTCGATGGCGATCGACAACGCCATCACGCATCGCGCGCTGGTGGACTATCGGCAGAACCTGGAGCTGAAGGTGGCGGATCGGACGGCCGAGCTGCGGCAGGCGCGCGACGCGCTGGCGGCGACCGTCGAGCGGCTGCAGGAGGCGCAGGCGGCGCGCGACCGCATCTTCGCCAACATCAACCACGAGCTGCGCACGCCGCTGTCGTTGATCATGCTGGCGGTGGCCGATCTCAAGAAGGGCGCGCGGCTCGACGCGCAGGCGATCGGGCAGCTCGACGGCGTCGAGCTGGGCGCGCGCAAGCTGCTGCGCCTCGTGAACGAGCTGCTGCTGCTCGCCGCCGCGCACGAGCAGAAGCTCACCGTCAAGCTCACGTCGGCCGACCTCGCGGCCATGCTCACCGACGCGGTGGCGCGCTGGTCGCGAGCGGCGGAGGCGCGCGGGCTCGAGCTCTCGTACACCGGGCCGACGCGCTGCTGTCTGCACTTCGACGTCGAGGCGATCGAGCGCGTGGTCACCAACCTCTTATCGAACGCGCTCAAGTTCACGCCGTCGGGCGGCAGCGTGCAGATCGAGCTGGCGCAGAGCGAGCGCGAGGTGACGGTCTCGGTGCGCGACACCGGCATCGGCATCGACGAAGAGTTCAAGACGCGCATCTTCGGGCGCTTCGAGCAGGGGCGGCCGGCGCTGCACTCGAGCGCGCGCGGCTCGGGGCTCGGGCTCTCGCTCGCCAAGGAGTTGATGGAGGCGCACGGCGGCACCATCGCCGTCGAGACGCCGCGCGCGGGCGGCTCGATCTTCCGCATCACGCTGCCGCTGCGCTCGACGCGCACGCGCTCGCCGGTGCTCGGCGTGCCGCGCCCCGAGCGGGCGGGCGCGCTCGGGCCGGCGGACTACGGGCTCGAGTCGCCGTTCGAGGGGCGGCCCACCATCGTCGGGCCGCAGGGTCCGGCGGCGGCGACGATCCTGGTGGCCGAGGACGATCCGGAGCTGTGCGACGCGATCGCGCGGCTGCTCGGCGACCACTACCGCGTGTTCACCGCGCCCGACGGGCTCTCGGCGCTCCGGCTGGCGCAGCAGCACCTGCCCGATCTGCTCGTCAGCGACGTCGGCATGCCGGGCATGGACGGGCTCGATCTCACGCGCCGCTTTCGCGAGCTGCCGGGCAATCGCCTGGCGCCGGTGCTCCTGCTCACCGCGTTCGGCGATCTGCGCAACCGCCTCGAGGGCTTCGACGCGGGCGCGGTCGACTACGTCATCAAGCCGTTCGAGGCCGACGAGCTCAAGGCGCGCGTGCGCTCGCAGCTGCAGCTCCGCTCGCTCGCGCTGCGCCTGCACCAGACCGAGAAGCTGGCGGCGCTCGGCACGCTCTCGGCGGGGCTGGCGCACGAGATGCGCAACCCGGCCAACGCGATCGTCAACGCCGTCGAGCCGCTGGTCGAGCAACTGCCGCCGTCGCTCACGCAAGGCGACGGGCCGGTGGCGCAGCTGCTCCAGGTGCTGCGCGAGTGCGCGGGGCAGATCGCGGTCCTGTCGCGGCAGCTGCTCGGCTTCAAGCGGCCGGGCGAGCTCGAGCGCCAGGACGTGGCGTTCTCCGACCTGGTGAGCCGCGCGCTCGGCGTGACGCAAAAAGCGCTGCGCTCCGTCGAGGTCCGCCAGGAGGGCACGTACGACGGGCCGATCCACTGCGCGGCGCCGCTGCTCGTGCAGGTGCTGACCAACCTGCTCGAGAACGCCGCCTACGCGGCCGGCACCGGCGGCTGGGTGCGCATCGCCACGCGCGCCACCAGCGAGCGGCTGATCGTCGAATTCTCCGACAGCGGGCCGGGCGTGCCGCGCGACCTGCGCGAGCGCATCTTCGAGCCGTTCTTCACCACCAAGCCACCGGGCGCCGGCACCGGCCTCGGGCTCACCACCTCGCGCGAGATCGCCATGCGCCACGGCGGGCTGCTCGACGTGCGCGATCTGCCGAACGGCTCGGTGTTCCACCTCGAGATCCCGCTCGGTCGCGCGCAGCCGCGCGCCGCCGTGCAGAGCGGAGCCGCGTCGTGACACCGAAAGATCCCCTGATCCTGTACGTCGACGACGAGAAGGCCAACCGCATCGTCTTCGAGCAATCCTTCGCGCCGCGCTTTCGCGTGCGCGCGGCGGCGTCGGGGCGCGAGGCGCTCGACGTGCTCAAGAGCGAGCCGGTGGCGGTGCTGGTCACCGATCAGCGCATGCCGGAGATGTCGGGGCAGGACTTGCTCCAGCAGGCCAAGGCGCTATATCCCGAGACCGTGCGCGTGGTGATCACGGCGTACAGCGATCTCGACCCGATCTTGAGCGCGGTCAACGAAGGGTTGGTCGCGCGCTACATCATCAAGCCGTGGGATCGCGGCGAGCTCGAGCAGATCCTGCGCTGGGCGCTCGAGGCGTTCACGCTCTCGCGCGAAGGCTCGGCGCTGCAGCTGCGCCTGATGCAGACCGAGCGGCTCGTCACGCTCGGCTCGATCGCGGCGGCGGTGCTCCACGACCTGCACCAGCCGCTCGGCAACTTGAAGGTGAACGGGCAGCGGCTCGAGCACCTGTCGCGCTACGTCGGCAAATTGCCGGCGCTGCTCGGCAAGCCGCCCGCGGGCGTCAGCGACGAGGAGCGCACCAACCTGCAGCATCTCTCGGAGGAGCTGCCCGAGATCGCGGGCGAGCTGCTCGAGTCGTGCAAGGTGATGCTGGCGATCACCGACAGCATGCGGCAGTTCCTGAATCCGCAGCGCGCGGCGGACGTGCCGGCGATCGACGCGCTGCCGATCCTGCGCCACGCGCTGCAGGTGTGCCGCGAGACCGCGGTGCGCGCGCGCGGCCGGCTGGTGTACGAAGGCCCCGCCGAGCTTCCCAAGGTGCGCGTCGGCGCCACCGAGCTGTCACAGGTCTTCATCAACTTGATCGCCAACGGCGCGCAGGCGCTCCTCGCGCGCAACCGCAAGGGCGGCACGGTGACGGTGCACGCCGACGTGCAGCCGAAGCTGGTCAAGTTCGCCATCGTCGACGACGGCGCGGGAATGTCTGCCGAAACGCTGGCCAAGGCCGGCACCATGTTCTTCTCCACGCGCCCCGACGGCACCGGCCTCGGCGTGGCGCAGAGCCGGCGCCTCGTGCTGCGCGCCGGCGGCGAGCTCACGCTCGAGAGCGTCGAGGGCCAGGGCACCACCGCCAGCTTCACGCTGCCGCGCGCCGACTGAGCAAGTTTTCGCCGGTCGCTGTCGGGATTCATGGTACGATCGTACCCCTATGGGGCGGTCTTCGAGCAGCCTCGCGTACGGCGGAGAGCCGGCGCCGTCGATCCTGGTCGCCGACGACGACGCGCTCCTGCGCAGTGCGCTGGCGCGTGACCTGCGCGCGCGCGGCTACGAGGTGCGCACGGCGGGCAGCTACGAGCAGGCGCTGCAGGCGGCGGCGCGCCATCCGCCGGACCTGGCGATCCTCGACCTGCGCATCGGCGATCGCTCGGGGCTGGAGATCCTCGAGGCGCTGCGCGAGTCGTCGCCGCACGTCTCGGCGGTGGTGATGTCCGGGTTCGGCTCGATCGCGACCGCGGTCGAGGCGATGCGGCTCGGGGCGGTGAACTTCGTGACCAAGCCGGTGGACGTCGACGAGCTGCTGGTGGCGCTCTTGCGGCCGCGCGCCGAGCCGCAGCCGGCGGCGCGCCCCGACGACGACTGGCGCGCCCCCTCGGTGGCGCGCGCCGAGTGGGAGCACATCAGCCGCGTGGTCGCCGAGTGCGGCGGCAACATCTCCGAAGCCGCCCGCCGCATGGGCATGCACCGCCGCTCTCTGCAACGCAAGCTCCACAAACGCCCTCCCCGCCGTTAACACCCGCTGCGCTCCGCGTGCGGGCTGCGGCAAATTGCCGCCGTGCTCAAACAGTCCTCGCGCGCGCAGACGCGCACTGCGGAACTGCGCGCGGCGGCAATTTGCCGCAGCCCGCCCGCTCCACTCCGCTGCGTAGCAGGTTCCGAGCCCTCCTCATCAAAACCCTTCAGAACGCCAATCTGACGCGTTTTATGGCTACTCAGCGGAATGGAGCGGGTGGGCGCGAAAACTGTTTTTCGCCGGCGTTGAGGAGCGCTCCTCGCGTCTGCGCGAGGATGCCAGCGACGAATCGAGCGAAGCACGTGCCGCGCGCA
>DASREC010000070.1:0-14241 GCA_035652295.1 Polyangia bacterium
CAGCACGCGGCCCATGTCGTTCAGCTCGCGGCCGAGCGTGAGCAGCTGCCCGAGGCCGCCCGAGACGTAGAGCAGCTCGCCCGCCATCAGCGAGCGCCACGCGAACGTCCAGCCGAGCTTGAGCCCGGTGACGATCCCCGGCAGCGACGCCGGCAGGATCACGCGCGTGTAGAGACGCAGGCGGCGCGAGCCCATCGTCTTGGCCGCGCGCACGTAGAGCGGCGGCACCGCGCGCACCGCGCCCTCGGTGGCGATCACGATCGCGAGCAGCGAGCCCATCACCACCACGAACAGGATCGCCTTCTCCGAGAGCCCGAACCACAACAGCGCGAGCGGCAGCCAGCAGATCGAGGGCAGCGCCTGCAGGCCGACCACCACCGGCCCGACGGACGCGCGCAGCCAGCGCAGCCGCGCCATCAGCATGCCGAGCGAGATCCCCGCCACCGCCGACAGCGCGTAGCCCGAGAGCAGTCGGTGCAGCGACGTGATCACCGCGCGCGGCAGCGTGCCGTCGCGCGCGCCCGAGATCAGCGAAGACACCACGCCACCCGGGCCGGGCAGCAGGTACTGCGGCCACGGCCCGAACCTAGCGAGGCACGCCCAGCCGATGATCGCCGCTCCGAGCGCGATCACCGCGGGCAGCCGGCTCGACGCCGGCGTCGTGGGACTCTTCTGCGTCAACCGCGGCCTCCATCTCGTCGGTGTCGTCGAGCCCGCGCTTCAGGTGCGCGGCCAGCTCCACCACCGCGCGCTGATCGACCGAGCGCGGGCGCGGCAGGAGCGCCTCGAGGTCGACCGATTTCTGCACGCGCGCCGGACGCGCGCCGAGCACGATCACGCGGCTGCCGAGGCGCACCGCCTCGGCCATGTCGTGCGTGACGAACACGATGGTCTTGCCGGTGTGCGCCCAGATGGTCGCCACCTGCGCCTGCAGCGCGTCGCGCGAGCGCGCGTCGAGCGCGCCGAACGGCTCGTCCATCAGCAAAATCTCCGGCTCGAGCGCGAGCGCGCGCGCCAGCGCCACGCGCTGCCGCATGCCGCCGGACAGCTCGTGCACGAACGCGCCGGCGAAGCGCGCCATCCCCACGAGCTCGAGGAAGCGCCGCGTGCGCGACTTGCGCTCGCGGCGGCGCACGCGCTGTTCCTTCAGACCGAACTCGACGTTCTGCTCGACGGAGAGCCAGGGGAACAGCGCCGCCTCCTGGAACATCACGCCGCGATCGGGCCCCGGCCCGGTGATCGGCGCGCCCGACGCCAGCACCTCGCCCGAGTCGGGTTGATCGAGGCCGGCGATCAAGTTGAGCAGCGTCGTCTTGCCGCAGCCCGAGGGGCCCACCAGGCAGACGAACTCGCCGCGCGCGATCGCCAGGCTGATCCCCGAGAGCGCCTCGGTGGTGCCGCGCGTGGTGGTGAAGGTCTTGGAGACCTGGCGCAGCTCGATCATAGAGGCCAATCGAGCAAGCCATGTGCCGCGGGTCAGGTGCGGTCGGTACCCCAACGCTCGCGCACGCGCGCTTCGATGCGCGCGAACACCAGCACCTCGCTGACCAGCCCGAGAGCGACGATCGCCACCATCACCGCCATCACGCGCGCCAGATCGCCGAGCTCGCGCCCCGTCTGCAAGAGCTGCCCGAGGCCGCCCGACGCGTAGAGCAGCTCGCCGGCCATGAGCGAGCGCCAGGCGAAGGTCCAGCCGAGCCGCATCCCCGACAAGATGCTCGGCAGCGCCGCCGGCAGGAGCACGCGCAGATAAAGTTGCGGGCCGCGCGCGCCCATCACGCGCGCCGCGCGCAGATACAGCGGCGGCACGTTGCGCACGCCCGACTCGGTGGCGACGGTGATGGCGAACAGCGAGCCGGCGATCACCACGAACAGGATCGCCGACTCCGAGAGCCCGAACCACAACAGCGCGATCGGCAGCCAGCAGATCGACGGCAGCGACTGCAGCCCGACGACCAGCGTGCCGAGCGTGTCCTTGAGCCACACCGATCGCGCCATGCCGAGGCCGAGCGCGACGCCGCCGAACAGCGAGACCGAGTAGCCAATAGCGAGCCGCCGCAGCGAGATCAAGATCCCGCGCGGGATGGTGCCGTTCGAGATGCCTTCTCCCAGGCTGCGCGCGACGTCGACGGGCGACGGCACGAGCCACGACTGAAAAAGGCCGCTCTTAGATGCCGCCTCCCACGCCGCCACCAGGGCCAGGAGGAACAACCCCCGGCGCAGGTTGCCACGCATCGTCGATCTCCTCGCGCATGACCTTCTCGACTTCGACCTTGAGCTCTTTCATGATGCGGCCGACATAGTACGCGACATCGGACTCGAGCTCGCGCGGACGGCCGAGATCGATCTTGACGTCGAGCTTCACGCGGCCCGGGCGCGTCGCGAGGATGACGACGCGATCGCCGAGGCGCACCGCCTCGCGCACGTTGTGGGTCACGAACACCACGGTCTTCTTCGTGGCGCGCCAGATCTCCTCCAGCTCGGCGTGCAGCACGTCGCGCGTCTGCGCGTCGAGCGCGGCAAACGGCTCGTCCATCAGCAGCACGCGCGGCTCGGGCGCGAGCGCGCGGGCGAGCGCCACGCGCTGCCGCATGCCGCCCGACAGCTCGTGCACGTACGCGTCGCGGAAGCGCCATAGGTGAACTTTTTTCAGGTACGTCTCGACGCGCGCGTCCCACTCGCCGCGCGGCCAGCGCGCCATCTCAAGGCCGAACTCGACGTTCTTGCGCACCGACAGCCACGGGAACAGCGCCGAGTCCTGGAACATCACGCTGCGATCGGGGCCGGGGCCGTCGACCGGTTTTCCGTCGACGGCGACGGTGCCGTGATCGGGCGTCTCGAGCCCGGCGATCAAATTCAGCAGCGTCGATTTGCCGCAGCCCGACGGGCCGACCAGGCACACGAGCTGACCGGGATCGATCTGCAGCGTGACGTCGGCGAGCGCGTGGTGCGTGCCGCGGCGGGAGACGAAGTGCTTGGAGACGCCCGAGACCTCAATCATGTTGCACCGCAATATAATTCAAGAAGCGCAGATCGATCGCGTCGCGCACCGAGCCGTCGGGCAGGTAGCCGAGGCGGCGCGCGTCGGCGGCCACCTTCTCGATCGCCGCCGGCATCGGATCGGCCGTCAGCTCGACGTGCGCGAACGCCTCGGCCAGCACCTTGGGCGGCAGCCGCTTGTGCGCCTGCTCGAACAGCGCGTCGCCGACGAGCTTGAGCGCCTCGTCCGGATGCGCGCGCGCCCACTCGACGGTCGCGACGTGGCTCTGAACCAGCGCGCGCACGAGGTCGGGACGCGCGTCGGCGAGCTGGCGCGTCACCACCAGCACCGCCGACGGAAAGCGCCGCTCCGGCCACCGGTCGCGCTCGTCGACGAACACGCGCGCGCCCGCCTCGATTTGCAGGCGCGAGACCCACGGCTCGGGCACCCACGCGCCGTCGAGCTTGCCGGTGCGCAGGAGCGTGAGGATGTCGGGGTTCGAGATCGGCATCACCTGTACGTCGCCGCCGCGCTCGCGCGATCGCAGCCCATGGTCCTCCAGGTAGATGCGCAAGGCGACGTCTTGGGTGTTGCCGAGCTGCGGCGCGGCCAATCTTTTTCCGTGCAGCGACTCGGGCGAGGTGATGCCGGAGTCCTTGCCGACGACGAACGCGGCGCCGTTGGCGGCCGCGCCGGCGACGATCACGATCGCCTCGCCGTGCGAGCGCAAGAACGCGTTGGCCGCCGGCATCGGCCCGACGAAGCACGCGTCGATCGCGCCGGCGAACAGCGCCTCCATCGCCTCGGGGCCGGCGCCGAACGCGCGCGGCTCGACGGGGACCGGCAGCGACTTCCACGTGCCGCGCTGGAGCGCGATCAGCGCCGCGCCGTGCGTCACCGTCGGAAAAAAGCCGATGCGCAGCCGCGTGCCCGGCGGCTCGCGCGTCGAGCGGCAGCCGCCCGCGATCAAGGCGCAGAGCGCGGCCCCGAGCACGAACGTGTTCACGAGCGCGTTGACGAGGCGCGTCACCGGACCTTAGTTACCACGAATTGCGTCGGCAGAAACCTGGACGAAACTGCGCACGCCGATAATGTAGTGGTAGGAGGCCGTGATGATCCGAGGCCGACGCGAACCGAGCAAGCAGCCGCGCCGCTGGACGGCGCGCTCGTCGGCGCCGCGGGTGCACGGACGCGGCGAGGCGCGGCTCGACGCGATGCTGGCGCTGGCCGAGGAGGCGTCGCGCGACGCGCCGCTCGCCGAGGTGCTGCGATCGCTGTGCGCGCGCATCGCGGCCATGCTCGCCGTCGACGTGTGCTCGATCTACCTGCGCGAGGCGCCGGAGCCGCATCACGATCCGGATCGGCGAGAGGCGGGCGACCTGGTGTTGCGCGCGACGCACGGCTATCCGCAGGCGGCGGTGGGCGCGGTGCGCATGCGCGTCGGCGAAGGGCTCACCGGGTTTGCCGTCGAGTGCTTGCGGCCGGTGTCGGTCGCGCGTGCGCCGTTCGATGCGCGCAACAAGGCGTTCCCCGGCCTCGACGAGGAGCGTTTCCCGTCGCTGTGCGCGGTGCCGCTGGTCGACGGCGGGCGCGCGGTGGGCGCGCTGGTGATTCAGCGCAAGCAGCCGCGCGCGTTCGGGCAGCGCGAAATAATTCTCGCCGCGTCGGTGGCGGCGCCGGTGCTGTTCGCGCTCGAACGCGCGCGCACGCGCGAGCACGAACGCGCCGCGCCGCAGCTCCCCGCGCGCGGCCACCGCCCGCACGAGGTCTCGCTGCGCGGCGACGGCGTGGCGCCCGGCGCGGCGCTCGGCACCGTGTGCGTGCGCCGCCACGCGCCGGCGCGCCCCGTCGGCGATCGCGCGGGCGCGGGAGATCCCGCCGACGAGCGCGCGCGGCTCGGCAAGGCACTCGCCGACGCCGCCGAAGAGGTCGCCAACCTGGAGTCGTGGGCCGCCGCGCACGCGCCGATGGCTCGCGCGACCATGATGGCGCTGCTCTCGCCGTCGCGCTTCGTGCTCGACGACGCGCGCATGCGCGGCCGCATGCTCAAGCACGTCGCCGCCGGCGCGTCCGCCGAGGAGGCGGTCGAGCGGGTGATGCGCGAGTACACGCGCGTGCTGTCGTCGGCGACGTCGCCGTCGGACGACGGCGTGCTGGCCGAGCGCGCGCTCGAGGTGGAGGCGCTGTGCCTGCGCGTGATGGCGCGGCTCGGCGCGCCCCGGCCGCCGCTCGATCCGGGCGCGGTGCTCTGCGCGTCGCGGCTCACCGCGTGCGAGGCGATCGAGCTGGCCGCCGCGCACGGCACCGCGGTGGCGCTCTCCGGCGACGCCGCGTCGTCACCCGGCGTCGCGGTCGCGGTCGCGCTCGGCCTGCCCGTCGTGTGCGGCGTGAGGGAGCTGTTCCGCTGGGTCGCCGACGGCGATCGCCTGCTGGTCAACGGCCGCGACGGCACCATCACGGTCAACCCGTCGCGCGTCGACGTCGCCGCGCACCGCCGCCGCTGATTCGCCGCCGGCTTCGCTAGGGCCCGCTCGGCTCCGCGGCTTGCGAGCCTGCGTCATAGCCGCAGGGATTGGCGCCGCCGGGATCGAAGTTCTGTCGATACGCGATCGCGCACGTCGCCCGGTGCTGCCGCATCGTCCCGGCGCAGCCGATCGACGCCAGCGCCAGCGCCGCCGCGAGCGCCCGAAAAATTTGCTTCGCCGTCACACGAGCGGCTACTGCATCCCGCGCGCCGCAAAGTTGGCGCTGCTCGCCGGCTCGGCCTACGCTGGGTCCGTGGGCGTGGTGGTGCACGTATTCGATGCGGCCGGCTACTCGACGCGCGACGGCGTCGGCGAGGTGCCCGCGCTCCTCGCCGCCGGCGCGAAGCTGTGGATCGACGCCGACGGCGCCGACGGCGCGATCGCCGATTTCCTGCGCGACGTGCTCAAGCTCCATCCGCTCGCCGTCGAGGACATCCTGCAGGATCGCCCGAGCCCGAAGGTCGAGGACTACGGCGACTACCTCTACGTCGTCGCGCACGGGCTCACGCGCGGCCGCGACGATCCCGAGGCGCTCGACACCGTCGAGCTCGACCTGGTGCTGACCGCGCAGTGGATCTTCACGCACCATTGCGGCTCGCTCGCCGTCGACGCGGTGCGCGTCGAGCTCGCGCGCAACCCGCGTCCGCTCGAGCGCGGCCCGGCGTTCGTCGCGCACGCGATCCTCGATCACCTCGTCGATTACTATCTGCCGGTGGTCGACGCGTTCGACGAGGCGCTCGATCAAGTCGAGTCGCAGGTGGTGAACGATCCGACGCGCGCCGTCCTGCAGCGCATCTTCCGGCTCAAGCGCGCGCTGCAGCGGCTGCGTCGCGTGGCGCTGCACCAGCGCGAGGTGCTGCACCGTTTGTCGCGCGGCGAGTTCGACGCCATCCCCGAGAAGGCGCTGCCGTTCTACCGCGACGTGTACGATCACTTCGTGCGCGTGGCCGATCTCGCCGACGGCTACCGCGACGCGCTGTCGGGCGCGCTCGAGGCGTACCTGTCGACGGTGTCGAACCGCATGAACGAGGTCATGAAGGCGCTCACGCTGATCGCCACCGTGTTCCTGCCGCTCACGTTCATCGTCGGCGTCTACGGCATGAACTTCGATCACATGCCCGAGCTGCACTCGCGCTGGGGCTACCCCGCGACGTGGATCGTGATGATCATCGTCGCCGCCGCGATGATCATCTGGTTCCGCCGCCGCCGCTGGCTATAGCGCCGCCTCGGCGCTACATGCCGTACTTGGCGAGTTTTTTGTGGAGGCCTTCGCGGGTGATGCCGAGGGTCTCGGCGGTCTTGGTCTTGTTGCCGTTGTGCTCGCGCAGCGCTTCGGTGAGGAGCCAGCGTTCGATCTCCTCCATCATGTCCTTGAGCGTGCCCTTCTTCGGCGCCACGCGCCCGAGCAGCCCCTCGACCTTGCGCACCGCCGGCGCCAGCATGTCGGGCGTGATGAACCCGCCCGCGTCGCCCTGGATCACCAGCCGCTGCACTTCATTCTCCAGCTCGCGGATGTTGCCGGGCCATGCGTACGCCGTGAGCTGATCCATCGCCTCGGGCGTCACGCCGGCGACCGGCTTGTTCATCTCGACGGTGTACTTGCGCAGGAAGTGATCGACCAAGAGCGGGATGTCCTCGCGCCGCTCGCGCAGCGCCGGCAGGCGCAGCGGGAACACGCGCAGCCGATAAAAAAGATCCTGGCGGAACGCGCCGCGCTCGACCTCTTTCTCGAGCGAGCGGTTGGTGGCGCAGATGATGCGCACGTCGATCGACTTCGACGCCGTGGCGCCGACGGGGCGGATCTCGTTCTCCTGCAGCACGCGCAGGAGCTTCGCCTGCAAGCCGATCGACATCTCGCCGATCTCGTCGAGGAACAGCGTCCCGCCCTCGGCGATCTCGAACAAGCCCTTCTTGTCGTGATCGGCGCCGGTGAACGCGCCCTTCTTGTGCCCGAAGAGCTCCGACTCGAGCAGGTTCTCCGGCACCGCGGCGCAGTTCTGCGCGACGAACAATTTGTCGCGCCGCCGCCCTTGATAATGGATCGCCGACGCGATCACTTCCTTGCCGGTGCCGGTCTCGCCCTCGATGCAGACGGTGGCGCGCGTGTCGATCACCTTCTCGAGCTGGCGGAAGATCTCGCCCATCGCCGCCGACTCGCCGATGATGTCGGCGAAGCGCCGCTTCTCTTCGCGCCCCTTCAGGTACTTCACTTCGCCGCGCAGCTTCTCCTCGGCGAGCCGCAGCCGCTGCACCAGCCGCGCGTTCTCGATCGCCAGCGTCGCCTGGCCGGCGAGCACCGACAGCATCTCGAGATCGGCCTCGCCGAAGAAGCCCTTGCCCTCGCGGTTGTCGCACTGGAGCACGCCGCGGATGGTGTCGCCCTCCCACAGCGGCACGCCGAGGATGGAGACGATCTGCGCCTTCATCACCGACTCGGTCTTGAGATCCTCGGCGGCGTTCGACACCAGCACCGCCGCCTTGTCGCGCTGCACGCGGCGCACGACCGCGCGCGACATGGTGAAGCGCTCGCCCGGCTGCGGCGTGCCGCGCGCGCGCGCGTAGACGGTGTTCATGCGGCCGTCGGGCTCGTCGGCGAGATCGATCGCGAGGTGGGTGGCGCGCGGCACCAGCTCGAAGATCGCTTCGCCGAGGCCGTCGAACACCGCGTTGAGATCGAGGCCGCGCCGCCCGAGCTTCTTGGAGACGTTGTAGAGCGCGGCCGCGCGCGTCGGGTCGCGCTCGATCTTGCCTTGCACCGCCGGCAGATCGGCCAGCGCGCGCCGCGCGATCACTTCCTGTTTTTCGGCGTAGCGCGCGTCGCCCTCTTCCACGCGCACGCGGCAGCGCAGCACCACCGGCTCGGCGGGATTGCCGAGCGAGATGCGATCGCCGTCGGCGAGCGGCAGCTCCCAGCGCTCGCTCCCGTCGAGGATCAGCTCTTGATCGCCGCGCAGGATTCGCGAGCCGTTGGTCGAGCGCAGGTCTCTATAGATGTAGCGATCGTCCTCGCGGAAGATCTGCCCGTGCTCCGCCGACAGGTGATAGTCGGCGAGCACCACCTGGTTCGACGGCGCGCGGCCGATTCCGAGCACCGGCACGTCGAGCTCGAACGTCGAGCCGGCGGCCTGTCCCGTGATGATTTCGAGCGTGATCATGCGGTGGAATCAGCGTTCGTCAGTATAGCGGGCTCCGGCCGCACGCGACAAAAAAGTGCTGGGAGCGCGATCCGGCCGGGCTATACTGCGCGCATTCAGGCGGTCCCCTCGGAAATGGCGCACCTCGAATCGCTGGTGGTCCTCGATTCAAGCCCCCGCACCCGGTCGGCGCTGGCGTTCGGATTCGAGCGCGCCGGCTACGCGGTGTACGCGACCTCCGAGAGCGCCGACGCGCTGGCGATGGCGCAGACGAAGGTGCCGCAGCTGGTGATCGCCTCGATGAACGGCGAGGGGCAGCACGAGGCGCTCAGCCTGGTCGGGCGCTTGCGCGAGGAGTCGGCGACGCGCGAGCTGCCGATCGTGGTGCTCGGCGAACGCGGCGCGCGCGAGCCGGCGCTGCGCGCGGGCGCCGACGAGTTCGTGGCGCGGCCGGCGTTCATCCGCGACGTGCTGACGCTGGCCAAGCTGGCGGTGGCGCTGCGCCAGGACGGCGACGACTCGGGCGTCGCCGGGCTGCTCGAAGATTATGGTTTGTATTTTCTGACGCGCGCGCTGGCGGTGGCCGGGCGCACCGGCGTGCTCGAGCTCGAGCGCGGGCGGCGCACCGGCGAGGTGCGGCTGGTGCAAGGCGAGGTGGTGGCGGCGCGCGTCGGGCGGATGAACGGCGTGCCGGCGTTCCACCATCTACTGCTGTGGGGCGAGGCGTCGCTGCAGCTGCGCTTCGAGACGCCGGCGGGCGAGCGCAAGATCAACATGCCGATCGAGGAGCTGCTCCAGTCGGGCGCGGCGTTCGCGCGCGAGTTCGAGGCGCTGTCGGCGCGCATCGGCGGCGTGCAGGCGGTGTATCGCCAGGAGCCGCGCCGCGCGGCCGAGGCGCGGGCGCAGATCCCGTCGGAGGTGATGGGGCTGCTCAAGCACTACGACGGCAAGCGGCCGTTCATCGACGTGGTCGAGGACTCGGCGTTCAAGGCGCTCGACACCATCAAGATCACGTATCGCTTGCAGCAGCTCGGCGTGCTCGAGCGCGTGCAGGCGGAGGAGGGCGCCGAGTCGCCGCTCACCGCGCAGCTGGCGGTGCGCGATTGGCTCTTGGGCGCGGCGTCGCCGGAGGCGGAGCGCGGCGTGACCGACGCCGGGCGGCGCGCGGCCGAGGCGTACGCGGAGGCGGCGGCGCGCAAGGCCAACCCCGAGCCGGCGCCCGCCGAGGAGATCCTCGACGACACGCAGAAGGTCCGCACCGCGGCGGGCGCGCCGGTGACGCCCGTCGAGGACGTGCCGACCGCGCCGCGCGAAGCCGAGCGCGGTCCGCAGGCGCGCAACAAGAAGCGCAAGGGCAAGCCGGCGATCGCGGCCGAGCCCGAGCTGCCGCACGACACCGCGCCGACGCCGAAGATCGATCCGCCGCAAGCGTCCGCGCCGGCGCGCGTCGACGACGACGCGACCATTCCGTTCACCAAGCTGCCGTTCGATGTGCTCGAAGCGGTGAAGGCGGATCTCGCGCCGGCGCCGGCCGCGCACAAGCCGGCGCCTGCGCCAAAACCCGCCGCGGTGCCTGCGCCGGTCGCCGCGGCGAAGAGCACGAAGACGAAATCGAAGCCGTCGCATCCGCCGATTCCCGTCGAGCAGCTGCACAAGACCACCGGCCCGACGCCGAAGCTGAGCGAGCCGAAGCAGGCGCAGCGCCGCGGCGATCACACGGCGGGCCGCAACAAGCTCGATCCGAAAGATCCGGCGTTCAGCGAGTTCGAGGAGGAGTTCTTCGCCAGCGCCGCCGAGCTGGCGAAGATCCACCCGACGGAGAACTTCGACGATCTCGAGCCCAAGCGCCCGCCGCCCGCCAAGCGCAAATGGTTCGGCTTCGGCTCCAAGCTCGACACCGCGTCCAAGTCGCCGAAGAAAAAAAAGTAGCCGCTTCGTTCCGCTACTTGAGCGACCAGACGAGATCGACCGAGCCCTGCGGCCCGGCGATGCGCAGCGTGAGCGCCTTGGTCTCCGGCGTCACCAGCGGCGTGGTCTTGTCGCCGAGCACGTTGGGAAAGCGGATCCGCCAGCCGCGCGAGAACACCGTGGTGTACGGATAGAACGCGGTGAGCAGCTCGGGCTGCTCGCGCGCCAGCTTGATCTCCGACGGCAGGACCTCGTGCCCCTGATCGTTGCGCAGCGACACGCGCCACACCGTCTTGGCCGACGTGAAGTCGTTGAGCTCGAACTTGTGGGTCGCGCTCTCGGCGAAGAACTCGTAGTGCTCGGCGATGTCGGCGATGAGCTGCGCCCGCACGCGCGCCGCCTCGGGCGGATCGAGGCGATAAACCTTGGCCCACTGATCGGCGTACACCTCCTGGAACTCGGGCGAGTGGAAGGTGGCGTCGATGTTTAGCGCGGTGTCGAAGTCCTGGATCAAGTTGCCGTGACGCGTCCAGCGCTTGAGCAGGTCGACGTACTCGGACGCGGGCGGCGGCGCGGCGGGCTGCGCCAGCGACACCGGCTTCGACGGCGACGAGGCGCAGCCGGCGGCGAGCGACAGCGCCAGCGCGAGCGACGCCGCGAGCGGCGGCCCTGCGGCAAGTTGCCGCATCACTTCCCGCCGCCGAAGTCGCGCTTGTGGAAGATGGCGGTGAGCGGCGCCTCGCGCTCCACCGCCTCGCGGCCGCCCTCTTCGCGATCGACCAGCGTGATCACGCGCCGCACGTCGAGCCCGTGCAGCCGCGCGCGCTCGATCGCTTTCAGCGTCGAGCCGCCGGTGGTGCACACATCCTCGACGATCGCGACTTTGGTCCCGGGCGCGACGGTCTTGTCGCCCTCGAGCCACTTCTGCGTGCCGTGGCCCTTCGGCTCCTTGCGGATGTAGAACGCGTCGAGCGGGCGGCCGCGCTGCCACGAGACGGTCGCGGTGGCGCTCGCCAGCGGATCGGCGCCCATGGTGAGGCCGCCTACCGCCGTCACCTCGGGCGCGAGATTTTCCAGGAGGTCGCAGATCAGCGTGCCGACGAGGAAGTGGCCCTCGGCGGTGAGCACCGTCTGCTTGCAGTCGATGTAGAAATCGGACGGCTTGCCCGAGGCGAGGATGACTTCGCGGCGCTCGTAGGAGAGGCGTTCGAGCAATTCGAGCAGGCGTGCGCGCGAGGCGGCGAGGCTCACGGCGTTCTCCTGAGCAGCTTCTTCTTGCCGACGGGCGGCAGCGTGGGAATCGCGCGCGGCGCCGGCGCGACGTTCATGCTCGCCGGTTTTTCGCTCGCGCTCGCATTCGCGTTCGCGTTCGCGTTCACGTTCGCGTTCACGTGCACGTTCGCGTTCGCGCGAATCATGCGAACTTGACCCTCGAACACCGCGCCCTCGTCGATGGCGATGCGCGGCGTCGAGATGTCGGCGAACACCTGCGCGGTCGCCAAGAGGCGCACGGTCCCGGTCGCGTGCACCGCCTGCCGCAGCACGCCGCCGACGATCACGTCGCGCCCGCGCACCTCGCCGCCCACGTTCGAGCCCGCCGCCAGCGTCACCGTCGCCTCGCCGCTCACCGGCCCGTCGACGGTGCCCTCGATGACCAGGTCATCCTTCCCGCCGAGCGGCCCACCGACGCGCGTCTCGGGCCCGATCACGGTGCGTGGCATGTCTCAGCGACGCTAGCACAAATTGACCCGCGACGACCGGAACTCTACGATCATCCTACTGCCCATGACCGACGCCGCCCGCCCGATCGCCGATGTCGACGAGCTCGTCGCGCACTTTCGCGCGGGCGAGAAGCCGGCGGCCGAGGCGCGCGTCGGCATGGAGCACGAAAAGATCGGCGTGTTCTCCGACGGGCGGGCGGTCGACTACGAGACCATCCGCCGCCTGCTCGAGGCGATGGCGGCGCGCGGCTGGACGCGCACCGAGGAGCACGGCCGGCTGATCGCGCTCGAGCGCGCGACGTGCGGCACCATCACGCTCGAGCCGGGCGGACAGGTGGAGCACTCGGGCGCGCCGTGGCCGTCGGCGGTCAAGGCGGTGCGCGACAACGACAAGCACATGGACGAGCTGTTGCCGATCGCCGACGAGCTGGGCGTGTCGTTCCTCGGCGTCGGCTTCCGCCCGTTCGGCCGCCTCGACGACGTGCCGTGGATGCCCAAGGGCCGCTACCGCGTGATGCGCGAGTTCCTGCCGCGCCGCGGCCGCCTGGCGCACGAGATGATGAAGCGCACCGCCACGGTGCAGGCCAACTTCGACTACACCGACGAGGACGACGCGATGGCCAAGCTGCGCGTCGGGCTGTCGCTGTCGTCGCTGGTGACGTCGCTGTTCGCCGCCTCGCCGCTGGTCGACGGGCAGCCGTCGGGCTACCAGAGCTACCGCGCCGCGTGCTGGCTGGAGTGCGATCCCGACCGCTGCGGCATTTTGCCGTTCGCGTTTCGCGAGGGCGCGCGCTTCCGCGACTACGCCGAGTGGGCGCTCGACGTGCCGATGTTCTTCATCCACCGCGGCGGCGAGTACCGCGACTTCGGCGGCGAGCGGGTGACGTTCCGCCGCTTCCTCGCCGACGGGTGGCAGGGCGAGCGCGCGGTGGCGCACGACTGGGAGCTGCACCTGTCGACGCTGTTTCCCGAGGTGCGGCTCAAGCGCTACGTCGAGGTGCGCCAGGCCGACGCGTCGACGCGCGAGCTGGCGCGCGCGCTGCCGTGCCTATGGCGCGGCGTGCTCTACGACGCCGACGCGCGCGCCGCCGCGTGGCAGCTCACCGCCGGCTGGCCGCTCGACGAGCGGCTCGCGCTCTACCGCGACACGCCGCGCGCCGGTCTGCGCGGCGCCGTCGCCGGCCGCCCGATCCTGCCGCTCGCGCGCGAGTTGGTCGCGATCGCGCGCGCCGGCCTCCTGCGCCTCGGCTCGGCCGAAGGCGCCGCCATGCTCGCGCCGCTCGACGAGATCCTCGCCACCGGCCGCACCCACGCCGACCACATCCTCGCCGAGCACGCCCGCACCGCCGGCGACCCCGCGCGCCTGATCGAATCGCTCAAGCTCCGCTGACCGTCGAGCCGCTCGGCTAAAGTGGCGCGGATTGGCGAATGGCTAACGTTTACGTTTGCCGCTCGGAGGCGCTTCGTCGCCGCCGGCGGCTTGCGCCTCGGAGTGCGGCTTGCGCTCGAGCAGATCGTGGAGCAGCGAGCGCGCCTCGGCCTTGGACGGCGCGGGCGGGCGCGGCGGTTTGCGCAACAAGCGCTCGAGCTCGGCGGTGGCCTCGACCATGCGCGGGCGGCGGCGGCGCAAGACGCGCGACAGCCGATCCTCCGACAGCCCCCACTCGGCGGCGAGCGCGTCCAGATCGTCGCCCGCGCGGTGCGCGCCGTTCTCGCGGCGCGCGGTCTTCTCGGGCGTGAGCGAGATCGGCCGCGTCTCGACGTCCTTCGGCCGGCCGACGGGCAGCGCCACCGGCTGCGAATCTTCCGACGACGGCGGCGGCGCGTCGGGGATCTCGATCGGCCGTGTCGCCTCGATGCGCCCGCGCGGCTCCTCGGGGGGCAGCGCGTGCACCGCCGTCACCTCGTCGTGCGGCGAGCGCGGCCGCTCCGAGATCATCCCGATCGGCGGCCCGACGTTGGTGGTCGGCTCC
>DASREC010000071.1:0-5901 GCA_035652295.1 Polyangia bacterium
GAACTTTCCCGCGCTGTACTGGTTGAGAGGTACGAACCATGGGCGACTTACGCTTCCCGTTGCACGCCGCGCGTGAGGACGATCCGAAAACGCCCGGGGACGCGGAGCAGGTGCAGAAGAGCGCGCACCGCGGCAGCGGCATCCGGTCGCGCGAGGCGGCGCTCAAGGCCATCGGGAAGGATCTCGCCAAGAAAGTGCGCAGCATCGCCTCCGACGACAGCACCGACTGACTAGCCGCCCCGCCGTTCGAGCGCGCGTTCGATCGCGCGCGCCACTTCGCCTTCGCCGTGCACGCCGCTGAAGACCTCGCTCACTCTTCCCTCACCGTCGACAATCACCAGTTGCGGGATGGTGTCGACGTGATACGCCTGCGAGCCGGCGCCCGAGTCGAGCGCCACCGGCATGCGCAGTCCGGTCGCGCGAACGAACGCGCGCACCAGCTCGCCCTGGTCGGCGCCGTCGACGCTCACGGCTAGAAAGCGCGCGCGATCGCCGTAGCGCGCGTACAGGCGATCGAGACCGGGCAGCTCGGTTTTGCACGGGCCGCACCACGTGGCCCAGAACGCCAGCACCTGCGCGCGGCCGCGCCCGTCGGACACGCGGGTGGCGCCGCCGTCGAGCAGCGCGAAGCTGACGTCGGGCGCCGCCGAGCCGCGCGGCGTGGCGACGGTGGTGAGCGGCGCCCACGAGCGCGCGATCCACACCAGGTTGAGCGCGAGCAAAAGCGCCAGCCCGCCGAACAGCGCCCAGCCCGCCCAGCGCGCGCCTTTCATGACGCGGCCGCCTCGCGCTCGCGGCGCAGCACGATCAACCCGACGATCCAGATCGCGAGCGCCCAGCCGAGCGCGATCGCGTCGGCGACGTGCTTCTCCGTCGGGGACGGCGCGCGGCCGAGCGCGGTGAACGCGAGCGCGGCCAAAAGCTCGACGGCGAGGTACGGCACCCACGCGTACGCCGCGACGTCGATCGGGCTGCCGGCGCGCGCGCGCGACGCGGGCAAAAACAGCGACATCACCATCGACGCGATCAGCACGCCGGCGACGTCGGGCAGCACCTGGCCGGCGACGCTCGCCAGGCTCTGCACGCCCGCGCCGACGCCGAACGCGCGCAGCCGCGCCGCCGCCCGCACCAGGCGCGGCGCTTCACCGGCGACCAGGCGCGCGGCGATCAGCCACGTCACGTCGCCGACGCCGCGTCCCTGCGGCGCGCGCGCCGCCGCCTCGAGCGCGCGCCGCGGCGCCACCAGCACGCCACCCACCCGCTCGGCGAACGTATTCATACTCCGCGGCTCGACAACAATTGCTTGGCCGCGCTGGAGAGCGCCGAAGGAATTCCTTTCGAGCGCGACAGCGCCTTCAGATCGGGCGGCCGCAGGTGCGGCAAAAAGCGCATCGACACCGGCAGCGGACACTTGGGATTGTTGCAAAGGGCCACTTTGACCCCGTATAAGCGCACCCACTGCCGCTTGTTGGCGATGAAGCGGATCACGTCGTCATCGAGCCCGCGGTTGATCGCGTAGCGCATCGCCTCGGCGTCGGTCACGCCGGGCGAGCGGATGCACGCCATCGACACCTGCCGGTTGGTATCGCGTATTAATACCGCGCGCGTGAAGGCGTTGCCGAGCTGCGCCATGCGGATCTTCGCCGCCGGCGTCAGCTTCTCGAGCTTCTCCTTCTTCTCGTCGATCTCCTCGGCCGACTCCGGCGGCACTTCGCCCGACGCCTGCTGCTCGGCGAGCAGCGCCTCGGCCGCCTGCATCGCCGCCTCCTCCTCGGGCGACGCGGCGGTGAGCAGCCCGGCCATCGCGTCGACCGCGACCTCGGCCGCGCGCTGAAACGCGGCGTCGACGGCCGCCTGCTCCTCGGCGCTCAGCGCGCCCGACTGCTCGATGGCGCGCACCGCCTCGTCGAACGCCGGGATGCCCTCGACGCGCACGTGGTTGCGCACCGCCAACTCGAGCGCGCGCTGCGCCGTCGACATGCGCGTCTTCGGATTGAGGTAGAGCGCGGCGATGATGCCGGGCGCGCGCAGGAGGCGCTCCTCGTTCTTGGCGATCAGCTCCAGCTCCGACTCGGCGCACAGCGTGGCCAGGTGGCGCACCGTCTCGTCGTCGGTGGCTTTGTTGAGCAGGAGGATCTCGAGCAGCTTCGGCTTCTGCCACAGGCGGCGCGCGAAGAAGTCGAGCACGCGCGCGTCGAGCGGCTCGCCGAGCGCGCCTTGAAAAATTTTCTCCGGCAGCTCGGTGGCGCTCTTCGACGCCGCCGCCTTGACCGTCGCGTCGTCGCCTTGCGCGAGCTGGTAGATCGCGGTGAGCAGATCGGCCGGGCCGAGCGGCGCCAGCCCGCGCGCGGCCATCAGCTTGAGCGCGGCCGGAGCCTTCGCGCCCGCCACTTTCTCGACGGCGGGCGGCAAGGCGTCGAGCGGCGTCAGCTCGAGCGGCATCTCACGCGCTCCGGTTGCGCTCGTAGATGAGGCGCAGCCCGTCGAGCGTCAGCATCTCGTCGGTGGCCTCGATGGTGCGGCTGTCCTTGGCGATCAGCGGCGCCAGCCCGCCGGTGGCGATGCACTTGCACGGATAGTCCACCTGGTGCCGCATGCGGCTCACGATCTCGTCGACCAATCCGACGTAGCCGAACACCAGCCCCGCCTGCATCGACTGCACCGTGTTGCGCCCGATCACCGACGGCGGCCGCACGATCTCGACGCGCGGCAGCTTGGACGCCGCCTGGTACAGCCCGTCGGCGCTGGTGGTGATGCCGGGCGCGATCGCGCCGCCCGCGTACTCGCCCTTCGACGTGACGAGATCGAACGTGGTCGCGGTGCCGAAATCGACGATGATGCAGCCCTGCTTATAGCGCTCGTACGCGGCGACGGCGTTGACGATGCGATCGGCGCCGACCTCGCGCGGGTTGTCGTAGAGGATCGGCATGCCGGTCTTGAGCCCCGGCCCGACGACCAGCGGCGTGACGTGCACGTGCCGGCGAAACAATTCCTCGACGGCGAACAGCGCCGGCGGCACGACCGTGGCGATGATCCCGGCGTCGATCTTCCACGGCAGCTCGGCGAGCGCGAACAGCTGGCGCAAGGTCGCCGCGTACTCGTCGGCGGTGCGGCCCTTGCGCGTCTCGATGCGCCAGTGCGCCGCGAGATCGTGGCCCTTGTACACGCCGACGACGGTGTTGGTGTTTCCCACGTCCACGGCCAGCAGCATGCGAAGAACTTAGCACAGTGATAAAGTGCGGACTGCTCATGTCCGTCGCCGGCCAGAGACATCCACGCCGCCGCACCCTGCTCTTCCCGCTGATGCTGCTCGCCGGCACCTCGGCGGTGGTGTTCATCGGCTTCTACATCATCGACTGGTTCCTCTCGCACCAGCGCGCCAACCCGTTCGTCGAGCTGTTCACCTTCGACGTCGACACGCTGCAGAACGCGCTCGGCAACATGGCGCAGGTGGTGGCGGCGATCCTCGGCATCGTCATCACCGTGGTCTCGATCGTCGTGCAGCTCGCCGCCACGCGCTACACGCCGCGCATCGCCGACATGTTCTTCCGCGACCGCACCAACCTCGGCGTGCTGGCGTTCTTCGTGGTCGCCTGCATCAACGCCGTCTGGGTCTCGGTCTCCGTCGAGAAGGAGTTCGTCCCGCGGGTCTCGATCATCGTCACCATGGGCTTCGTGACCACCAGCTTATTAATGATGGTCCCCTACTTCGCCTACGTGTTCGACTTCCTCGATCCCGATCGCGTCGTCGGGCGCATCCAGGAGCAGGCGGTGGCGTCGGCGGCGGGCGACGGGCTCATCGCCAGCGACGTCGAGTCGCGGCAGCGGCGCGCGCTCACCGGCGTCGAGCAGCTCTCGGACATCGCGGTCAACGCGGTCTCGCAGAAGGACAAGGCGATCGCCGCCGGCTCGGTCAACTCGATCAAGGATCTGCTGGTCACCTACTTCGCCAAGAAGAGCACCATCGCCGTCGAGTGGTTCGCCATCGGCCACGAGCTGCGGCAGAACCCCGACTTCGTGGCGCTGTCGCCCGAGAGCGTCGACGACCTCGCGTCCAAGCGCGTGTGGCTGGAGTGGAAGGCGCTGCGCCAGTACCAATCGATCTACAACGAGTCGCTCGGCGAGATGCCGGAGATCAACAACCTGATCGCCATCGACACGCGCTACATCGGCGAGGCGGCGCTCAAGGCGAACGATCGCGAGTCGACCGGGCTGGCGATCAAGTTCTTCAACACCTTCCTGCGCGCGACGCTCAACGCGCAGCAGGTCCGCACGGCGTACAACGTGCTCAACCAATATCGCCAGCTGGCCGAGCGCGCGCTCGACGTCGGGCACCACGCGCTCGTCGGCGAGGTGGCGTTCTACCTCAAGTACTACGGGCAGGTCGCGCACTCGATGGATCTCGGCTTCGTCACCGAGACGGTGGCGTACGACCTGGCGACGCTGTGCGAGCGCGCGTTCAACGCGCACCAGGCGGTGCACGACATGGTGCTGGCGCGGCTGCTCGAGCTCGACAAGGAGGCCGAGAGCGTCGAGCAGGAGCACACGCTGCGCGGCGTGCGCAAGGCGCAGGCGAAGCTGGCGAGCTTCTACCTCTCCGCCGGCGCCGAAGGAGAGCCCAAGGCGCGGCAGATCTTCGACGACATGCGCGAGGAGCGCCCCGAGCGGCTGCGATCGATCCGCGACGAATTGCTCAAAGTCGAATCTAAAGACTTCTGGGAGGTGATCGATCGCGGCACCAACTTCGATTACCTCGACGCGGCCCGCAAGGCGCAGCTCAAGGTCTTCTTCTCCTGGTTCCCGAGCCTGGCCGTGAAGGAAACGGTCTCCGCCTGAAAAGGAGCGACACCATGAAATGGCCAACTTCGATTTTCTTATCCGCGGCGCTGCTGGCCGGCTGCTCGTCGGGGCCGAAGTACACCGTCGACGAGAAGCTGCTGGCGAGCGCGACCACCGATGAGAAGCGCGGGATGCTCGCGGCCCAGAGCGATCTCAATCTCGCCAAGGAAGAGCTCAAGCAGGCCAAGGCGGATCTCGATTCGTGCGAGCGCGACCTCGACATCGCCAACAACGAGTACAAGACCGCCAAGCTGCAGCGGGACACGGCCAAGCTGCAGCTCGACGGCGCCAAGCAGTCGGGCGATTCGAACCGCAAGAACCAGGCGGAGCGCGACGTGCACGTCGCCGAGATGGGCGTCAAGGCCGCCGACTCCAAGGTCGACTGGCTGGAGAAGAAGAAGAAGTGGCTCAAGCGGACGCGCGACGCCGCCGAGTACCACGCCAGCTCGGCCGCGGCGCGCTACGAGCTGGAGAAGGCCAAGCTGGTCACCGCCAAGGGCATGAAGCCGAACCCCGACTTCAACATCCTCACGTACGAGACGCAGGACCTCGAGAGCTCGAAGAAGTTCTCCGAGGCGCGCCTCGACGCCGATAAGACCAAGGCCGACGTGCTCGACCTGGAGCGCAAGTACCAGGAGCGCAACCAGCAGTACACCGAGGCCAAGGCGACCGCTTCGCACTGATTCCACGTTTTCACCGCTTACAGCGGTTGATTGTTTTCTCGATTACGGATTAAAATCGACCCGGGGGTTATCTGAGAGGTGTGATGGAGTCGACGCTCCACGAGGAGTCGCCCCGCGTCCTGGTGGTAGACGACGAGAAGGTGATCCGGGAGATCCTCTCGGACTTTCTCACGATGGAAGGGTACGTGGTTCGCACCGTCGAGAACGGTGAGAACGCGCTGCAGGAGCTCGAGCGCCGCAACTACAACTTGGTGATCTCGGACCTGAAGATGCCGGGCATGGGCGGCCTCGAGCTGCTCGAGCGCGTCGGCGAGCTGCGGCAGAACGTGCTGACCGTGATCATGACCGGCTTCGGCACCGTCGAGACCGCGATCGACGC
>DASREC010000072.1:0-26374 GCA_035652295.1 Polyangia bacterium
GGGCAAGACCGAGCTGGTGACGAGCTGCTACGGCGGATTGCAATTCGTCGAGGTCGGCAAGGCGGACTGGGTGCGCGAGCTCGAATGGAAGGGATCGATCCTGACCGCCGCGCCGAGCCCCGACGGCCGCTTCATCGCGACCGGAAACCAGGACGCGACCGTGCACGTCTGGGAGACCGAGAGCGGCAAAGATCTCCAGATGAACGGCTACCCGTTCAAGGTGCGCGAGCTGGCGTGGTGCGAGGGCGGCCCGCTGCTGGCGACGGGCGGGAGCAACGTGATCACGGTCTGGAGCTTCGCCGGGCGAGGACCGGCGGGGAAGCCGCCCGAGGAGCTGAAGGGCCACGAGGAGCGCATCTGCGGTCTCGCGTCGAGCGGACAGCGGCTCGTGTCCGTCTCCGAGGATCGCACGCTGCGCGTCTGGCAGCGCAAGCAGAGCTGGCGCTGCGCGCGCGTCGAGCCGGCGGAGGTGCCGCTGCTCGCGCTCGCCGTCAGTCCCGACGGGCGCTGGGCGGCGGCGGCAGGCGAAGGCGGCGCGCTCGCGGTCTGGCCGCTCGAGGACGGCGATGGGTGACCTCGCCTTCCTGCGCGCCGCGATCCTGCGCGGCGAGGAGCTGGCGCTGTTCGGCCGGCTCCCGTCGCGCGGCCAGCCGCTCTACGAGACCTTCGCGCTCCCGCCCGCGCGTCACGCCGACGCGGCGCTCACCGAGCGCGACTTCTCGACGCGGCTCGTGCTAGTCTCGACGCTGCCGAACATCGAGCGTCACGCGTGCCTCGGGCAGATCGTCGGTCTCGACGAGCACGCCGCCCATCGCCTGCCGGGTGCGCGCGTGGTGCACGTCTCCGCCGACGACGCGCGCCACTGGCGGGAGGTCGACCGTTATCACCCGAGCGTGCGCGCGTCGGCGTATTCGCTGCGCGGCGCCGACGAGCAGAGCCGCACCAGCTTCAAGTGGGCGTTCGGCGTCGGCGTCGTGGGCCACGAGCGAATCGCGCACGGGCTGTTCGCGCTCGCGGACGGGGCGTTCCTCGCCGCGCACGTTCCCTACGACCAGATGGAGGCGCCCTCCGTCGAGCGATTCCTCGACGAGGTGATCGACGTTTTGGAGGTGCAGCCGTGATGCCGACCGATTCGGACACGAACGAGAGGCTCTGCCACTCCCACGCCGAGGAGGTAAAGACCGCGCGCGAGGAGCGCCGCATTCGCTGGGTGGTGGCGGTGACGCTCCTCGCGATGTTCGGCGAATTGACGGTGGGGCTGGTCAGCGGCTCACTCGCGCTCGTCGCCGAGGGCTGGCACATGGCGTGTCACGCGGGCGCGCTCGGGCTGGCGGCGCTCGCCTATTGGTTCGCGCGAACCCGCGCGCGCGACGCGGCGTTCACGTTCGGCACCGGCAAGGTGCACGCGCTCGCCGGCTACACCAACGCGATCCTCCTGCTCGGCGTCTCGATCCTCACCATCGTCGAGGGCGCGCGCCGCCTGTTCGCGCCCGTCCACATCGACTTCCGCGAGGCGCTGCCCGCCGCGATCGCCGGCCTCGTCGTCAACGTCGTCTGTGTGCGGCTGCTCGACGTCCACCACCACGATCACGACGAGCATCATCACGAGCACAATCACAACCTGCGCGCCGCCTACCTGCACGTGCTCGGCGATTTGATCACGAGCGTCGCCGCCGTGGTCGCGCTCGTCGGCGCGCGCTACGCCGGCTGGCGATCGCTCGATCCGCTGATGGCCGTGGTCTCGAGCGTGGTCGTGCTCAAGTGGGGCGTTTCGCTCGTGCGCACGTCGGGGGGCCAGCTGCTCGACGTGGCGGCGTCGACCGATCTGGCGCACGCGATCCGCGAGCGCGTCGAGACGCTCGACGGAGCGCGCGTGGTCGATCTGCACTTGTGGCAGCTCGGCCCGGGACGCCACGGCTGCATCCTCTCGATCGTCTCGCCGATCGCGCGGCCCCTCGACGACTATCGCGCCGCGGTCCACGCCGTCGTGTCGGTGGGTCACCTGACCATCGAGATCGCGCCGAGTTGAAGGAGTAACTCATGTCGTCACTGACTTTGACGGGGTTGGCGTTTGGATTGGTGCTCGGTTTGCGCCACGCGATCGAGCCGGATCATCTCGCGGTGATCGCCACCATCCTGACCGAGACGCGCAGCCTGCGTCGCATGGCGCGCGTCGGCGTGGTGTGGGGCGTGGGACATGGCTCGTCGCTGCTGGCGGTCACGTTCGTGCTCGCGGCGCTGCGCGTGAAGCTCTCGACACGCGTCGACGACGCGTTCGAGTTGCTGGTCGCGCTGATGCTGCTCGGGTTCGGTGGGCGCGCTTCGCCGCGCGTTCCGCGGCGCGCCCGCGGCGACCACGTGTCATTCGCACGCCACCGATCATGTGCATCTCGGGCGCTGGGCATTCACGACGCGCCCGCTGGTCATGGGCCTCGTGCACGGGCTCGCCGGCAGCGGGCTCATCACTGCAATGGTTGCGGCGCGTTTCAACGGCATGGCCACGCGCGTCGCGTTCATCCTGCTCTTCGGCGTCGGCGCCACGGTCGGGATGGTCCTGCTCTCGGGCCTGCTCGGCTGCCCGCTCGCGCAGCTCGGCCGCGCGCCGCGGCGCGCGCGCGTGCTCGGGATGTGCGCAGGCGCGCTCTCGACGGTGCTCGGAGTCGCGTGGGGCGGCCCACTCGTGATCAAGCTCCTGCTGAACCGATAGCTCCGCTGCGGGACTGGCAACGATCTCGCAGCGGCATAAATCGTCCGCGACACGACGAGGAGGTTCCCCATGAGCTGCGATCAGCATGAGGGGCATGCGCACGAGCACGGTAGCGGCTGCGGCCATACCGCCGTCGAGCACGAGGGCCACACCGACTATCTACACGATGGTCATCTCCACAACGCGCACGAAGGTCACATCGATGAGCACCGTCTCTCCGTTGGTGGCGGTAATCCCGCCCGGTGTACACCCGGCCACCGATGCGATGAACACGATGTCGCTCACGTTCACGCGGTAGGCTGCGGCCACGAAGCTGTGCCGCACGGTGACCACGTCGATTTCCTCGTCGGTGCGCATCTGCACCACCCGCACGACGGCCACTGCGACGACCACGGCCAACTCGGGTTCCGAAGGTCGACATCGATCCGATAGTTCGCCACTATCCATCGCCCCAATGAAGGACGTCAGCCGCAACTAAGGCAAGTCGTCGAGGCAGGCGGTGAAAGCTTGCGAGCATTGCGTCTGCGTGCAATCAGCGCTGCCGGGATTTCGGCAGGCGTCGCCGTACAGCTTCGTGTCGGCGTCGTGCAGGCAGTCTTCGCAAATGGCGGGAGCGTCTCCGGGCACCGACATCACCATCGTCATTTGTGCGTCCGACCAGGCGCAGCGGCCGACTCCCACGCAATAGCTCTGAGCGCAATCGATCGCGGCGCCGTAGCGAGTCATGCCGGATGGAGTGGTGTTTTGAAAACAGGTGCCTTTGCAGGTGCCGTCGAGCGGTGGGCAGGCGTTCCAGCACGCGATGAAACCCTTGCAGCCGGTCAGCCCCAAGAGATCGGGCGACGAGATCAGATCGGCGGCTCCGAGGTCCGAGTCGGGCGTCATGTCGCTGCCGACATCGCTACCACCGCAGGAGGCGGCCAACACGAGCACGCCCAGGCGAAGCAGCAAGCCTCTCATGGATCGCTCCTTTCGCCCTGAGCTGCGTCGCGGGGAATGATCAGATCCGGAATCAGCGAGTCGACGTTGTCGGTTCGCCACGCGGATTCCTGCTGCCGGTGGCCGTCGTTGTAAATCCAGTCGATCCGGTATCGATAGGAGCCATCGTCCGAGCTCCCGAGGAGGTAGTCAACAATCGAGCGCTGAATCGTCACCCACTGCGTCAGCAGCGGCTCCGTATCCGACGCAGCAGGCGATTCGAAGCTGGCGCTCGCGCCGGTTTCAAAGACTACTTCGACGCCGATCAACTGCGCGCCACCCGACTGAGCCGCGCGCGCGGCAAACACGCCGGCGGGAATCTTCACCGCTACGTTTCGCGTGATATTCGTTGCGACGCGCGGATCCATTACTGCTTCGAGCACGGCCGCGCCCGTCGACTCCACGCGGTGGTTCGTCTCGAGCAGCACCTGGTATTGCCCCTCCTCGAGCCGCGCGGCCGAGGTGAAACAAATCTGCAGTTGGTCGCCCACGCTTCTGCCGTAGTCGACGGCCTTCAGCTCTACCGGAAAAGCAGGCGGACCACCCTGCACGCGACAGGAGATCGGCTTGCCGACCGTTTGCACCGACACGGATGCCGCGGGCGGCGCGAGCAGTTGAATCGAGCCCTCGATGGCGTTGCGGAGCGTCACGCTGATCGTGTTCGCATCCCGAAGCGCCGCCGTCTGCTCGAAGACCGGCCCCACCAGATCGTCGATGCGCGCCGTAAATGGGATCTCATAGCCGAGCTCGCCCACGTTCACCGTCACGTAGCCGGTGAAGAGCACGCTGACCTCGTCGAACAGCGCGTCGAACAGCAGTCGAAAATCCGACAGAGGTTTCGTGATCGCATCTTGGATCCCGGTAGCTACATTGACGTGTGCCTGGGCACGAACCAGGTAAGGCCCGCTCGGATCGTCTCCGGCAGCCGTAAGCAAAAGACTGGCTTTTGCGCAGGCAGTGCCTTGAAGCGCACCGCTCCTCCTGCCCAACTCGTTGCCTCCGGCGCCGATGCCGCCGCATCGAGCCGGGCCTGATCGACCACGGGCAGCGCGGCGTAGGACAAGGTGACTTGCGCGGTCTCGAGCGTCTCGCCGTCGACCACGAGCGACAGACACGGATAGTGCGGTGACGATTGTCGACGACAGAGCTTGAAGGAATCGGGCAGGTAATAGAACAGCCCAGGGTCTATTGGATCTTGAAAATAGACATAGGGCGCTCCTGCAAAAGCGATCTGCAAAGTGCGCGGAGCGGCGTTGCTGTCGAGAACCCTGGGAATGAACGAATAGATGTCGTTCTTGTGTGCTTCGTAGGGGAACCAAAAGTCGATCGCCACCGGGATCGCAGGCGACTCGATCTGGTATTGCGAGTCCGAAACCGGAACTGCCACGGTCAGAGTTCTAATGATGGCGATCTGGCACTTGCTCTCGCGCGTCGTCATCGCCCAGAAAATGTCGTCGCGCAGACGCAGCGTATCGATGGTCATGCTGAGCTGAAAGTTGGGAACGCCATCGACGATCTGCGAGACGACCTTGTCGAAGTCGCGATTGGCGACGATTCCCTGCGGGTTGGCAAGCGCGTCTGAGGAGGCTGAAGCGGCTCGAGCTTCGCGGGTAGCGGCGGCGCGTTGAGCTCGTCCGGCCACTTCTCCACGACCGTGACATCCAAGCTCCAGCTCGTGGAACCCGGTATCGCCGCGAAGCGCACCGCGTACTGCTGCTTATCCTGACGAATCTCGAAAGAGGGCAGATAGAACTCTTGGGTTGGATCTTTGGCTGATTGAAACAACGTGAGTCGACCGACGGGAACGGAGCGCGCGATCAGCGCGTCGCCGATCCCATCTTTGGGCACCGGCTCGGCATTCGAGAATTGATGCATGAAGGCGTTCGCGAGGATGGGATCCACCCAATGCAATTGGTCGATACGGGTCACGGCCACCGGGCCGCTGGTCGTGATCGAATGGCTCAGGTCGGCGGGTTCGATCCTCTTTGTCGGGAGAGGCGCGGTGGAGACTCCCGCCGCTGGAAAGTGAACCAGGACGCTCGACATCGTTTCCGCCCCTCCCGCCCGCGTCGTTCGTGACGGCCGAACAACGACGTCACAATACACCATACCGGAACGATCGGGGGTGCGGCAAAATGTCGCAGGCGGGAGCGCGGCGCGCGGGCGCCGACCGCGGCGTCACTTCGGGGAGTCGGGGTCCGTGTCGGCGTCGATCACCTGGAGGATGCGCGCCGGATCGACGGGCTTGACCAGGTGCGCCTCGAAGCCGGCGTCGCGGCTGCGCCGCAGATCGTGCTCCTGCCCGTAGCCGGTGAGCGCGATCGTCCGGCAGCGCGAGCCGACGCGATCGCCGATGCGTTTGGCCAGCTCGTAGCCGTCCATCACCGGCAGCCCGATGTCGAGCACCGCCACCTCCGGCGAGAACTCGTCGAGCAGCGCCAGCGCCTGCGGGCCGTCGTGCGCCACCTTCACCTCGTGGCCCATGGTCGCGAACAGCTCGGCGAGCAGCGCGGCGGCGTCGGCGTTGTCGTCGACCACCAGCACGCGGCGCGGGCGGCGCGAACGGATGATCGGCGTGCTGTCGGCGGGCGCGGCCGCGCTGACCGAGGACGTCGCGGCGGGCAGGCGGATCACGAACGCGCTCCCCTGCCCCGGCCCGTCGCTGAGCGCCACCACCGTGCCGCCGTGCAGCTGCACCAGGTTGCGCACGAGCGTGAGGCCGATGCCGAGCCCGCCCTGTGCGCGATCGCGCGAGCGCGGGCCCTGGACGAACAGGTCGAAGATCGTCGGCAGGAGCTCGCGCCGAATGCCGATGCCGTTGTCCTTCACCTGCACCACGACCTCGTGTCCGTCGCGCCACGCGGCGAGCGCGATGCACCCCTCGGGCTCGGTGTACTTGGCGGCGTTGGTGAGCAGGTTCGCGATCACTTGCGACATGCGCACCGGGTCGGCGTGCAGCCGCATGCCTTCGCGCGGCACCTCGACGAACAGCTCGTGGCGCCGCTGCTCGAGCAGCGGGCTGGCGATCTCGACCGCCTTGGCCACCACCTCCGCCAGCTCGAACGTCTCCCGCTTCAGCTCGATCTTGCCCTGCGTGATGCGCGAGACGTCGAGCAGATCGTCGACGAGCCGCACCACGTGGCGCACCTGGCGCTCGATGACGATCTGCTCCTTGGACGTGCGCCCGTCGCCGCGCAGCTTCATGAGCTGGAGCGCGGTGACGATGGGCGCGAGCGGATTGCGCAGCTCGTGGCCGAGCATCGCCAGGAACTCGTCCTTGGCGCGGTTCGCCTTCTCGGCGGCGATGAGCGCGGCGCGCTCCTCCTCGGCGCGCACCCGCTCGGTCAGATCGCGCGTCACCTTGGCGAAGCCGATGAGCGTGCCGTCGTCGTCGTGCACCGCGCTGATGACCACGTTCGCCCAGAAGCGCGTGCCGTCCTTGCGGACGCGCCAGCCTTCGTCCTCGAAGCGGCCGGTCTCGCCGGCGACGCGCAGCTCCATCTCGCACTTGCCCGCCTTCACGTCGTGCTCGGGATAGAACACCGAGAAGTGCCGTCCGATGATCTCGTGAGGCAGGTAGCCCTTGGCGCGCTGCGCGCCCGGGTTCCACGTCGCCACGTGGCCGTCGATGTCGAGCATGAAGATCGCGTAGTCGCGGATACTGTCGATGAGCAGCCGCATGCGCTGCTCGCTCTCGCGAAACTTCTCCTCGGTGCGCTGCGTGATGGCGGTGGGCTTCGAGGACACGGTCAGGCGAATCTAGACACCGTGAAGCGCGCAGCAAGTGCTCACGTGCGGTGGCGGGCGCGGAACTCGCTAGGCGCTTCGCCGGTCAGGCGGCGAAACAGGCGCGAGAATTGGGCGAGCGAGCTGCAGCCGACGTCCGACGCGATGGCCTCGAGCTTGCGGTCGCTCTCGATGAGCAGCGTGCGCGCGGCCTCGAGGCGCGCGTGGCCCTGCTCGGCGCGGAAGCTCGAGCCGCTCTCGCCGAGATCGCGCTGCAGCGATCGCTCCGAGCGGCCGAGCGCGCGCGCGGCTTGCTGAAGAGTCGCGGCGCCGCGGCAGCCGCGCAGGTACGCGCGCAGCGCATCGAGCGCCGGGCTCGAGCCGACGATGCGCGCCACCAGCTCCCGCACTTCCTCGAGCGCGGCGCCCGCCGACGGATTGTCGAGCCACGCGAACGCCTCGTCGAGCCGCTCGAACGCGCGCCACGGCTGCTCGGGCACGGCCAGCGGAAAGATGCCGGCCATCACCGCGCCGAGAAAACCGCCGCCGTGCACGAACGCGTGGCGGCGCAGCATCGGCGTCAGCTCGTTCAAGTGGCCGCGAAAACGATCCGCCACCACCGCGTAGCCGTCGGTGTCGATCGACTCGATGCGCGCGCAGTCGGAGATCATATCGAACGGGCACGCGAGCCCGACGTCGCACGGCTTCCACGTGAAGAAGCACGTCACCGCGAGCAGGTCTTCGCGCCCGAGCTTGCCCCACAGACACGTGCCGCACAGCGAGGCGTCCCAGCACCACGCGACGTAGCGGCGGCCGACGAAGTAGCGGCCGAGCGGCGCGGCGAGGAAGGCTTCGACCGTCGAGACCGGCTGCATCGCGCGAGCACAGCGCGGATGCCGCCGATCGTCAAGTGGCGGCGAGGCGGGCTTCGCGGCGCGCGCGCGGGATCAGCGCGAGGCCGACGGCGGTGATCACCAGCGACGCGTACTGGCCGGGCGTGAGGCCGAAGTAGCGCGGGTCGGCGCCGGGCACGTCGGTGGCGCGCAAAAAATCGAGGAGGAAGCGCGCCGGGCCGTAGAGCAAGCAGCACAGGATGGTGTAGACGCCGAGCGGCTGCTTGCGGCGCGCGAGCCACCAGAATAGGAGCGACACGCCGAGCGCGAGCAGCGCTTCGTAGAGACCGAGGTCGTGGCGCGCGCCGCCCGGGTAGCGCACCGCGAGCACGAAGCCGCTCGGCCGCCCCGGATGATCGTGCGCGGTGAAGCAGCCGACGCGCCCGAAGAACCACGCCACCGCCAGGCCGACCGCGCACGAGTCGACGTACGGCAGGTACGGCTCGCGGCGAACCTTGCACCACACGAACATGCCGAGGAGCGAGCCGCCGAAGCCGCCGTACGACGAGAGCCCGGCGAACGGGTTCAAGATCGTCCACAGCGACGGGCGGCCCTCGGCCCACTGATACGCGACCAGGTCGAACGCGTGCGCCAGCACCAGGCCGGCGAGCAGCGACCAGAGGAACATCGAGCTGGTCTTGTCCTTGTCGAGGCCGAGCTCGCGCGCGCGCCAGTGCGTGAGCGCGCTGCCGACCCACACCGCGATCACCAGGAACGCGCCGAAGAGCTGAAACGGCAGGTGCAGGCGCTCGAAGTGGATGAACGGAATCACGGCGCGGATGGTACTCGATCGGCCGCCGCCGGCGCGACGCCCGGCAGCCGCGCGATGAACTCGGTGCCGGCGCCCTTGCGGCTGCGCACCTCGATGTTGCCGCCGTGCGCGTCGACGATCTTGCGCGCGAGGTACAGGCCGATGCCGAGGCCGCCGTAGCCGCGGTGGGTGACGCCGCGCTCGTACGGCTGGAACAGGCGCGCCATCAGCTCGGGCGCGAGGCCGTCGCCCTGGTCGGCGATCGACAGCACCGCGCGATCGCCCTCGGCGGCGAGCGCGACGCGGATCGGTTTGCCGCCGCCGAACTTGAGCGCGTTGTCGATCAAGAGCGCGGCCAGCTCCTGCACGCGGTCGCCGTCCCAGCGGCCGACCAGCCGCGCCGGCAGCGACAGCTCGATGGGCGCGCCGCACGCGATCGCGGACAGCTCGTCGGCGACGTCGCGCACCAGCGGCACGAGATCGATGCCGTCGCGCACGCGCAGGAGCAGCGGCTGGTTGGCGCCGGCGGCGTCGAGCATGTGCTCGACCAGGCGCGTGAGGCGGCGGCTCGAGCGCAGGATGCGGCCCGCCGCCGCGGCGACTTCCGGCGGCGAGCGCAGCGTGCCCGACGCCAGCTGCTCGGCGGAGATGCGCAGCGAGGTGAGCGGCGTCTTCAGCTCGTGCGACGCCAGCATGAGGAACTCGTCGCGCGCGCGCAGCGCCTCGGTGGCGCGGTGGTACAGGCGCGCGTTGGTGAGCGCGGAGGCCACGCGCTCGCCGTACTCCTCGGCCAGCTTGAGCGCGTCGTAGCCGAAGCTGCGCGTGGTGCTCACGAACTCGAGCGCGGCGCGCACGCCCGCCGCCGTCAGCGGCACCGCCATCGCGCTGCGCACGCCGATCTCGCGCAGCCGCGCCAGGTGCTGCTCGCTGAAGCCGTTGTGGCGCAGCGTCTCGTCGGTGACCTCGGGCACCACCACCGCCTGCCCGAGCTTGATCACCTGCACCGTCATGTGCGGCGATTCGCCGCGCGGCGGATAGTCGGCGGCGTAGCGATCGAGCAGCCGCTGGCGCTCGGGGTCCACGTGCACGATCGCCTTGCGCACGACCGCGCGGCCCTCGAATAGATCGAGCGCGCCCCAGTCGCCGAGCGTCGGCAGCGCGCCGGCGATGGCGCGCCGGCACACCAGGTCCTCGTCGAGCGAGTGCGACAGATCGAGCGCCGCCCGCGCGAGAAAGTTGGCGCGCCGCTCCTGCTCCTCGGCGCGCGTGCGCCGGCGCGCCTCGACCGCGGTCGCGATCACCTGCGCCACCGCCAGCGCGAAGTCGATCTCGGGCGCGCTCCAGTGGCGCGGCGCGCCGACGTGCTCGTGGCACAACACGCCGGCGAGGCGCGACTCGGTCCACACCGGGATGTCGAGCATCGAGGTGATGCGCCGCGCGCGGCAGTAGTCCTGTAGCTCGCGCGTGCCCGCATCGGTCATCACGTCGTCGAACGCCAGCACGCGCGCGCGCTCGAGCTCGCCGAGGTACACCGGCGCCTCGTCTTGGCTCAGCGCCGCGCCCCGCTCCATCGCGTCGGCCGAGGCGATGTAGCCGAGGTCGCAGTAGATCGATCGCGGATCTTCGCGCATCGACCAGTAGCTGGTGCGATCCACGCCGAGCGCGTGGCTGTCGATGCGGAGGATGTGCTCGAGCGCCATCGCCCAGTCGCGCTTGCTCAGCGCCGCCAGCTCGAGCACCGCCGCCACCGTCGAGCGCTCGGCGAAGAACGGATGTTCCATCGCTCGGGATGGTAGGTCGAACCGCCGAGTCGACACTCGGTGCGCCGCGGTGCGCGGCGGGCCGCTCAGTTCTCGAGCAGGTTGCGGAGGTGCGGCGCGCGGCGCAGCTTGGCCAGCGCCTTGGCCTCGATCTGACGGATGCGCTCGCGCGTGAGCCCGTACTCGCGGCCCACCTGTTCGAGCGTCTGCTCGCCCTTGCCGCCGATTCCGAAGCGCAGGCGCAACACGCGCGCCTCGCGCGACGACAGCGTGGCCAGCACCTTGTGCGTGGACTCGGCCAGCTCGCTCGCGATCACCTGCGCGCTCGGCGACGGAGCCGAGTGATCCTCGACCAGCTCCTCGAGCCGCGCGTCGCCGTCGGCGCTCACCGGCGTCTCGAGCGAGATCGGCTCGCGCACGATCTTGAGGATCACGCTCACGCGCTCGGGCGTGATGCCGGAGCGCTCGGCCAGCTCCTCGGGAGACGGCTCGCGGCCGAGCTGGTGCACCAGCTCGCGGGTCGCGCGCACCACTTGATTGACGCTCTCGTGCATGTGGATCGGCAGGCGGATGGTGCGCACCTTGTCGGCGAGCGCGCGCGTGATCGCCTGGCGGATCCACCACGTCGCGTAGGTCGAGAGCTTGTAGCCGCGGCGGTAGTCGAACTTCTCGACGCCGCGCATGAGGCCGATGTTGCCCTCCTGGATCAGATCGAGAAATTGCAAACCGCGGTTCAAATATTTTTTCGCGACCGAGATGACCAGGCGCAGGTTGGCCTGCACCAGCGCGCCGCGGGCGCCGGCGGCCATGCGCTCGCCGTCGCGGATCTCGTGGCACGCGCGGCGCTCGCGCGCGAGCTCGAGCTGCTCGCGCCGCACCACCTCGGCCAGCCGGGCGCGCGCCGCCTTCATGCTCTCGTCCATCGCCGACAGCTCGTCGAGCGTCAGGCCGAGCTTGCGCGTGATCAGCCGCGCGCTCGCCGGCGTGCGGGCGCGGCGCAACAGCGCGCGCAGCTCCTTCGGCGCCATGCCGGCGCGCCGCTCGCACTCGGCCAGCTCCGCCTCGGCGCTCTCGATGCGCGCGATCGCCGCCTTGAGCGTGCCGACGACGGTCGCGATGATGGCTTTGTTCAGCCGGTGCTGCGACAGCTCGGTGTAGAGCCGGAGCCGCCGCGCGTTGAGCGAGCGCTCGAGCCGCATCCGCCGCCGCGCGCCCGACGCCTGAAGCGCCACCTCCAGCCGATCGATCTCGCGCCGCTGCCGACGCACCAGCTCGAAGCTCTTGAGCACGCGCGCCGACTCGGCCGCCTCGTCGTAGTCCACGCCCTCGACGTCGAGATCGCCGATCAGCGCGCCGACGCGCAGCTCGCGCCGCTTGAGCCGCTCGCCGATGCGCAGCAGCTCACCGACGGCGACCGGGCTCTCGAGCAGCGCCGCCAGCACGCGCCGCTCGCCCTCCTCGATGCGCTTGGCCAGCTCCACCTCGCCCTCGCGCGAGAGCAGCGCCACCGCGCCCGCCTGGCGCAAGTAGCTGCGCACCGGGTCGAGGCTCGGCCCGGCCTCCGAAGCGTCGTCGGCCTCGTCGATCACGATTCCCAGGTCGGCCGCTGCGGCCCGGGCACGATCGACGCGATGTCGGGATCTTCGTCGGGCTTGGCGCCGTCGCGGGACTTGCGCTCGTTCGAGCGCTGCGCGCGCCGCTCTTCCTTGGCGCTGTTGCGCTCCTTGCGAGCCTGCTCGCGATTGCGCTTATTAATGGAGGGCCGGCCGCTGTTCGCCATGGGGCGCTTCTCACTTTCAGACGGTAAGCCTACAGACCAACGGGGGGAATGCGAGGAATATTATCGAGGAGGGTCGAGCCGCGCGGCGCGCGAGCTAGATGCGCGAGACGTTCGAGGCCTGGAGCCCCTTGGGACCCTGGACCACTTCGAACTGGACCTGCTCACCCTCGGTCAGGCTGCGGAAACCCTCGGCGACGATCGCCGTGTGGTGCACGAAAAGATCCGGCCCGTTCTCCTGCGTGATGAAGCCGAAACCCTTCGCGTCGTTGAACCACTTCACAGTACCCTTTTGCATTTTACTATCCTTACGGTCGGCCACGCGTCACCCGGCCGCCGCCTTTTCATTTTTTGCTGGAGAGGTCGTTTTTCCGACGGAGTAAATCGAGGAATTCGATTGGCTACCAGACTTGGGTCCGCGCTCCAGCTCGGACGCGAAGCGCAATGTGCACGTCAAAGCACTCTTTGTCGAGCTTTATTATTTTTATCGATCTTGCGCCAGGAGACTGTCGAGGCGCGCGAGCGTCTCTTTGGAGGCGCGCACGCGGAAGAAGGCGGCGTCGTCCTCCGAGCGCTCGGCGAGCACCTGGCAGTGGGCGAAGATCTCGGCGCGCAGCTTCTGCCGATCCCAGGTGACGCGCAGCTCGGCTTCGACGAGGTCGCGCGAGAAGTGCTCGATCAGCGCGGCCCGGAGCGTGCGCACGTCGTCGGGGCGCAGCGCGCTCAGCACCTGCGCGTCGGGCCAGCGCTCGAGCAGCACGCGGCGCGTCTCCGCCTCGTCGGCGGCGCGATCGATCTTGTTGAACACCAAGAGGCGCGGCACGTCGCGCGCGCCGATCTCGTCGAGCACCTCGTCGGTGACCGCCAACTGGCGCGCGTAGCCGGGATCGGACGCGTCGACCACGTGCAGGAGCAGCGACGCCTCGAGCGCCTCGTCGAGCGTGCTCTTGAACGACGCCACCAGCCCGTGCGGCAGATTGCGGATGAAGCCGACGGTGTCGGAGACCAGCACGCGCGGCACCGACTCGGGGACGAGCGGGCGCACGGTGGTGTCGAGCGTGGCGAATAATTTGTCGGCGACGTAGACCTCGCTGCCGGTGAGCGCGCGCATCCACGTCGACTTGCCGGCGTTGGTGTAGCCGACGAGCGCCACGCGTTCGAGGCCGGTGCGCTCGGAGCGCCGCGCCCGCTGCGTGCGCTTCTCCGCCTCGTGCGCCTGAAGCTCGACGGTCAGCTCGGCGATGCGATCGCGGATCTTGCGCCGATCCAGCTCCAGGCTCGACTCGCCGGCGCCCTTGCCGCCGATGCCGCCGCGCTGGCGATCGCCGCCCTTGCCGCTCTCGCGCAAACGCGGCGCGAGATATTCGAGGCGCACGATTTCGACCTGCGCGCGGGCGGCACGCGAGCGGGCGTGCTGGTGGAAGATCTCGAGGATGAGCTGCGTCCGGTCGAGCACCTCGCAGCCGCTCTCCTTCTCGAGGTTGCGCGCCTGCGACGGGCTCAGCTCGTGCTCGACGAGCAACAGCTCGCAGCGCGGATCTTCGGGCGGGCCGATGAGCGCCTTCAGATCCTCGCGCTTGCCCTCGCCGACGTACGCCGACGCGTCGAACGCGCCGCGCCGTTGCGTGAGCGTGCCGATCACGGTGACGCCGAGCGTGCGCGCGAGCTGGCGCAGCTCGGTGAGCGAGGCCTCGAACTCGCCGTCGGTGACCGCTGTGAGGTGCACGGCGAGGACGATGGCGCGGCGCGGACGCTCCTGCGTTTCCAGCATGGCTACCTCCTACCACGGATCGCGCGAGGAGGAGGTTAGCGCAGGCGATCGGTGAGCGCGCGGGCGAGTGCGGCCGGATCGGCGGCGGCGATTCCGTCGAGGCGCGCGGCGTCGAGCACGCGCGCGCCGTCGCCGAGCGAAGCGATCGGTCGGCCGGCGCCGGCGAAGCGGCGCGCGAGCTCGCGGGCGAGCGGATCCTCGGCGACGCGCGCGGCGCCGCGTCCACCGGCGAACACCACCGCGTCCCAACGCTCGGGCGCCACCTCGATCAGCAAGCAGTCGGGATAGAGCGCGCTGCCGTTCTCGCCACGCGCCTCGCCGTGGCACTCCATGGTCACGCCGAGCCGCACGCCGCTGCGTCGCAGCCGGCGGCCGAGCGCCCGCACGCCGCGCGCGTCGCACTCGGTCGGCGCCACCACCGCGAGCACGCGGCGCCCGTAGAGCGGACCGCGCCGCGGCGCGCGCAAGCCGTGCCGATCGCGAAACAGGGGACTGCGCACGCCGCTCGTCGATGCAGCGGCCGTGCCCGCGTCACTCGCCGCGCGTCACCAGCTCCGCGCTCCACACCTTGGTGGAGCCCCACTCGATCATCACGCCGCCGCAGACCTCGCAGCTCACCGACGGCGCCTGACCGGCCGCGCTGTAGCTCGTCATGAGGTACACGCTGCGGCAACGGCCGCACGTCTTGAAGTCGTGCTTGCCGCAGATCTGGCTGGCGTGCCACCCGGGCGGCACGAACGCGGGTCGGTTCCACTCGACCATCGTGTCGCTCGAGCACTCGGGCTGCGTGCACTCGCGCGTCTCGCGCACGGTGACGCGGTAGCCGCCGTCGAGCAGCGCCACGCGCAGCGCCTGGATCGACGCGTCGTCGGGGCGGCCGTGGCACGCGGCGGTTCCCTCGACGGCGATCACCACCGGCTTGGTGCCACGCGACGACACCGGCTCGAAGCGGCGGCGATCGGCCTCGTCGGCATCGGGCGGAAAACCGGCCAGCGCCTTGCGCGCGATGCTGGTGACCAGCGACGCGTCGGCGTGCTCGGCGCCGTTCACGTCGAGCAGGATCTTGATCACGTAGTCGCGCGGAACTTTGTTGCGGCGCCCGCGCGCCTCGACCGTGGCGGCGGCGTTCGGCCGAGCGGGAGCGGCCGCGTCGCGCGGTTGCGTCACGCGAGCCGCGTCCAGCAGAAGCCGCACAGCGTCGCCGCGGCCATGATGCTCTTGTGACACGCGGGGCAGTCGCGCTGATCGGCGGGCGGCGCGATCACTTCGTCCACCAGCAGCTCGGTCAGATCGACCAGGTGACGCTTGGCCTCCTTGAGCTTGCTGAACGCGCTCTCGAGCAGCTTGGCGATCACCGTCTTCTCGCCGCCCTGCGCGCGCGTGAGCGTGAGCATCCCCGACTCCAGCTCCTGCTCGGCCACGGTGAGCCGCTGCCGGGCCTCTTCGATCTTCTGCTTGAGCAGCGGCGTGTTCATGGGCCGGCGAACGCTAGCACGCTTTGCTGCGCGAAGCCCGCGCTAGCGATCGCGATCGACGGTGTAGCGGCCGAGCGCTCGCAACGCCTCGGCGCGTTCGCCGAACGGCTGAAGCGCGTCGATGCCGTCCTTCATCACCTGCCGGGCGCGGGCGCGCGCGCCGTCGACGCCGAGCAGATCGACGAACGTGGTCTTGCCCGCCTCGCGATCGGAGCCGGGATCTTTTCCGAGCGTCGCCAGGTCGGCGGTGATGTCGAGGACGTCGTCGACGATCTGGAACGCCAGGCCGAGCGCGCGGCCGTAGATGGTGAGCCGCTCGAGCGCCGCCCAGTCGCCGCCGCCCATGCGCGCGCCGGCGCGCACCGCCACCAGCAAGAGCTCGCCGGTCTTGGCGCGGTGCAGGACCTCGAGCGCGGCGACGTCGATCTTTTTTCCGGTGGCCTCGATGTCGAGCACCTGGCCGCCGCACATGCCGATGGCGCCGGCGGCGATGCCGAGCTCGTAGACCACGTCGGCGACGGCGGCTTCGCGGCCGCGGCGATTCTGCGCGGCGACGCGGAACGACTCGGTGAGCAGCGCGTCGCCCGAGAGGATGGCGATCGCCTCGCCGAATTTTTTGTGCGCGGTCGGGCGCCCGCGGCGGAAGTCGTCGTCGTCCATCGCCGGCAGATCGTCGTGCACCAGCGAGTAGGTGTGGATGAACTCGACGGCGCACGCGGCGTCGAGCGCGTCCTCCTCGCGGCCGCCGACCGCCTCGCACGCGGCCAGCGCCAGGATCGGCCGCAGCCGCTTGCCGCCCGCGAGCAGGCTGTACGCCATCGCGTCGCGCAACGTCTGGGGCGCCTGCGCGCACGGCTCGAGGTTGCGCGCCAGCCCCGCCTCGACGGTGGCTTTGCGTTTCTTCAGGTAGCCGTCCAGGTCGAACGTCGTCATTTGCGCCCTAGCTAGCAGATCTCGCGGTCGATCAAAAGCGCCGTGCGAATTCGCACCGGCGAGCCGCGGCGAAGCTCACTCGAGCCCGAACTTCTCGACGCGGCGGAGCAGCGCGAAGCGGCTGATGCCGAGGATCTCGGCCGCCTTGCCCTTCTTGCCGCCGGCGAGGCGCAGCGCCTCTTCGAGCAGGCGGCGCTCGAAGCCGTCGAGCGTGTCGACGCCGGGGCGAAACTCGAGCGCGAGCCCGGCCGGCGCGGCGCCGGCGATGCCGAGCTTGACCGGCCCCTTCGAGCGCGGCGCCTCGCGCATGCGATCGGGCAGGAGCTCGGGCCCGAGCTCGCGGCCGGTCGCCAGGATCACCGCGCGCTCGACGACGTTCTTCAGCTCGCGCACGTTGCCGGGAAAATCGTACGCGAGCAAGATGTCGCGCACCTCGCCGGCGACGGCGTCGAGCTGCTTGCCCATCTTGCCGGCGTACTCGGCGATGAAGTGATTGGCGAGCAGCACCACGTCGTCGCCGCGCGCGCGCAACGGCGCGATGGTGATCGGAAACACCGAGAGGCGGTGATAGAGGTCGAGGCGGAACTTGCCCTCCTCGACGAGCGCGCCCAGATCGCGGTGGCTCGCCGAGATCACGCGCGCGCCCATCTCGATCGGCTTGACGCCGCCGACGCGCTCGAACGTGCGCTCCTCGAGCACGCGCAAGAGTTTTCCCTGCAGCGCGGGATCCATGTCGCCGACTTCGTCGAGGAGGATCGTGCCGCGCTCGGCGACCTCGAGCTTGCCGGGCTTGCGCTGCTCGGCGCCGGTGAACGCGCCTTTTTCGTGGCCGAACAATTCGCTCTCGGCGAGCGTGGCCGGCAGCGCGACGCAGTCGATGGCGACGAACGGCTCGGGCGCGCGCGGACCGAGCGCGTGGATGGCGCGCGCGGCGACGCCCTTGCCGGTGCCGCTCTCGCCGGTGAGCAGCACGGTGGTCTCGGGCGCGCGCGCGACCTCGGCGATGCGCGCGCGCGTCTCGCGCATGAGCGCCGACTCGCCGAGCAGCCCGGGAAAACGCACGTCGGCGTCGGCGGACGACGCGATGCCGACGGCGGCCTTGGCGCGCGCCACGCGCTCGGCGTCGACCACGCGCTCGACGATCGCCGGCAGCTCGGTCGATTTCGTGACGTAGTCGTACGCGCCGCGCCGCATCGCCTCGACGGCGTTTTCGATCGTGCCGTACGCGGTCATCATCAGCACCGTCGGCGCGGGACGCAGCGCGCGGATGGGCGGGATCAGATCGAGCCCGTTGCCGTCGGGCAGCATGTAGTCGAGCACCACCAGGTCGTAGCGGCGTCGGCGCGCGCGCTCGAGCCCCTCGGCGAACGTGCCCGCGACATCGGCCTGCACGCCGCGGCGCGCGAGCAGCCGCTTGAGCGACAGCGCGTAGGTCTCCTCGTCGTCGACGATCAGCGTATGAAATTCCACCTGCGACCTTTTATCCCACCGGCAGCTCGATCACAACGCGCGTTCCGCCGCCGCGGCGCGACAGCAGTCGAATCCGCCCGCGGTGCTCGTCGACGATCTGCTTCGACACCGCGAGGCCGAGGCCGGTGCCGCGCGTCTTGGTCGAGAAGAACGGATCGAACACGCGGCTCCGCGCCGAGTTGGGAATTCCCGGGCCGCGATCGGTGACCGAGAGGACCACGTCGGCGCCGAGCACGCGCGCCTCGCACTCGACCACGCCCGACGGCGTAGCCTCGACGGCGTTGAGCAGCACGTTGAGCAGCACCTGCTTGACGCCGTCGGGATCGCAGCGCGCCACCAGCGGCCCGTCGACGCGCACCAGCAATTCGTGCTGCGGCGCTTTGGCGCGCACCAGGTCGATGCTCTCGCTGACGACGGTGCGCAGATCGGCGGAGCGGATCTCCGGGCGGCGCGGGCGCGCGAAGCGCAAGAAGTCGGAGACGATCGCGTCGAGGCGCTTCACCTCGCGCGCGATGGCCTGCACCTCGCCGGCGACCAGGCTGTTGGCGGGCAGCTCCTCGGCGACCACCTGCGCGGCGGCGCCGATCGAGACCAGCGGGTTGCGGACCTCGTGCGCGATGCGCGCCGCCATCTCGCCGAGCGCCGACAGCCGCTCGGTGTGCAGCAGCCGCGCGCGCAATCTTTTTCGCTCGGCGTCGCCGCGCTGGCGCTCGGTGAGATCGTGGACGCGCCACACCATGCCGGCGGGACGCTCCTCGTCGTCGGCGAGCGCGAGCGCCGACACCGCGCCGGCGAACGTCGAGCCGTCCTTGCGCCGCAGCCGCAGCTCTCCCTCGGCGAATCCCGACGCGCGCACCTGGTGGCGCAACTCGCCCGCGCGGCGGCGGCTGCGATCGTCGGCGCACAAGCGCAGCGCCTCCCAGCCGGCCAGCTCCTCCGGCTGATAGCCGAGCGCGCGCGCCACCGCCTCGTTGCCCGAGGTCACGCGCCCGTCGGCGTCGAGCGTCAGGATCACGTCGCCGATCGAGCGCAGCACTTTCGCCAGGTGCTCGCGCACGCGCTCGGCTTCGCGGCGCAGGCTGGCGGTCTCCTCGAGATCTTCCGCGGCCGCGATCACCGCCTGCCCCGGGCCGTGCGCGATGGTGAGGCGCACCAGCTTTCCGCTCTGCGCGCGCAAGCTGACGGTGGCCGAGCCGCCGGCGGCGCGGCCGAGCGCCTCGCGCACCTGCAGCTCGCTCGCGCCGAGCGCGTCCCACAGCGGCTGGCCGGCGTCGGGACCGGTGGCGACGGCGAGATCGCGATCGCAGGAAAAAATTCGCGGCGCCTTTGCGCCCTCGGGGCCGAGCGTCTCGAGGCGGCGCACGTCGTCGGAGAGCGCCTGCGACTCCAGATCGGCGCCGACGCGATCGGCGTAGGCGACGAGCAGGTCGCGATCCTCGGCGGTGTAGCCGGTGTCGTCGGGCTTTTCGAAGATCAGCACGCCGAGCGCGCCGGCGCGTCCGGCGATCGGCACCGCGCCGAACGATCGCGGCCCGATGGTCCCGCGGATCACCTCGACCGCCTCCGGCTCGACGGCGACGCCGGCCAACTCGGCGACGTCGTGCGTGACGATCACGCGCCCCTCTTTCATCGCGCGCACGACCACGCTGGCTTCGTTCGACAGCGGCATGCGCGCGCCCTCGAGCTGAAACCCGAGCGCGTGCTCGACCGCTTCGAGCGTCGCCAATTCGCGGTTGGTGATGCTGGTGATGAAGACGAGGTTCTTGCGCTCCTCGTCGACCATCGTGAGCTGCACCGAGCCGCAGCCGAGCACGCGCGCGGCGGCGTACAAGATCATGCGGGTGGTTCCGAGCGCGCGGTCCGGCACGCGACAGCATTGGCGGCTGCGCAAAAACGTGTCAAGCCCGCCGCGCCGGGTGCGAATCCGCACCGTCGGACGTGCGACGGCGCCCGCTGGCGCCTGGCCACCCGAGGTGTTACAGGCCACCCATAACGTGAAAATCGAAACAAAATCCCGGCGCGGCGGTCCGACCAACCGGGCGCCTCCCCGGGCATGTCCCGTGCACCCGGCACGTGGGCACTAAAGGTAGAGAAATGAGCGATTCTTCGGAAAACGCGCCTCCCGGAATCCAGCGCCGCAAGGCCGACCATATCGCCTTGTGCGCGTCCGGCGAGGTCGAGTTCCGCGACAAGGGCACGCTGCTCGATGAAGTGCAGCTGGTGCACGACGCGCTTCCCGATCTGCACTTCGACGACGTGGACCTGACCACCGCGCTGCTCGGCAAGAAGCTGCGCGCGCCGGTGGTGATCAGCGGCATGACCGGCGGCACCGAGGCGGCGGCGGCGATCAACCGCGACCTCGCGCGCGCCGCCGAGCAGCTCGGGCTCGGCTTCGGCCTCGGCTCGCAGCGCGCGATGGTGGTCGCGCCCGACCTCACGTGGACGTACCGCGTGCGCGACGTCGCGCCGACCGCGCTGGTGATGGGCAACCTCGGGATGGTGCAGGCGCGCTCGATGGCGACCAGCGCGATCAAGGAGCTGTGCGCCGAGATCGGCGTCGACGCGCTGTGCGTGCACCTGAACCCGTCGATGGAGCTGATCCAGCCGGGCGGCGATCGCGACTTCACCGGCGGGCGCGACACGCTCAAGCGGCTGCACGGCGAGCTGGGAATTCCCATCGTCGTGAAGGAGACCGGCGCGGGGCTCTCGCGTCGCGTCGGTCTGGCGGTGCGGCAGCTCGGCATCGCCACCGTCGACACGTCGGGCGCGGGCGGCACGTCGTGGGTCGGCGTCGAGACCCGTCGCGCCGAGGGCGCGGCGCGCAAGCTCGGCGAGGAGCTGTGGGACTGGGGCATTCCGACGGCGGCGTCGGTCGGCCTGCTGGCCGATCTCGGCCTGTCGATCATCGCCACCGGCGGGCTGCGCACGGGGCAGGACGTGGCGCACGCGCTCGCGCTCGGCGCGACGGCGGGCGGGCTGGCGGCGCCGGTCTTGCGCGCGCAGCGCGACGGCGGCTACGAGGGCGTGATCGAGTTCTTGCAGCAGGTGATCGCGGGCGTTCGCGCGGCGGTGTTCCTGACCGGCTGCCGCACGCCGGCGGAGCTGCGCACCGCGCCGAAGGTCATCGGCTCGACGTTGAAAGCGTGGCTGGAGCAAGCGAGATAGTCATGCACCGCGCGTTCGGCAAAGTGATCCTGCTCGGCGAGCACGCGGTGGTCTACGGCCACCCGGCGCTGTGCGGCGCGCTCGCCGACGGCGTCACCGTCGAGACGGCGCCCGGCCGCGGCGCCTTGCGCATCCCGCAGTGGAACGTCGAGCTCGACGCCGCCGATCCGCTGCGCGACGGCCTGCCGATCGGCCGCGCCTATCTCGCGCTGCGCGGCCGCCTCGGCCTCGGCCTGTCGAGCCCGGTCGATCTCACCGTCCACTTCGCCGTACCGACGGGCGCCGGCCTCGGCTCGTCGGCCGCGATGGCGGTCGCGGTCGCGCGCGCGCTCGTCGCCGCGCACGATCTCACCGTCACTCCCGCGCTGATCGCCGACGCCGCGATGGCCTCCGAAAAAGTCATCCACGGCAAGCCGAGCGGCCTCGACCACACGGTCGCGAACGAAGGCGGCTTCGGCATCTTCACCAAGGCGCACGGCCTCATCCCCGTCGCCGCGCGCGAGCCGATCCAGCTGGTCGTCGGCCACACCGGCCGCGAGCGCGACACCAAGGGCCGCGTGGCGCGCATCGCCGAGCTGCTCACCGAGCGCGAGAGCGAAGTGCGCGCGCGCTTCGCCGCCATCGAGAAGTTGGTCGAGCGCGGGCGCGCCGCCGTCGAGCGCGGCCGCTACGGCGACCTCGGCGCGGCGATGAACGAGAACCAGAAGCACCTCGCCGCGCTGGAAGTCTCCTGCCCCGAGATCGAATTTTTGTGCAACGCAGCAAACGACGCCGGCGCGGTCGGCGCCAAGCTCACCGGCGGCGGCGGCGGCGGCTGCGTGATCGCGCTCGCCCCCGGCCGCGAGGCGCAGGTGCGCGACGCGTGGGAGAAGCAGGGCCACCGCGCGTTCGTCACCGCGGTCGGCGCCACCGCCGGAGCCGCGTCATGAGAGCGGTGGCCGAGGCGCGCACCAACATCGCGCTGGTGAAGTATTGGGGCAAGCGCGACGCGCGGCTCAACCTGCCGGCGGTCGGCTCGCTGTCGCTAACGCTCGACGGGCTGTCGACGCGCACCGAGGTCCGCTTCGACGACTCGCTCACCGCCGACGAGCTGGTGCTCAACGGCGCGGCCGCGTCGGGCGAGCCGCTGCGCCGTGTGACCAAGTTCCTCGACCTCGTGCGCGAGCAGTCGGATCGCGGCGAGCGCGCGCGCGTCGTCAGCTCCAACGATTTTCCGACGGCGGCGGGCCTGGCGTCGTCGGCGTCGGCGTTCGCGGCGCTGGCGCTGGCGGCGACGCACGCGGCCGGCGTCGCGCTCTCGCCGCGCGAATTGTCGGTGCTGGCGCGGCGCGGCTCGGGCTCGGCGGCGCGCTCGATCTTCGGCGGCTTCGTCGAGATGCACCGCGGCTCGCTCGAGGGCGGCGAGGACGCGTTCGCCGAGCCGCTCGACGGCGCGCAGGCGCTCGACGTGCGGCTGGTCGTGGCGGTCACCTCCGACGCGGCGAAAGAGACGCTCTCCACCGACGGCATGCGCCAGACGATGGAGACGTCGCCCTACTACGCCGCGTGGGTGCAGACGTCCGCGGGCGACATCGCCGAGGCGAAGCGCGCCATCGCCGCGCGCGATCTCGAACTGCTCGGCGTGGTCACCGAGCGCTCGTGCCTGGCGATGCACGCCTCGGCGATGGCCTCGCGCCCGGCGGTGGTCTACTTCACCGGCGCGACCATCGAGGGCTATCGCGCCATTCAGCGGCTGCGCAAGAGCGGCGTGCCGGCGTGGTTCACCTGCGACGCGGGCCCGCACGTCAAGGCGCTCACCGACGGCAAACACGCCGACGAAGTGGCGCAGCGGCTCGCCGAGGTGCCGGGCGTGTTGCGCGCGCGCGTGTGCGCGCCGGGCGCGGCGGCGAAGGTGATCGAGTCATGAGCGCCGTGCTCGCGCCCGGCAAGGCGATCCTGTGCGGCGAGTACGCCGTGCTGCACGGCGCGCCGGCGATCGCGGTCGCGGTCGATCGCTCGGTGCGCGCGCAGGCCGGCGTGCGCGGCGAGCGCACCGCGTTCGTGGACGCGGCCATTCGCCGCACCGCCGAAATGTTGCAGCGCGAAAAAATGGGCGCCGCGCCCGCCGACGTGGCGGTCGACTCGGCGGCGCTCTACGACGGCGGGCGCAAGCTCGGGCTCGGCTCGTCGGCCGCGGTCACCGTCGCCACCGTCGGCGCGGCGTGGCACGCGGGCGGCGGCTCGCTCGACGATCGCCGCCGCCTGTTCGAGATCGCCGACGAGGCGCACGCCGAGGCGCAGGGGACGCGCGGCTCGGGCGTCGACGTCGCCACGTCGGTGTACGGCGGCGCCATCCGCTTCCAACGCAAAAACGGCGCGGCGGAGATCGCCAGCGTCGATCTGCCCGACGGCGTCGAGCTGACGTTCATCTTCGCCGGCAAGAGCGCGTCCACGCCGGCGCTGATCGGCCGCGTCAAGGCGTTGGCCGAAACGGCGCCCCAGCAGCACGAATCGGCCATCTCGCGCCTGGTCTCGCTGGCGCACGCGTTCGCCGCCGCGCTCGACGACGCCGATGGTGCCGAGCTGGTGCAGGCCGCCGCCGCCTACGGCGAGGCCATGCGCGCCCTCGGCGACGCCGCCGGCGTCGAGATCGTCACCCGCGAGGTCGCGCAGCTCGACGCCTACGCGCGCCGTCACGGCGGCGCCGCCAAGCCGTCGGGCGCCGGCGGCGGCGATCTCGGCGTCGCGTTCACCGTCTCGCCCGACGCCACGCGCGCGCTGCGCGCCGACCTGGCTCGCGCCGGCCTCGCCCCGCTCTCGCTTCGCGCTCCCGCTCCCGGTCTGCGATTGGAGATGCCATGACCTGCTCGTCCCGCCTCCCCGGTTTCTACAAGCTCTCGATGGAGGAGCGGCGCAAGCTGCTCGTCGAGAAGCTCGGCCTCGACGACGCCTCGGCCGCGCAGCTCGCCGGCCGGCTGCTCGACGAGGAGACGGCCAACCACATGGTCGAGAACGTGGTCGGCGTCTACGGGCTGCCGCTCGGCATCGGGCTCAACTTCCAGGTCAACGGCCGCGACTTCCTGGTGCCGATGTGCGTCGAGGAGCCGAGCGTGGTCGCCGCCGCGTCGAACGCCGCCAAGATGGTGCGCGCCGGCGGCGGCTTCACCGCGGAAGCCGACGACCCGATCATGATCTCGCAGGTGCAGCTCGTGAACGTGCGCGACACCGTGCACGCCAAGAAGCGCATCGAGGCGCACGCGTCCGAGATCGTCGCCGCGTGCGATCGCGCGTATCCGTCGCTGGTGCAGCGCGGCGGCGGCACGCGCGGCATCGAGGTGCGCGTGCTCGAAGGCAAGCGCGAAGGTCACGCCGGCATGCTCGCGGTGCACCTGCACGTCGACGTGCGCGACGCGATGGGCGCGAACCTGGTCAACACCATCGCCGAGTCGGTAGCCGATCGCCTCGCCGAATTGGCCGAGGCGCAGGTCGGCCTGCGCATCCTTTCGAACCTCGCCGACCGCCGCTGCGTGCGCGTCAAGGCGCGCGTTCCCGTCGAGCTTTTGGCCAACGGCGAGTTCGACGGCGCGTGCGTGCGCGACGGCATCGTCTCGGCGTCGCGCTTCGCCGAGCTCGATCCGTACCGCGCGGCGACGCACAACAAGGGCATCATGAACGGCGTCGACGCCGTCGCCATCGCCACCGGCAACGACTGGCGCGGCGTCGAGGCGGGCGCGCACGCGTTCGCCGCCACGCGCGGCGCGAACGGCGGCTACGGCCCGCTCGCCACCTGGCGCACGGGCGCCGACGGCGCGCTCGAGGGAACGATCGAGATGCCGATGGCCGTCGGCACCGTCGGCGGCACGCTGCGCGTCCACCCGGGCGCGCGCCTGGCGCTGAAGATTCTCGGCACCGAGCGCGCCGGCGAGCTCGGCATGGTGATGGCGTCGGTCGGCATGGCGTCCAACCTCGCCGCGCTGCGCGCCATGGCCTCCGAGGGCATCCAGCGCGGTCACATGTCGCTGCACGCCCGCTCGGTGGCGCTTCACGTCGGCGCCGTCGGCGAACAAGTCGAAACCATAGCCGCCGAGCTGGCCGAGCTCGGCGACGTCCGTCCCGAGCGCGCGATCGCCATCCTCGAGCGGCTGCGTGGAAGTCCAACCGGCGCGTTCACCCGTAGCAACTAGGAGCCCACCGTGATCAGCCGAATCGTCGAGCCCCGCAAGAACGCCGAGCCGGTTCCCGCGCCGCCCGCGGGGCCGTGCACCGTCGAGCAGGCGTACGCCTACTGCGAGCGCATGGCGCGCGGGCACTACGAGAACTTCCCGGTGGCGTCGCGCTTTCTGCCGGCGAATTTGCGCAAGCACGTGTGGGCGGTCTACGCGTTCGCGCGCTCGGCCGACGACTTCGCCGACGAGGCGCGCTACGCCGGCCGCCGCGCCGCCGCGCTCGAGCACTGGGAGAACGAGCTCGAGCGCGCGTTCCACGGCGAGGCCGAGCACCCGGTGTTCGTCGCGCTCAAGGACACCATCGAGCGCTGCGACCTGCCGTTCAATCCGCTCAGGGACATGCTGACCGCGTTCAACATGGACCTCTCGGTCAATCGCTACCCGACGCTGGCCGGCCTCGAGCGCTACTGGGCGCACTCGGCGCATCCCGTCGGGCGCATGGTGCTCTACATCTTCGGCTACCGCGATCCGGCGCTGCACAACTACTCGGACGACGTGTGCGCGGCGCTGCAGCTCACCAACTTCCTGCAGGACGTGGGTGTGGACCTGGCCAAGGACCGCATCTACCTGCCGCAGGAGGACCTGAAGCACTTCGGCGTGACCGAGTCGATGCTGTTCGCGCACAAGGTCACCCCGGAGCTGCGCGACCTGTACCGGTTCGAGGTGGCGCGCGCCAAGTCGCTGTACGAGCGCGGCCGTCCGATCATCGACCGCGTGGGGCCGGAGCTGGGCTTCGAGCTGGCGATGATCTGGCAGGGCGGCA
>DASREC010000073.1:0-18358 GCA_035652295.1 Polyangia bacterium
GAAACCGGCGGACAAGCCGGCCGAGACGGCGGTGGAGAAGCCGGCGGAGAAGCCGGCGGAGAAGCCGGCCGTCGACAAACCGGAGAAGGCCGAGAAGCCGGCGGTGGAGAAGCCGGCGGAGAAGCCGGTGGTCGACAAGCCGGAGAAGGCGGAGAAGCCCGCGGCCGACAAGCCGGAGAAGACGGACAAGACGGACAAGACGGACAAGCCCGCCGACAAGCCGGCGGAGAACCCGGCCATCAAGACGCCGTCGTGGATGAAGGCCAAGCCGGATCAACCGGCCGAAGGCGCGCCGCCCGCGACCCAGTAGCCGCGCATGCGCCGAACCGCACTCGTCGGCGCGATCCTCCTCGCCGCTTGCAATCCCGCCGCGCAGCCGCCGTCGAGCGGCGCGCCTGCCGCGCAATCGCCCGCCGCCGCGCAATCGCCCGCCGCTGCGCAATCGCCCGCCGCTGATCTCGCGCCGCGCGCGCGGACGCCGTTCGTGCCGAGCGATCTCCCACGCATCGACGTGCACACGCACATCGAGGTCGGCGCGTTGCCGCGCGCCGTGAAGCTGCTCGCCGCGCACCGCATCGTTCACCTGGTGAATCTCTCGGGCGGCGTCCCCGGCGGCGGCGGCCTCGAGCAGACCCTCGGCGAAGCGGCGGCCGTCGGCCACGCGAGCGTGTTCACCAACCCCGACTTCCGCGAAATCAAAAAAGGCGCCGGCTACGGCGCGCGCATCGCCGCCAAGCTCGAGCTCGCGAAAAAGCTCGGCGCGCGCGGCGTGAAGATCGCAAAAGGCCTCGGCCTCGGCTACACCGACGGCCACGGCAAGCTGATCCCCGTCGACGACAAGGGCCTCGACCCGCTGTTCGAAGCCGCCGGCAAGCTCGGCCTGCCGATCGCGATCCACACCGGCGATCCGAAAGCCTTCTGGCTGCCGCCGACGCGCGAGAACGAGCGCTTCGACGAGCTGGTGGTGCACCCGCAGTGGAGCTTCTACGGCGCGCCGGTGTCGTGGGAGGATCTGTACGCGCAGTTCGAGCGGCGCGTGGCGCGGCATCCGAAGACGACGTTCATCGGCGTGCACTTCGGAAACGATCCGGAGGATCCGGCGCGCGTGGCGCAGATGCTCGACAAGCACCCGAACCTGGTGGTCGACACGGCGGCGCGCGTGCCGGAGATCGGGCGCGTCGACGCCAACCACGACGCCGGCAAGCTGCGCGCGTTCTTCGAGCGCTATCAAGATCGGATCCTGTTCGGCACCGACGTCGGCGTGGGCACCGAGCCGGAGGATCTGATGCTCGGCTCGACGGGCGCGACGCCGCCGGGGCCGGAGGACGTCGAGCGGTTCTTCGAGTCGACGTGGCGCTGGTTCGAGACGTCGGAGCGGCACATCCCGTCGCCGACGCCGATCCAGGGCCGCTGGGACATCGACGGCATCGGCCTCGACCGCGCGGTGCTGGAGAAGGTCTACTACAAGAACGCGCAGCGCGTCCTCGGCATCCACGTCGCCGATCCGTAGCACGCGGAACTCGCGCCGCCGCTCGGTGTCCCTCGAACATGCCGTATCGCGACGCCGGCGCCGGGCCGCTCGGCTGCGCGCGCCATCCGTTCACCGTCGGCGAACACGCATGCGCCGAGTGCGGCGCGCGCTGTTGCGTGGCGTGCGCCTCGTTCCGTTCCGTGCGCGTCCGCTGCGCGGCGTGCGTCGCGTCCACCGAAGCGCGCCGCCGCCGTCGCGCCGACTTGATGCTGGCCCTGGCGCTGCTCGTCGGCTGCTGGCTCCCGCTCGGCGCCGGTGCGCTGATCTACGAGCACACGCGGCCGCCCCCGCCGCGGCCGGCCTTCCCGTACTGGCTCGCGAGCGTCTCGCCGCTAAGCCCCGGCGGCGGCAGTTACGCGCCTCACAAGCACGGGCCCCATAACAGACGATGCTGCCGCTGTCTCGGCTGCTGGGACTGTCGGCCGCCATCGATCATCAACGTGCAGCCGAGCGTCTGGCGCCAGCCGCCGGCGCCCCACCCGCTCGCCGCCTTCGCCAAGCCCAGCCGTCCGATCTTCTGATCGGCCGTTTCCGACGGTAATTCGCGCCCATTCATCAAAAGTGAACATGTTCACCTTGACAACGCCCGCAAAAGTGAACATGTTCACTTTCAGGAGGCGGACGTGACGATCGAGGACAAGGGCAGGCGGTCGCGGCAGCACATCTTCGAGACCGCGATGGCGCAGTTCGCCGAGCGCGGGTTCGCGCAGGTGACGATGCGCGACGTGGCGCAGGCGGCGGGCTGCTCGCTCGGCCTCGCCTACAAGTACTTCGCGTCGAAGGAGGAGCTGGTGCTGGCGCTGTATGCGCTGCTCGCCGAGGAGTTCGTCGCCGAGACACGCCGCCTGCCGGCCGGCACGCTGGCCGAGCGCTTCGCCGCGGCGATGACGCTCAAGTGCGAGCTCCTGGCGCCGCACCGCCGCACGCTCGGCGCGCTGGTGGCCGCCGCGCTCGATCCGTCGAGCGAGATCGCGGTGCTCGGCGCGCGCTCGTCCGAGGTGCGCGCGCGCGTCACCGAAGGCTTCCGCGCCGTCGTCGACGGGGCCGCCGACGCGCCGCCGCCCGCGCACCGCGCGCGCCTCACCGCCGCGCTCTACGCCGCGCACCTCCTGATCGTGCTGGTGTGCATGCACGACCGCTCGCCCAGGCTGCGATCCACGCGCGCCGCCATCGAGCTGGTGCGCGACCTGCTCGCGCTGTTCGGCCCGTCGCTCGGCCACGAGCGCGCGCAGGCCGCGCTCAAGCGCCTCGACGGCGTGCTCGCCCCGCTCATCCACCCGCCGCGCGAAGTCGAGCGCGAGAAGGAGCCGTCATGACCACCGTCGGTGAACGCATCGAAGCGCGCACCCGCCAGTACGGCAATTTGCCGCTGTTCCGCGCCTTCCGCGAGGACCGCATCCCACCCGCGCGCTTCCCCGAGTTCTTCAAGGAGCAGTACATGGCGGCGCGCTGGTTCCAGGATCTGATCTGGGCCACGACCGAGATCTCCGACGGCCCGTACGCCGAGTTCGCCGCCGAGCACCGCCGCCGCGACAGCGGCCACTACCGCTGGATGAAGCACGACCTCGAGAAGTTCGGCCAGCCGCCGATGACCGACGACGACTTCTTCCGCCTCGAGTGGCTGCCGACGCGCATTCAGATGGCGCGCATGCTGGCGCGCTGCCACGACGCCACGCCCGAGGACAAGATGGTGATGCTCGGCGCGCTCGAGAGCGCCGGCGAGGTCACGCTCACCACGCTCAACGGCTACGTCGCGCGCCACGGCTTCGGCGAGCGCACGCTCTACCTCGGCGAGCCGCACATCGCCGTCGAGCAGCGGCAGGCCGATCGCATCAAGGCGCTGATGGCCCACGTCATGCGCTCCGCCGACGAGCGCCACCTGGCGACGGTCGACCTGGTGTTCGATTCGCTCACCACCATGTTCGGCGCCGGCGGCCGCCGCTACTACGCCGAGCACCTGAGCGAAGACGGCCGCGTCACCTGCGCCGACGTGCGCCGCGAGGTGCGCGCGCTCGCGGCGTTCCACGGCCTCGACGCCGCCGCCGTCGAGGAGGCGCTGGAAGACGTGGCGCCGCACCTGTACGCCTACGCCGAGATCGTGCTGGCCGAGCGCGGCTTCGAGCTGATCACCGGCGGGCGCGGCCGCGCGGCCGCCGAGTCGCTGGCGGCGATCGCCTCGCGCCACGGCGCGCCCGCCGCGGTCTGCGCCGCGTTCCTCGACTGCGAGCGCGCCTTCCCCGGCGAGCTGCTCGGCCTCAAGCTCGCCTTCGACGCGAACGTGAAACCCATTTCACCTTCCGGCACAAAAGTGAAACCCATTTCACTTTCCGCCGAAAAAGTGAAACCGATTTCACTTTACGTCCGCACCCAGGCGCCGCTCGACGAGGGGCTGGCGTTTCTCGGCCGTTTGCCGTCGCTGGCGCCGGCCGTGCCGCTGTTGGCGCGCGCGCTCGAGGAGAACCGCGTGCTCTACGGCCTCGGCTTCTTCGCCGCCGAGGGCGGCGGGCTCGGCGTCAAGACGTACACCATCGGCGACGTGCCGCTGCCGGACGGCGGCCACGCGCCGGGCTTCCTCTCGCGCCGCATCGCCGCGGGCCGCGTGATCGCCGAGGTCAAGCGCTACCTGCCCGACGTCGACTGGTCGCGCCTCGAGGTGCCGAGCGATCGCTGGCGCGCGCTGGTCGACTTCGCCGGCGGCGAGCTGGGCTACCGCCGCGCCGGCCACTTCGGCATCGTCGAGCGCGAGCACGGCGCGCCCGAGCTCAAGCTCTACGTCGAGCGCATCGGCGCCATCCCCACCGACTTCGCGGCGCGCTGATGGCCCCGCTCCGCCACTACGTCGCGTACCTGCGCCCGCGCATGTTCCCGGCGACGTTCGTCATGACGCTCACCGGCTGGGCGGCCAGCCCGTCGCGCCCTCGCGCGTGGGCGGCGTGCGCGCGCCCGCTCGCGCTCCTGTTCGTGGTGCACTCGGTGCTGCTGTGGGGCGGCACCAACGCGTACAACTCGTCGCAGGATCGCGACGAGGGGCCGGTCAACCTGCTGCCGAATCCCCCGCCGCTGCCGCCGCGGCTCGCCGCGTTCGGCGTCGGCTGCATGCTGCTCGCCGTCGCGCTGGCGGCGCTCGCCGGCGCGCGCGCGGCGGCGCTGGTCGCGCTGGCGATCCCGCTGTCGATCTACTACTCGATCCGCCCGACCGACCGCGCGCCGCGCTTTCGCCGCGGCAAGGACATCGGCGGCGTCGACAACGCGATCTACGCCGTCGGCTCGATCGGCTCGATCCTGCTCGGCTGGTGCTTCACGCCCGCGCCCGTCGACGCGCGCGCGCTGTCGATCGCGTTCGGCTTCGCGCTGGCGATCTTCGGCGGCTGCCCGACGACGCAGATCTTCCAGCTCGGCCCGCGCGACGACTACGCCAGCTCGCCGAGCTACACCACGCGGCTCGGCGCGCGCCGCACGCTGGTCGCCGGCGCGCTGTTCTTCGCCGCGCACGTGGCGTGGCTCGCGCGCGCGTGGCCGGGCGCGCGTTCGTCTCCCGGCGCGTGGTGGCTCGAGCTCGGCTGGGCGCTGCTGGTGGCGCTCGGCGCCGCGCACAGCGTGTGGTGGTCGCGCGCGCCGTTCGTCGCGCCCTACCGTCGGATGGTGCGCCAGATGTCGCTGATGCTGACCAGCCAGGTGCTCTGGACGTGCGCCGCGCTCACCGCTTGAAATTGGTTGACAGCGACGGCCGCCTCCACATAATCGCTGCCGTTCGTTCCGACGTAGCTCAGTTGGTAGAGCAGGTGACTGTTAATCACCGGGTCACAGGTTCGAGTCCTGTCGTCGGAGCTAAAACCCCAGAACGATTTCTGCTGCTTGCAACGACTGCATTAGATCCCGCGTCTCCATCGCCGAAAACCGCGCGCGGAAGCGCGGTCCGCTCGCGTCGGCTGGGGACAGGGCGCAAACGCTATCGTCACGAGCCCGAGGCGCCGCCGGTAGTCTGCGCGTTGGCGCTCGTCGATCCGTGGCCGGCCACGACCGCGAGTCACAGGTCGTGGCCAGAACAGTTGCATCGAACGCGGCGAAGTCCTCACGCAGCTCATTATAGAGAGCGAGCTGGTCGCCGCACACCGGGCTCCAATCCGCCGGGTAGAAGACGAGCACGACGGGCCGCCCGCGGAACTCCGTGAGCGAGACCTTCTGATCGGGTGTGCACGGCAGAGTAAAATCTGGTGCCGGCGTACCTGGCTCGAGCGGTGGCATGAAGCGGTCTCCTTCGGTCACGCTTGCTCGGCGGGATCCCAGCCGGTGACAAGCCCCTCTTCGAGAGAATCGAGCGCCTGCATTGCGCGTGCGTCGAGATCGAAGTCGAACAGCGAACCGTTCTCCGCGATTCGATCCGCCTTCGTCGACTTCGGTATCACGACCAGACCATGCTGTAGCCCCCACCGCAGCAGGACCTGGGCGACCGAGCGTCCGGTTCGACGAGCGATGTCGACCACGACGGGATGATCGAGACGCTGACCGTGGGTGAGCGGGCTGTACGCCTCGACGACGATCCCCTGCTGCTTGCAGAATTCCTGCGTCTCTCGTCGCTGCAGGAACGGCGTCAGCTCGATCTGATTCACCGCGGGCTCGTGCTTGGCGTGTCGCAGCAGCTCCTCGAGATGAGGCACGAGGAAATTGCTGACGCCGATGGACCGGGCCCGCTTCTCGTCGAACAGGCGCGCGCCAGGAGTCGAGACGCTTGCCCGCGACGGGCCAGTGCAACAGATAAAGATCGATGTAATCGAGTCCTAGCCGCTTCAGACTCGCATCGAACGCGCGCAGCGCCTGATCGTAGCCCTGATCCTCGTTCCATAGCTTGGTCGTGACGAAGATCTGGTCTCGCGGAATCCCGATCGCCTTTACTGCGGCGCCGACGTCGGCCTCGTTGCCGTAGATCCGCGCGGTGTCGACGTGTCGATAACCGAACCTGAGCGCAGCAAGTACGGCGTTGCGGGTCGTCTCCCCCGACGCCGCTTTCCAAACGCCGAGGCCTAACTGAGGGATTCGCGCGCCCGAGCTCAGTTGAAGGGTCGTGTCCGAAATGCCGCCCATTTTGTGATTGTAGAGCAAGCTCAGGACCAACGTGGAGCAGCGAGATTCTCCGGCTGATACCGCTCCCCGACGAGCGCTTCAATTTCCTCGGCCGTACCGAGATCGAGCGCACGCCGTGCCAGTCGCTCGGCCTCGTCGAGGCGCACACCGCGAATCGCATCTTTGACCTCGAGCAGCTGGCTCGGTGCCACGCTGAAGCGGCGCAGGCCGAGTCCCACGAGGAGCTCCGCGTTTGCAGCGATACCGGCCACCTCGCCACAGATCGTCAGCTCGCGCTCTGCCGCCCGAGCAGCTTCGGCCACGGAGTGAATGAGGTGCAGCACCGAAGGATGCAGCGGCTGATAGTAACGCGCGACGCGCTCGTCCTCGCGATCGACGGCGAGCAGATACTGCGTCAGATCGTTCGTTCCCAGGCTGAAGAAGTCCACCTCGCGCGCGAGCGCGGGCACCATGAGCGCCGCCGACGGCACTTCGATCATTGCGCCGATCGGCGTCTCCCGGTCGAAGCGAGCTCCACGTGCACGCAACTCCGACTGGACCTCGCGAATGACCGCGCGTGCGCGCCTCACGTCGTCGAGCCCACCGACGACCGGCAATAGAATCGAGACCGGATGCTTCGCGCCCACGCGCAGAAAAGCGGCCAACTGCGCGCGCAGCATCGCGGGGTGGTCGAGCAGGAGTCGGATTCCTCGCTGAGACAAAGACGGATTTCGAGCGGGCGCCAGCGGCAGCGCAGGCAGCTCCTTGTCGCCTCCGACGTCGAGGAGCCGGAAGGTCACCGGACGTGGATCGAAGCGCGCCGCGGCTCGCTCGAGAAACTCGTATTGCTCCTCCTCGGTCGGGAGCTTGGGCCGGATGATGAAGCCGAACTCGGTTCGATAGAGGCCGATGCCGTCGGCGCGGCAGCGATCCGCGGCTTCGGTGTCGGCGAATTGGTTGACGTTGGCGAGGAGCGGAATGGCGATGCCGTCGGCGGTGACGCTGGGGACGTTCACGAGCTGCTGCAGCTCGTGCGTGTGCGCGCGAATGTCGGCTTCGACGCGTTCGTACTGCCGCGCGATCCTGGCGTCGGGATCGACGAAGACCACGCCGGCGATGCCGTCGACGATCACCCGGTCGCCCGTCTTGACCTGCTCGGTGACGCCGGCGATCCCGGCCACGGCGGTGAGGCCGCGCGCTCGCGCAAGAATCGATGCGTGCGAGGACCGCCCGCCACGCTCGGTCACGAGCGCGCGCACGCGCCCGAGCTCGAGACGCGCGCTGACGGACGGAAGCAGCTCGTCCGCGATCAGAACGGAGTCTTCGGGGATGGCGCATTCGCCTCCCGGTTGCTCGGCGACCAGCACGGAGATGAGCCGTTTCCCGATGTCCCGAATGTCCGCGGCGCGCTCGCGCAGCACTGGATCCGCAACCGCGGCGAGCGCGTGCGTCAGCTCGTCGAGCACTTCGGACACCGCAGCCTCGACGTTGAGGCGCTGCTCGCGCACGCGGGCGCGCACCGGATCGACCAGATGCGCGCTCCGCACGAGCAGCGCCTGGGCGGCGAAAATCTCTGCTTCCGTCGGAAGCTGCTCCGCCAGCGATTGCCTCAGCTCTGCCAGCTCTGATTCGGTGCGCTCCAGGGCTGCGTCGAAGCGCTGAAGCTCGCCCGTAATCTCGTCGTCGCTGACTACCCGGCGGGGTACCGCGCGATGGTGCGCCGCAACCAACACGAAGGCCGTCCCGCGCGCTACTCCCGGCGAGACGGCGACACCCTTGAGCAGCGGACCGGCCATGCCCAATCCTCTCTCATTCGGGTGCCGAGCGCCTGCCGGATTTCCGGCAGCACTGACGAGCGTCCGGCAGCCGATGCGCGTGTGGTTTGAAGCCGCAGACGACTATATTGGCGCTTCGCTCTCCGGTGGCCAGTCAAACGTGTCGACAAACAAGGACACCGTGGAGAGATGAGCCGGCTCAACGCTGGGTTGCCGCGACCGCTGACGTCTCCGGCTACACCTTCGAATCGCGGCCGGATTGGAGGCTGGAGGTGCCCGGCGTCTATTTGATCTGCATGATGAGGAGCGATGCGGAGACGGAGTGGGTCCCACCGGCGAGCGGAGTTATCGTCAAGGCCGGACTGTTTCCCGCCGGGTTTCGGATCGACAGCGTCGAGAACGCCGAGGTCGTCGTGAGCAGCACGTGATTCGTGATCTGCGACGTTCCGGTCGCGCGCCCGACGACGCTATCGGTCTGCTCGACGACTCCCGAGCCGCTGTCGAGGCCGAGGACCAACTGCCCCGCTTCGCTGACGCTCACCTGCCAGGTGACCTCGTAGACGCCGATCGCCGGAAGGACGAACTCGTTGGCGCTCGCGCGGCTGATCCCGCTCGTCGCACCGTTGCGCGGGAAGTCCACGGCTGAGGCGGCCGCGACCGTCGCCGCGTTGTCGGGCGGCATGAGCGCGTAGAAGTATCCGTATGCGGCGATGCTGCCAGCCGGACCAGCCGGACCGGTGGCGCCGGTGGACCCGGCCGGACCCGCCGCGCCATTACAGACGTAGTCGACTCCGGTCGATGACGTGTACTTGATTCCGCCCGTCGCGCAGTTGGGACCAGGTGATTCAGAAGCGCCGACGACCGACTGCCCGGGAGTCCCCGCTGCGCCCGCCGGCCCAGCCGGTCCTGCCGGCCCTTGCGATCCCGTCGCGCCGGTAGGTCCCGCGGGCCCCGTCGATCCCGTCGCTCCAGTTTCACCGGCCGTACCTTGCGGCCCCGTCGCGCCGGCAGGTCCCGCAGGACCAGTGGTGCCGGCAGGGCCCGCAGGACCAGCCGCGCCGGTGTTCCCAGTCGGACCCTGAAGGCCATTACAGACGAACGTGACTCCCGACGAGGACGTGTACTTCACGCCGCCGTCGGCGCAGTTCAGACCCGGTGCTTCGGAGACGCCGACGACCGATTGCCCGGCCGGCCCCGTCGCGCCCGCTACGCCGGCCGGTCCTGCCGGACCTTGCGCGCCAATCGCGCCGGCAGGTCCCGCAGGCCCCGTCGAGCCCGTCGCGCCCACTTCGCCGGCCACACCTTGCGGACCAATCGCGCCGGCAGGTCCCGCCGGGCCGATCGCGCCGGCAGGACCCGTCGCGCCGGGAAGTCCCTGCGGACCGATCGAGCCCGTGGTGCCAGTCGGACCCTGAAGGCCATTACAGACGAACGCGACGCCCGTCGAAGACGTGAGCTTGACGCCGCCATCCGCGCAGTTCAGACCCGGTGCTTCGGAGACGCCGACGACCGACTGTCCCGCCGTGCCGGTCGCGCCCGCTGGGCCCGTCGCGCCCGCGGGTCCACTCGGCCCCGCCGGTCCAGTCGAACCCGCCGGTCCAGTCGAACCGGTCGCGCCCGGAGGCCCCTGCGCGCCAATCGCGCCCATCAAACCTTGCGGCCCGGTCGAACCCGGCGGGCCCTGCGCGCCAATCGCGCCCGGCAGTCCCGGCGTTCCGATCGCGCCCATCTCCCCCTGTGGTCCTTGCGGTCCGGCGGGGCCCGCGGGTCCAGCAGGTCCAGCGACGCCCGGCGAGCCGACGCAGGTCTCGGGCCCGCAGAGCGGAACGCAGACCACGCGCGCACGACACTCCGCCTCGCCGCCATCCCACGTCGTGGTGAACACGTTGTCGATGAAGTCGTCGTTCGCGCCGTCGGAGTGCGCCAGCTTCTCGCACTCGTCGAGCGAAGTGATCGTGTTCGAGAACGTCTCCGTAAACGACTCGCCGACGCCGAGCGTGTACGGAGTCGGCCGCGTCGGCGACCAGCCGAGGTTCGCGGAGAGCAGCGGATCCGCCACGCCGAGCACGTCGGAGGGATCGGTCGGGTGGATGTTGGTCACTTTCATGGTCCACACGAGCTTCGCCGGATACGATTGAACGAAATAGACCTGCTGGCCATTGACCAGCTTGTCGCACGAGAGCTCGTGCGCGAACGCGCTCCTGGTCATCAGCAGCGCCGCTACCGTGAGAATGTTTCTCAGACGCATGACTCCCTCCATGGTTGCGTTTGGTTTTTTTCGACCACGATTGGTCAGTAGAGGACGATGAAGTCCGGCAAGAGGAAGACCTGCTCGCCCTGATCGACCAGCGAGCGCGAGAGATCGAGCTGGAGCACGACCTTGCTGCGCGGCCGCATCAGCGTCGCATCCGCCATGACGTTGACCGGCGGCCCGCTCAGATCGAGCGGCTGCGTCTTGCCGTTGCGGACGACCGTGCCGGCTTTTTGGAACTGAAGATTGATGGCGACTTTGTGCGCGTCGGCCGGAAGATTGAACGTCGCCGCCGCCCACGCCTGATCGAGCTGGCCGAGATCGAGCTCTTTGTCAGTGACCTGATCCGGCCACGCGCGGCCGTCGATCGTCAGGTTGAGCCCCGCGACTCGCACGCGCGCCGACCCGGAGGCGTTGATCCCGAGCAGCCGCACCTCCGCCATCTGCTCCGTCGGGGAGCTGGTGTTGTCGCATGCAGCGATCATTAAAACGAACGCGAGGCCGATGTTTTTCATTGAGCCCTCTTTGTAAACCGCTCCGGCGGTGCGTTAGGCACAGTGCACTCTCCACACCAATAGATTGAACACGCAGCGCCGCTACCAGTCGGTCGACTTGTCTCAAAAGAAGCAATCGGAAGGTCTTTAAAGGACGCACAGAGAGTCATGCGGCATTTTGCCGCAAGGTTCTTCTTTAGAGACTCAAAGCGGTTTCTAGTCGTTATTGCCGAGGGCTTCGCGCATCGTAATCTCGCGATCGCCTCGGAAGAATCGGAGCTGCTTGGAGAGGATCGCGCGCACGCGTAGATCGATGGGCAGCTTCTCGAACTCGGCGCGCGACAGCTTCTGTGGCGGCCATCCCGGCGTGGCGACGAGCTCCGCGCGATCGAAGCCGCGCGCGGCGTAGTTTAGTGCCGGCATTGACTCATTTCCTCGACGCTGCGATGTCGGCCGACTGGCGATCCAGCACCGAGTGCTCGCGCCACTCGCTCTCGGCCATCGCCTCGATCAGGCCGCCCTCTTCCGCCGCCGCGAGCCACTCCTTTAGATGCCGCCGGCACGAGACCATGGTGAAGCCGACGCACAAGACCACCCAAAAGGCATGCTCGAGAAACCGCCACCACTCGGGGTTGATGATGCCGTAGACCGATTCCGGCCACACCAGCCCTCTAATGAAGTGGTCGAGCGCGATGGTGGTCGCGGCGGTGAGCATCACCGTCCAGTCGAGGTAGAACGCGAGCAGCGCGAACGAGCCGAAGACGTGGAAGTGAGTCTCGATTCGACCGCCGCTCAAATGAATGAGCAGCGCCGAGAACAGCATCTGCGCGCAAGCGATCACATGGCGCGTGAGCGGTTTGCCCGGTTGTCTGGCCACGAGCGCGAGCGGCAGGCTGATGATCGCGCCTCCGAGCAGGACGGCGATCCAAACGTGCTGATGCACGACCTTGACTCTGCCGGACCATCCATAAGGCGAGAACGTCAGCGCGACCAAGATGCCAATCAGCCACTGCGCCACCAGCAACCGCGCGAATAGCCGGTCGGTGCTCTCGACGGTGCGCCGCCGGTAGCGCTCGAACCGGTCGTGCGTCCGCTTGACGATCGCCGAGGTCGCGGCCGAGACGTGCTCCTCTGAGTTCATGGGGCGCTCTCCTTGGTGGTGGGCTCATCGTCGAGGGGACAGCCGAACACGGGGCTGTCGCGACGATCCGCGGCCACACCCGTGAGGAGCGCGACGATGCGCTCCTCACCAAAGCTCTTGCCTTCGTGCCCGCGCACCGACGTGATGCCGCCGGAGAACGCGAGCCTGCCGCCCGCATCGTAGAGCAGGCACGCGCCCGAGGTCAGGGCGCCGAAGCGACGCGCCTCCTCGCCGCCGTCGTCGTCCACGACCGCGGCGCCCGGGATGCGCTCCGCCGAGCGGCGAAGCTCGCTCCGCTCCCAGCCCGCTTCGACTCCGCGCGGACGCACGAAGACCACCACGGGAGCGGCCAGTCCGCGCGTCCGCGACAGCAGGCCTTCGAGATCGGCGAGGCTGGCGCGCGAACACGGGCAGCGCGGGTGCACGAACATGAGCAAGGTCGCGCGGTCGCGGGCGAGGCGCAGGCGCGACGCCTCGGGCCAGGTCGCCGGTGCCCGCGTGCCCACGCCGGGCGCGGACGCATAGCTCCACACCGATGCGAACCCGGCCGAGACCGCGCCCATCCACGCCACCACACCGATTCCCCACGCCCACCGGGCCACTGGTCACCATCCGCTTCTGTTTGGAGACTGTCAACGGCAAATTGCCGCAGTAGATTGAGATGAACGGATAAGCGTTGAGCGAAGGCGTCAAGCTGAACGCGCGTTGCTGCGACAATTTGCCGCAATGTCTCCGATTAGAGGTCTTTGCTTCTTCTTTCGGAGAATGATTCGACTCCATTTGGGACGACGGCGCTGCAAAACGCGCGGCGCCCATCGAGCGGCAAAGCGTGGGTCGTCTCCGTCGGCCACGCACCTCGGCTGGGCCGATGCCCGCGTCCATCGGTACGAGTCTTGAGAGGTCGTGAGTCCACTCAGGAGGACACCTTCATGATCACAGCGTCCAAGCTCCGTCGGCTCGCCGTGTGTCTCGCGATCATCGTCCCCTTCGCCGCGCTGCCCCTCGCGTGCGGCCCTCCGGAGACGCATTCGCAAGCGCTCGCCGCGACCGCGCCGGCTTTGGGGACGCTGGCGAGCTTCGCGGTGCTCGGCGGCTCGACGGTGACCAACACCAATCCCACGGTCGTGACCGGCAATCTCGGAGTCAGTCCCGGCAGCGCGGTCACCGGATTTCCTCCGGGGTTGGTGATCGGCGGAACCATCCACGCGGCCGACGCGGTCGCGCTCCAGGCACAAGTGGACGACACGACGGCCTACAAGGCGATCGCCGGACTGGCGTGCGACCACGACTTGACGGGACAGGATCTCGTCGGGCACACGCTCATCCCGGGCGTCTACTGTTTCTCATCGTCGGCGCAGCTCTCGGGCGCGCTGACGCTCGACGCGCAGGGCGATCCGAGCGCCGCCTTCATCTTCCAGATCGGCAGCACGCTCACCACGGCGTCGAACGCGTCGGTGCGGGTCATCAACGGCGGCAATGGCTGTAACGTCTTCTGGCAGGTCGGCAGCTCCGCTACCCTCGGGACGGGCACGACCTTCGTCGGCACCATCCTGGCGCTCACCAGCATCACGCTCACCACCGGCGCGAGCCTCTCCGGCCGGGCGCTGGCGCAAAACGGCGCGGTCACGATGGACTCCAACACCGTCTTGTTCGCCGTCTGCGACACGACGTCCGCGAGCGACGGCGGCGCGGGCGGCGTGAGCGACGGCGGCGCGAGCAGCCCGCCCGTCTGCCCGACCGTGTCGACGGTGACGGTCGATCGCTCCACCGGCGTGCTCGCCGACGGGATCGACCATGCGGTCGTCACCATCAGCTTGCACGACTGCAACGGCAATCCGATCGTCGGCCAGGCGGTGACGCTCACCGCGACCGGCAGCCACGACCTCCTCACGCAGCCCGGGCCGACCGACTCGAACGGCGTCACCACCGGCGCGCTGGCGTCGACGACCGCCGAGCTCAAGATCATCACCGCCTCGAGCGGCGGCGCGACGCTGCCGCAGATGCCGACCGTCGAGTTCGTCTCGTCCGTGTCGTGCTGCCAGGGCTCGGCGTGCGGCAATTCGTGCTTCGACTTGCAGACGGATCGGAACCACTGCGGCGCGTGCGACCGCGCGTGCGCGGCGAACGAGAATTGCCAGCACGGCACCTGCACCACCTGCCAGCGAGACTTGTGCGGCACCGACTGCGTCGACACCGTCTCCGATCGCAACCACTGCGGCAATTGCGGCACTGTCTGCCCGCCGAACGTCGCGTGCGTCGGCGGGTACTGCGGCCCCTGCCCCGGCACGATGTGCGGGAGCTGGTGCGTCGACTTGCAGACCGACGGTCACGACTGCGGAGCCTGCGGAAACGCCTGCCCGGCGAACGAGCGCTGCGTCCACGGATCCTGCGCGCTGATTTGTCAATAACTATATCGCCCGCCGCGCAGTTTTCTCTTTACTGATCTCCTCGAAATTCAATCCGCCTCCAATCGGCCGCGCATTTATTCTCCATTAATGTTCAAAACAAGCCGCTTACGTCCATAGGGGAATTGCTCCTTATTGACACGTGTGCATTGCAAGCTATGTCAAACGACACACCGCCGCATTGCACGTTGTTTCAAAGTTAATTCCCGCTTCATTGCAAAGTTCTCAAACACCGGTGTTAGGGGTTGGTGGGGCATGGCGTCGGATCTCGCTGCCGCTTCCGGTCGTCGTCCGCGTAGCGCAGTCATCCAACGCCTGGCGCAGCGGCTGTTCGGAGCGCACGGAGAGCTGCTCTCCCTCGACGAACCGCCCGGCGCGCGCCGCACGCTGGTCGAGGCCGTGATCGCCGAGCACGGCTGGCTCTCCGTCGATGATCTGCGCGAGCACCCCGCGCTTTACGCCTGCGCGGAGTCGCTCCCGGCGGCCGCGTGCCTGGGCGCCTCGCTCGGTGACAAGGGAGTCGTCTGCGTGCTCAGCCCCGTGCCCAGGGTCTGGTCGGAGAGCGATCTGGCGACCTTCGAGGTGCTGGTCTCGTCCGTCGAGCCGGTTCACGCGTCGCCGCACGCGTCGCCGGCGACCGCCATCGTCGAGATGTTGCCGCAGCTCGTCTGGACCGCGCGCCCCGACGGGTATTTCAACTACTTCAATCGCTCCTGGTTCGGCTACACCGGAAAGACGCTCGATGAGCTGCTCGGTTGGGGGTGGGTCTCTCTATTGGCTCCGGACGATTGCGAGCGCGGCCTGAACCGCTGGCGCGAGGCGCTGCGGGTGGGCGAGCCCTGCGAGATCGAGCTGCGGCTTCGGCGCGCCGACCAGATCTCTCGCTGGCACTCCTTCTGCGCCACGCCGCTCTTCGGCGCGGGCGGCATCGTCAAGTGGTGCGGCACCTACGTCGACATCGACGATCGCAAGCACGGCGAGCTGGAGCTGGCGCAGGTGAACGCGCTGCTCAAGGCGTCGATCGATTGCGAGACGGCGCTCTGCGCAGACGCCGAGCGCGCCCTCAGCGCGCGTGACGAGTTCCTCGCCATGCTCTCGCACGAGCTGCGCACGCCGCTCAGCGCCACGCTCGGGTGGGCGCACATCCTGCGCACCAGCAACAGCATCGAGACCAACCTCGGCCCGGCGCTGGAGAGCATCGAGCGCAACAGCTTGCGGCAGGCGCAGCTCATCGACGACCTGCTCGACGTCTCGCGAATCGTCGCCGGTCAAATGCAGGTGCAGCGCTTCGATCTCGATCTTCGAGAGATCGTCGAGCACACCGTCGAGGCGATGCGTCCGGCGGCGCTCGCCAAGGCGATCGAGCTGGAGCTGCGCGCGCCCGAGGTGGCGTTGCCGATGATTGGAGACGCCGCGCGGCTGGAACAGGTGTTGACCAACCTGCTCTCGAACGCGATCAAGTTTACGCCTCGTGGTGGGCGCGCCAGCGTCGAGCTGCGCGCGTTCGAGAGCGACGTGGTGCTTCGGGTACGCGACAACGGCAAAGGCATCCCCGCCGATTTTCTCCCGCGCGTATTCGAGCGGTTCACGCAGGCGGAGCGCGGCACACGGCAATCGCAGGGTGGGCTCGGGCTCGGGCTCGCGATCGTCGAACGAATCGTCGAGCTTCACGGCGGCACCATCACGGTCGAGAGCGCGGGCGAGCGGCTCGGAGCGTGCTTCACCGTGCGTCTCCCACTGAGCGGCGAGCCCGTGCCGGCACGACGTGACGAAGCGCCGAGCGCAATCCCCGCCTCGGCCTTCGACGTCCAATCGACGCAGGTCGATCGCCTCGACGCGGTCCGCATCCTCCTCGTCGAGGACGCCGAGGACATTCGCGAGATGCTGACCGTCGCGCTCGAGCTCCGCGGCGCCACGGTGCGCACTGCGGCGACGATCGCCGAGGCGTTGCGCGTGTTCGACGAGTGGCGGCCCACGGTGCTGGTGAGCGACCTCGGGCTCGAGGACGAGGACGGCTGCGACCTGGTGCGCCTGCTTCGCCAGCGCGGCTCGGCGATTCCGGCGGTCGCGATCAGCGGCTACGTGAGCGAGGTCCACGCTCGGCGCTGCCTCGACGCCGGATTCGCGATCTTGGTTCCGAAGCCGTTCGATCCGTCGGCGCTGGCCACGGTGCTCGCGCGCCTCACCGGCTCGGCGAGCGCCGCGTGACCATCGCGCTCAAGCGGCTCGGGCGCTACGACCTCATTCGGCAGCTCGCGACCGGCGGCATGGCGGAGATCTATCTCGCCGCCGCGCGAGGCGTGGAGGGCTGCGACAAGCTGGTGGTGATCAAGCGGATGCTGCCTACGCTGGCGGTGGACGCCGAGTACGTGTCGATGTTCCTCGACGAGGCGCGGCTGATCGCCCAGCTCTCGCACTCGAACATCGTCCAGTTCCACGACGTCGAGGCGCGCGACGGAGAGTACTTCATCGTCATGGAGCTGCTGCGCGGCGGCGACGTGCTCCAGCTCCTCAAGGCCACGATCGCGCGCCCCCGGCTGTTCCCGCTCGACGCCGCGCTGGTCATCGTCCTCGGACTGTGCGCCGCGCTCCACTACGCGCACGAGAAGAACGGCTCCGACGGAAAGCCGCTCGGCATCGTCCACCGCGACATCTCGCCGGCGAACGTCTTCGTCACGTTCGCCGGCGGCGTGAAGCTGCTCGACTTCGGCGTCGCCCGCGCCGAGGGGCGCAGCGCCAAGACGCGCTTCGGCGTCATCAAAGGCAAGCTCTCCTACTCGTCGCCCGAGCAGGCGCGCGGAGAGGTCGTCGATCGCCGCAGCGACATCTTCTCGCTCTCGACGCTGCTCTGGGAGCTGACGACGCAGATCAAGTTGTTCCGCGGCGCCAACGACTACGAGGTGCTGCAATCGGTGCTCGATCGCGACGCGCCGCGGCCGAGCGACGTTCATCCCGACTATCCACGCGAGCTCGAGCGCATCGTGATGAAGGGGCTGCGCCGCGATCCGCGCGAGCGCTACCAGACCGCGCAAGAGCTGCAGATCGATCTCGAGCAGTTCGCGCTCGATCACAAGGTGTCGATCTCGCCGCGGGCGGCGGCCAACCTCGTGGCCGATCTCCTCAGCAAGGACAGCTCGGCCTTTCGGCTCGTCCAGCCGCCGGCCGGCGGTGGCGACGATCCGGTCACCGTCGCCCAGCCGTACGTTTCTCGCGCGGGCATCGACGACTCCCCGACGCCGGTTCGCATCGTGCGTCCGCTACGGCGCTCCGTGCGGTGGCGCGCCAGGCTGGCCGTCGCGACGGCGCTCGTGCTCTGCGCGGCCTCGCTGGCGCTCTGGCGGCGGAAGGACGGTCGAGACCCAACGACTGCGCCGCGCGTGACCATCGCGGAGCCGCGGCGCGCGATCGAGGTGACGTTCGTGGGACCACCTGCGCCGCCGCCCATCGACAAGATCGCTTCGCCCGTACGCGCGGCCGTCAAACCCAAGCGGCGCGTGACCGCCCGGCCCGCGCCGACCGCCTCGAACAACAAGCCCGCGACCAGCGTTGATCCCGCCACGACGCCGAATGAGGAGGACGACAATGCGCCGCTTCCGCCTTGAAGGTCTCGCCGGTCTGGTGCTGCTCGCGTGCTCGCTCGCGTCCTCGGTCGCGTCGGCCGACGGCGCGGCGTCGGCCCGTCGCGCGGGCGCGACCGAGC
>DASREC010000074.1:0-7219 GCA_035652295.1 Polyangia bacterium
AAGGCGTCGCTCTTATTAATGGTGCAGCTCACGCGGCTGGAGGCGACGCACCTGCGCGAGCGGGCGGCGCTTCAGGCGGCGGGCGCGGCGCCGGCGAAGGCGCGGCAGTTTCTCGGCGCGGCCGCGCGCGACTCGAAGAAGATCGCCGGCGAGCGCATGCCGTGGTCGACGCCGCTCGCGCAGCTCCTCGACGCGGGCCTGGCGTGCGCGCGCGGTGACGCCGACGGCGCGGTGCGCCTGCTCCCCGCCGCCGCCGAGGGGCTCGCCGCCGCCGGCATGCCGCTCTACGCCGCCGCCGCGCGCCTGCGCCACGGCCGCCTGGTCGGCGGCGACGAGGGCGCGCGCCTCGCCGGCGCGGCCGTCGAGTGGATGACGTCGCAAGGCGTGAAGCAGCCCGCGCGACTGGCGGCGATGCTCGCGCCCGGCTTTCCCGACTGATGGCCGGCTCGCGCGCCGCGCTCGACGCCACGCTGCGCGCGCTCGTGCGCCGCACGTTCCGCTTCGACGCCGCGCCGCCCGAGCTGCTCGCGCTCGGCGCGCCGGCGCTGGCGCGGCTGCTCGACGCGCCCGACTCGGTGTTCTTCGACGACGAAATGGACTGGCGCGACTACGGCGGCAACCGGCGCCAGGCGCTGGCCGCGTTCGCCGAGGCCGATCTCGCGCGCGTGCTGGCGGCGATCAAGCGGCGCAAGTGGCCCGACGCGCGCGTGGTCCTCTCCGGCGTCGGCCTGGTGCGCGACGCGCGGCTCGTGCCGGTGCTCGCGCGCGCCTACGCCGGCGGCGATCCGCTCACGCGCGCCGCCGCCGTCGAGCAGCTCGGCGGCCAGCGCCACCCGCTCGCCACCGCCACCGTCGAGCGCGCGCTGCGCGATCGCTCCTCCGACGTACGCCGCGCCGCGACCCGCGCGCTCGCGCAGCTGAAGCAGCCCAAGAACCGCGCGCGTAACTCGTCAGAGGATTGAACCGCCAAGGCGCCGCAGACGCCAAAACGATCAGAAACAATCTAATTTTTTTGGCGTCTGCGGCGCCTTGGCGGTTCAACCATCCGTTCGTTCGCGGTCAGTGGTTGCAGAAGCCGAACAGCAGGCAGGGATTGTTGCAGCAGCCGTCGAAGCAGCAGTACTGCCCCGCCGAGCAGCAGTGCGAGTTGAACGCGCCCTGGTCGCAGCAGAACTGATTGGCCGCGCAGCCGGCGACGTCGCCGCAGCGGCAGCCGCTCGACGGGTCGCAGCCATCGGCGCGATCGCCGAGGCACGTCGGCGAGGAGCCGCAGCGGCACGGCGGCGACAGGGTGCCGTCGCAGTGATCGGCGAGCTTGGGATCGCAGACCTGCCCGGCGCACGTGCACGCGCCCGACTGGCACTGATCGTCGAGCGGCGGCGCGCACTGGTGCGCCTCGTCGCCGCCGCAGGTGCACCTGCCGTTCGCGCCGCAGCTCGGCTCGAGCGTAGAGCAGCCGCCGCCGTCGGTCCCACCGTCGACGTCGGCGTCGCAGCCGCAGTGCGAGACTCCGCCGTCGCTGGTGTTGCAGCGGCCGGCCGCGCACGCGTTGCCGCACCCGCCGCAGTTGTTTGGATCGACCGTCACGTCGACGCAGATGCCGGCGCAGCAGGTTCCGACGCCGCACAAGAGCTGCTCGCTGCACGTCGCGCCGAGCGTGCGCAGCAGATCGGCCACCGAGAGATCGCGTGGCCCGAGATCCACGTTGTGGACGCCGCCGCCGCTGCACGAGCGGAAGCACGACGACGACGACGCCAGCAGCAGCAGCAGCGCGGATCGACGCATCATCGGTGCTCCTCTCATTCGTCGCGCTCGAGCACCTTGCGCGGGTGCTGCCCGTCGACGTAGCCGACGAACGGCGGAAAGATGTTGTAGCCGAGCAGCTCCTGCAGCCGCGCCGGCAGCGCGCGCGCCACCGAGCGCGGCACCGCCAGGCAGTGGTTCTCCTGCGGGCGCAGCCAGCTCACCACGTACTCGAGGATCACGCCGAGCCGCGGGCGATCGGTGCGGTTGGCGCCGCCGCCGTGCCACACGTTGCCGAGGTAGAACATCACCGAGCCGGCCGGCATCTCGGCGGTGATCATCGGCGTCGACGCGTCGGGCGCGCGGCCCGGCTCCCACGCGTGGCTGCCGGCGGCCAGGCGCGTGGCGCCGTTGTCGACGGTGAAGTCGTCGAGCGGCCACATGGTGTTGAGCACCACCGGCGGGTGCGGGCGCGGCAGCGGATAGATCTGCTCGTCGCGGTGGAGGATCTGCGCGCGCTCGCCCGGGCCGATCTCGATCGCCACCGGCGCGCTGAGCTGGTAGTGGCCGAGCACGCGGTCGAGCACGCCGAGCGCCAGCGGGTGCACCGCCGCGGCGTCGAACGCGCGCGTCTTGGCGAACAGCGCGTACACGCGGCGCGTGGCGAATCCTTCGAAGTCGTTGCGCCCCGTCGGCGTGCGCGCCAGCACCGCGCGCAGCTCGTCGCGCGCGCGGGCGAGCGCGTCGTCCGCGAGCACGCCCTCGACGATCGCGTAGCCGTCGGCGCTCAGCCCCTCGGTCACCGCCTGCGGCGTGGCGTCGCGCGCGTGGACTCGCATCGCCGCTACGGCGCCTTCGTCGGCGGCTGCGCGGGCGACTGCGCGGGCGACTGCGCGGGCGACTGCGGCGGCGGCGCGGCGCTCTTGAGCGCGGCCGCTCGACGGGTGAGCACCTTGAACGCGCGCGCGTAGGCGCCGCTCTTCTGCTTCGCGCCGCGGATCGCCGAGTCGAGGTCCGTGCGTTTCGGCAGCGCATCGACCGCCGCCTGCGCCGCCGCGACCTTCACCGCGTTCTGCGGCTTCTCCGCCTTCGCCGCCGCCAGCGCCGCCTCGGCGGCGTCGAGATCGGTCTTGCTCTGCGCCCACGACTTGCTCTGTCCCGTCATGCCGGCGTCCTCGGGCGCGTTGCCCGCGAACCCCGCCGTCGAGCCGAGCGTGCCCGACGCCTTCACGCCGGCGGTGTGCATGAGCGCCGCGCTCATCAGGAACCCGTACTTCGCGCTGCCCGCGCGCGTGACGTCCTGCTTGACGTCGCGCACCGCCTCGTCGAGCTGCGCCACCTCGGCGTCGTGGCCGCCCTGCTTGGCGAGCTGCGCCGATCGCTCCTTCATATAGGCGAACGCGCGCAGGTAGCCGTCGGTGCCCGTCACCTGCGTCGGCCCGCGTCCGACGAACGGCGCGTAGCTCCGCTTCTCCGCGCCGCGCTCCTCGAGCTGGGTCAGCTTGGCCGACTCCGCGTACGCGTGCGCCAGGTACAGCGACTGCGCCTCGACGGTGTCGATCTGCATGAGGGTGAACGCGTCGTGGATCCAGCCGAGCTGGTTCGACGCCATCTGGTCGACCCAGTCGCGCTCCGCCTTCTGCGCCGGAATCTTCGGATCGAGCGCGCCCGCCTCGGGCGGCAGCGGATTCATGATCTCCTTGATGTCCTCGCGCGTGAGCGCGGTCGGGCTGATCTTCGGCTTGCCCGAGGCGCTCGCCGCCTCCAGCGCGGGCAGCCCGCCGGGCGCGCCGATCTGCTTGCTGATCTTGCCGAGCGCGGCGGCCGGATCGGTCACGCCCTTCTGCGCCCACGCGGGATCCCACTCGACGGGCGGCTGGTGCGCCGGCCGCACGCGCGGCATCGGCGCGCGCGGATCCCAGTAGTCGGGCATGTCCGCTTCGCGATCCTTGCGCGCGATCTGGCGCGACACCTGCTGCGTCACGCGCACGGCGGGCGCGGCGTGGCCGGCGGCGATCACGCGCTCGGCGACGGCGTCGGCCTCGCGCTCCGACGCGTCGCCGGGCCGGCTCATCGCCGGCGCGCCCGACGGCGCCGCCGATTGCTGCACGACGTGCGTCAGCTCGTGCGCCAGCAGCCGCCGCCCGCCGTCGCTCGACGGCGCATATTGCCCGGCGCCGAAATAGACGTCGCGCCCGACGGTGAGCGCGCGCGCCCGCAGATCCGCCGCCACCGCGTGCGCGCCGGCGTCGTCGTGCACGCGCACGCCGCCGAAGTCGCGGCCGAAGCGCGGCTCGAAGAACGCGCGCGCCTGCACCGGCAAGGGAGCGCCGCCGCCGCACGGTCCCCGCTCGGAGCACGCGCGCGCCGCCGCGGCCGACTCCGCCAGCGACTCGCCGATCTTCGACGGCGCGCCGGCCTCCGCCGGCCGCGTCACCGGCTCGTCGGCCCGCTCCAGCTCGCGGCGCTCTTCGCCGGGCCGCTGCGGTGCGAGCACCCGGCGCTCGCTGTCGGCGTTCGCTCCCCACGGCGCATGGCTTCGCACGCCGGCAGTGTATCCGACTCCCGCGCGCGAACGCCAGCGCCGCCGCGGCACGACTGCGGCAATTTGCCGCAGCGGCCGAGCCGCGCTCAGGGCGTGATGGTCGCGGCGGCGAAGGTGCTCGCCGGCACCGAGGCGCCGAGGCGGTAGTTCGCCGCGCAGAGCCGATCAGCGCCGCGCAACCGATCGCCAGCCAACCAGCCGAGCGCATGCCACCTCCACGGCCGGGAGCTTACGTCACGCGCGCGCTTCTTCCGAGCCGCGGCACATAACGTGCGTGAGGTATTCGCAGGTCAGTGAGCGAGGAGAAGCCCATGTCGAGAACCGGTATCGTCGCTGCCGTGGCGGCGGCGCTCGGACTGTCGTTGTCCGCGTTCGGCGGCGGAGTGGCCGCGGCCGACGGGCCCCGCGTCGTCATCGAGCCGCGCGTGTTCATGCCCGAGGCGGAGTTTCCCGTCGACGACGGCTACTATCGAACCAACGACGGCGCCTACTATCACTACGATCGCGATCGTCACGGGTGGCACTACGGGCGCAACCACGAGGAGGGAATGCGCTGGGAGCGCGAGCACGAGCGGCACGAGCATCGCCGTTAGCCGCGCGCGCTGACGAACGCACGCTGCGGCAATTTGCCGCAGCCGTCACCCGGGCAATTTGCCGCAGCGGCTAGGCGGGCGTGTTGCCGCGGCGGGCGGGCGTGGTGGTGACCGGCGCCGGCACGTCGCCGTCGAGCGGCAGCGCCGCGAGCGTCTCGAGCGGCGGCGCGCCGTGCGCGTCGGCGAAGGCGCGCAGCTCGGCGCCGAGCGCCTCCGCCGACGGCCGCGCGCGCGGCTCGCGCACCAGGCAGCGCGCCACCGCGTAGCCGAGCGCCGGCTCGAGCGGCCGCGCGCCGCTCGGCGAATCGGTCGGCAGCCGCCCCGTCAGGAGCTGGTGCAGGATCACGCCGACCGCGTAGACGTCGGCGCGATCGCTGACGTCGATCGCGTCGAGCTGCTCGGGCGCCATGTAGCCGGGCGTGCCGATCACCGTGCGCACGCGCGTCGACGGGCCGCCGCTCGAGGCGAACGCGTCGTAGAGCTTGGCGATGCCGAAGTCGAGGAGCTTGAGCCCCGGCGCCGCGGGCACCAGCATGATGTTGTCGGGCTTGACGTCGCGGTGCACCACGCCGTGCGCGTGCGCCGCCGCCAGCGCGTCGCAGATCACCGCGCCGAGCCGCGCCGCCTCGGCCGCGCGCCACTCGCGCGCGAGGTAGCGCGTCAGCGTCTTGCCCTCGACCAGCTCCTGCGCTTGAAACAGCATCCCGTCGTCGGAGACGTCGAGGTGGAGGATGCGCACCACCGCCGGGTGCGCCACCGCCGTCGCCGCGCTCACCTCGCGGATGAAGCGGCGCATGGCGTCGAGCTGATCCGACGAGCCCGCCTGGATCACCTTGATCGCCACGCGCGCGCCGGTCGTCTGATCGCGCCCCGCGTACACCGCGCCCATGCCGCCCGAGCCGATCAGATCGGCGACCACGAAACGATCGGCCAGCACCAGGCCCGGCGTGAGCCGCCCGTTGGAGGATCGCTTCTCGGCGAGCCGCGCCAGCGCCACCGACAGCTCGACCGAGCGCGCGCGCACCTGCGCCTGAAGCTGCGCGTTGAGCCGATCGACCTCGTCGGCGCGCGCCACGATCTCCTGCACCTGCTCGCGCACGCGCTGCTCGAGGCCGGCGTTGAGCGCCGACAGCTCGTCGCGCTGGCGATCGATGATCGCGCGCTGCCCGAACTCGCGGCGGCGGCTCACGTGCAGGTGCCACGCGAAGGCGATGCAGAACACCGTGAGCGTGAGGCACGTCGGAAAGTTGGTGAGCCGCGCGTGCGCGTCGTGCTGAAACCGCATCAGCGATCCGAGCAGCAGCGCGGCGCCGGCGGCGTAGGACGCGATGGCGACGCGCGGCGAGAGCGGCGTCACCACCGCCACGCCGAAGCAGTAGCCGACGTAGACGCTGATGTTGGTGGAGACCAGCTGATCGACGCCGGCGACCCACGCGCCGTGCAGTAGATAGAGCGCGCCGGTGGCCGGCCCGAGCCAGCGCCACGTGCGCGCGCCGAAGCGCGTGTAGACCAGCACGGTGATGAGCGCGAGCAGCGGCAGCATCACCGCGTGCGTGAGCGCGAGCAGGTCGCGCCACTCGAGCACCTCGGCCGAGAGCCGCGCGCGCGCGACGCCGGTGGTGGCGAAGAACGCGACGTGCGCCGCGTGGACGCACAGCATGAGCGGCGCCAGCACGCGCAGCCGGCGACGGTTGGTGTCGGCGGTCTCGCGCGCGTAGGACTCGGCGAGCGCGTCGTCCCAGACGGCCTCGGTGTGGCGCGCCTCCGCCATGCGGCTACGCGAGCGAGGCCATCCAGGCTTCCACGTCGTCGGCGCCGGCGGGAATCTCCGCCGAGAGATTGCGGTGGCCGTCGCTGGTGACCAGCACGTCGTCCTCGATGCGCACGCCGATGCCGCGCAATTTCTCGGGCACCGTCAGATCGTCGGCCTGGAAATAGAGCCCCGGCTCGACGGTGAGCACCATGCCCGCGCGCAGCTTTCCGAACTTGTACGCCTCCTGGCGCGCGCGCGCGCAGTCGTGCACGTCGAGGCCGAGCATGTGGCTCACGTTGTGGAGCGTGTAGCGCTTGTAGAGCTGGCGATCTTCGCGCAGCGCCTCCGCGGCGGAGACGCGCAGCACGCCGAGCTCGACCAGCCCGCGCGCGAGGATCGCCATCGCCACGCGGTTCGGCTCGAGGAAGTCGACGCCCGGCCGGACGACCGCCATCGCCGCGCGCTGCGCCTCGAGCACCAGCTCGTAGACGCGCCGCTGCTCGACGGAGAATCGGCCCGAGATGGGAATCGTGCGCGTGACGTCGGCGGTGTAGAGCGAGTCGCGCTCGACGCCGGCGTCGAGGA
>DASREC010000075.1:0-21955 GCA_035652295.1 Polyangia bacterium
GAGCTGCCCGGCGCGCCACTCGCCCGGCGGCGGCACCAGGTCGGTGCGCGGCACCATCGTCGAGGCCGCGCCGCGCCGCACGACGTAGCGCAGCTCGCCGGTCTCCGGCCCGGCGGCGAGGATCGCCAGCCGCAGCCGCCCGCCGCTCGTGCCCGCCGCGATCACGCGCGCGCCGCCGAGGTAGCGCTCGACCGCCTGCATCCCGACGGTCGCCCGCTTGAGCGCATCTTGCGCTCCCTTGCCGTCGCCGCGCGCGACGAGATAGTTGTGCCAGCAGCTCGCCAGCCGCGGATCGCTCGGCGGCGGCGGCGGCTCCTCGTCGCGCGCGACCGGCGCGCCCACCGCCACCGCGTCGCACAGCCCATAGAGGTACGCGCGCCGCTCGAGGTGCAGCGGCGCATATTTGTGCGAGACCAGCCAGCGGTACGACGCCGTCATCGGCCCGCGCACGAACGCGAACGAGCGCGCGCCCGGCTGGTTCGAGCGCAGATCGACCAGCGCGAACCGCTCGTAGAACGTCACCGGGTGGCGCTTGATCAGCCCGTCGAAGATCGCCCGCTCCGCGCCGCCGAGCTGCCGCTCGTCGAGGATCAGCACCGAGCGCGCCTCGCTGGCCTTGAGCCGCGGCAGCTCGTTGAGCCCGCCGATCTCGTCGAGGCTGCGATCGAGGTAGTACCAGAACTCCTTGCGCGACCCGAGCTGGCGATAGAGGACGATCACGCGATCGCTCGGCTTCGTCAGCTTCGTCACCTCGCGCGCGAAGAATAGTTTCTCGGCGTCGGGGTTGTAGCCGGGCTGCGAGTGCGTGCCCATCAGCTCGCGGCTCTCGATCAAGTTGGCCCACGCGTGCGGCGCCTCGACGCCGAGGTAGACGAGCGCGAGCAGCGCGCCCGCCGCCATCCCGACGCGCTTGTCGCCCGCCAACCGCGAGACCGCGTGCGCGCCGTCGACGGCGAGGTCGACCACCGCCAGCGTGAAGAACCCCGAGAAGAAGAACACGCGGTACAGGTGCACCGACGAGCCCTCGGCGAACATGTAGATGTAGATGGTGTTGACGTAGAGGAACGTGAGCACCGCGAGGTCGCGCCGCCGCGCGCGCCCCGTCGCCACGCGCGCCAGCCACACGACGAGCCACGCCGCGCCGATCACCAGCAGCGGCGCGCCGAACAGGATCTCGATCCACTGCGTGTGCCGATCGAGCACGTACTGCATCGACGGCGGCGTGTGGCGCAGTTGATACGACGCCAGGAACTCCTGCCACGCGCCGGCGTGCACGGTGAACCAGATGTGGAACGCCATGGTGGCCACGCACGCCGCGCCGGTCACCAGCGTGTGCGCGAATAACGCGTTGAAACGGCCGATCCGCAGCGTTTTACCGAGTCGGGTGAAATAGTAGCCGAGCGCGTGCAGCGCGATGAACGGCGCGATGAAGTACGACTCCCACATGATCAGGCCGCCGATCCCGTACGCCAGCGCCGCGTGAATCAGCGCGCGCCGCGACGGTTTCTCCAGCAGCCGCAGGTACGCGTCGAGCGCCCAGCACACGCACGCGAACGCCGGCAGCATCGGATCGGACAGCACGCTGAACGAGGTGATCACCGGCAGGCACACGTAGACCACGACGGCGAGCAGCCCCGCCTCGCGCGACCACGCGCGCGCGACCAGCGTGTACAGCGCCAACAGCGCCAGCAGCCCGCCGAGCGCCGCCACGCCGCGCGCCAGCCACTCGTGCTCGCCGAAGATCGGCACCAGCAGCGTCAGCACGTGGTGGTAGCCGATCGGATGGTGGAAGTAGAGCGCGTTGAGCGGCGGCTGATCGAAGCCGGTCCACGTCGCCGGCGTGAGCATGTGCAGGCGCAGGCTCATGCGCGCGCGCAGCATGTACGTCGCGCCGTGGTAGCCGTGGTGCCCCCACCAGAACGGCGCCGCGATGCCGAACGACGAGTAGGCGAGGTACACCAGCGTCGCGATCGCCAGCCCGACGCGCACCGGCCATTTCGGCGACTTTCCGGCTTGTCCGTTTTCGCGCGCGGGCTCGGTCACGACTCTCTACGCGCGATGCAGAACGCCGAGGTTCCGACGGGCAGGTGCATCCGCTTCAGGATCGGCAGCTCGAGGCGGAAGATCCCGGCCAGCACGCCGTTGAACGGGCTCGGCTTGGTGGAGTGCTCCATGCCGTCGGTCATCTTGGGAAACAGGCGCTGCAGCAGGCGCGCGCCCAGCGTCGGCAGGAACAGCACCATGTTGAAGTAGCCCGACTCGACGACGGTGAAGCCGGCCTCGCGCATCACTGCGGCAAGTTGCCGCTCGTCGTAGCGCCGCTTGTGATGGCTGAAGACGTCGTTGTAGCCCCAGAGGATTTGAAACGCCGGCGCGAACACGATCGCCGTGCCGCCCGGCTTGCACACGCGGTACAGCTCGCGCGCGCCCGAGCGATCGTCGTCGAGGTGCTCGATGATGTCGAGCGCGCACACCACGTCGAAGCTGCCGTCGGCGAGCGGCAGCGGCTCGCCGAAGCGCGCCACCACGCGGTGCGCGTACGGGCGATCCATCGAGATGCGGAACGACGCCGGCGCGCGGTCGAGGCCGACCACGCGGCCGTACTTCGACAGCACCAGCGACGCGCCGCCCGTGCCGCAGCCGACGTCGAGCAGGCGCGCGCGCGCGGGATCGAGGCCGAGCGAGGCCAGCTTTTGATCGAGGATGTCGCGCCGCACCTGGTACCACCAGTGCCACTCCTCGACCTCTTTCTCGAATGGATGGAACCGCTCGTCCATGGGCGCGCGTAGTCTATCAGCGTTTGCGAAATAGCACGGCGGTATAGGGAGCCCAACCGAGCGGCGCGCCGACGCGATCGAGGACGCGCGGCAAGGTGGCGCGTTTCTCGACGGTAAAATAGGGCGCGCACGCCGCCAGCACGTCGGGCATGCCGCTGAAGTGGTGTTGATCGATGCCGCGAAATCCGATCGCGGCGAAGGCGGCGTTCATCGCGCGGTGCACCGCCGGACAGCCGACGAGCAGGCGCCCGCCCGGCGCGAGCACGCGCGCAAGCTCGCGGGCCGCGCGCTCGAGCTCGTCCGACTTCAGGTGCTCGAGGATCGAGAAGGCCACCACGCCATCGAACTTCTCGACGGGGAACGGCAAATTTTGTACATCGGCTTGGACCAGCTCGGCCGGCGCCACGCCCAGGTCGCGCAGCGCGGCGCGCAGGCCCGCCGGCTCCGGCTCGAGATCGGCGCCGTACAGCTCGTCGGCGATCGCCGCCAGCGTCGGCATCAGCAGCCCCGAGCCGTAGCCCAATTCCAGCAGCCGGTGAAAGCGCCCGTCGAGCAGGCCGAGCCCGACGTCGAGCCGCGCGGCGAACACGCGCCCGACCAGCGGCCGATAGTAGAAGCGAAACGGATCGACGTCGCTGTTCGGCTGAAGCGCGCCGCGCGGCGGCAGCTTGAAGCGCACGCTCATCGGCCGTTCATGTCCACGCACTCCTGGTTCACGCACTCCGGCTGCGCCGGCCCCGGCGCGCCGCACGTGAGCGTGCGGCAGCGGCCGAGCGGCTGCGGCTTGTTGCAGCGGTGCTCGATCTCTTCGCGGCGGCGGCGCGTGACCACGTGGCGCCCGCAGGTCGGGCAGCACGTGCGCGGATCGGTGAGCACGTCGGTGCAGTCGGAGTTCGTGCGGCAGCGATCGAGATCGCCGGTCGGCGCCGTGCGCGCGCGCGCCCGAGCGGAGAGCGCCGCGATCGCGATCAGCGCCGCGATCGCGATCATCGCCGCGGCGGCGATCGACGCGCGCGCGAGCCGAGGCGCGCTCACGGCTCGGCCACGCATTTGCCGTCCATGCAGATCGCTCTGACCGGCGGCGGCACGCTGCACGGCGCGTCGTGGCACTGGCGGTGGCGATTCGGCTTGCTGCAGCGCGCGTCGATCTCGACGGCGCGCGCCTGCGTCACCACCGCGTAGCCGCAGAGCGAGCAGCACGTCGCCGAATTCATCAGCGTCACCGTGCACGGGTTGGTCGCGTCGTCGCAGCGATCGATCGCCGCGCCGCTCTTCGGCCGCGCGCCCGCGATCGCGCCGATCGCCAGCACGACGGCGGCCGGCGCAGCGACGGAGAGCGCGAGCGCAACGATCCGCGCGCGCATCAGTACGCCGTCTTGAACTTGCGGAACGCGTGCGCCGTCATGCGCGCGAGGATCGCCCCGTGCCGGAAGCGGCTGATCTTGGTCTCGCCGTACGTGCGCGCGCGGTAGCGCACCGGCAGCTCGACGATCTTCAGGTTCTGCTTGGCCGCGCCGAACAGCAGATCGAAGTCGCCGAACGGATCGAAGTCGCCGAAGAACCCGCGCGCGCGCGCGATGCGCTCGTAGTCGCGGCGGAACAGCACCTTGGTGCCGCACAGCGTGTCCTTGAGCCGCTGCTCGAGGATCGCCGACAGCGCCAGCCCGAACGCCTTGTTGCCGACGGAGTTCAGAAAGCGCATCGCCTCGCCCTCCATCGGGTACACCAGGCGCGAGCCGTTGACGAACTCGCCGCGCCCCTCGGCGATCGCGGCGTAGAACTTGGGCAGCTCCTCGGGCGGCACGGTCAGATCGGCGTCGAGGATGAACAGCACGTCGCCGCTCGCCGCGGCGAAGCCCTTGCGCACGGCGTCGCCCTTGCCGCGCCCGTCGCCTTGATGGACGAGCTTCATGCGCGGGCGCGTGCCGGCGCGCAGGTGGCGCTCGATGGCGGCGACCGTGCCGTCGTCGGAGTTGCCGTCGACGAAGATCAGCTCGGTGCCGCGGCCGAGCTCCGGCGTGCGCGCGACGATGTCGTCGATGTTGCCGCGCTCGTTCTTGCACGGGACGATCACGCTGCACGTGTACTCGCGCGCGTGGATCGGCCCGCCGCCGCCCGCCAGCTTGGCGACGAAGAACTGGGTGAGCGCGAGGTGCCGCAGCCCCGGCAATTGCGCGAGGTAGCGGTTGGCGATCGGCGCGACCAGCGGCGCGTCGACGGGCGCGAGCTGCGCGGTGCCCGAGCGGACGATCTCGAAGTGGTTGAGCTGGAGCAGGTTCTCCAGGTCCTGCATGCCCAGCCAGTTCTGCTGCGCGACCGGCATTTTTTGCCCGAGCCGCTCGCCCAGCCGCAGGAGCGGCTCCCAGACGAAGTTGTAATAAGTGACCAGTACCCGTGTGCGCGGATTGCACATCCGGCGCAGCGCCCGCAGCGCCGACCAGACGTCGCGCAGCATCCCCACCACGTCCGAGAGGATCACGTAGTCGAAGGTTTTCCCGTCGAGCGCCGGCGAATCGAGCGTCTCGGCGTCGGCCACGGCGAACTCCAGCTCGCTGTGTTTTTTCTGCGCATGCGCGATCAGCCGCGGCGACAGATCGATGCCCACGCCGCGCGCCGGTTTCAGCGCCGCCAGCAGGTCGCCGGTGCCGCAGCCGATCTCGAGCACGCTCTGCCCCTCGGGCACCACGAAGCGCGCCAGCCGCTCGAGCGCCGCGTAGTAGGCGTGGTTGCGCGCGCGCCACGCGTCGCGCTCGTCGGCGAAGCGGTCCAGCTCCTCGACGCGCTTGCGCCGCTCGTCGGCCTCGCGCCGCTCGTACTCGCTCTCTTCTCTACGGGCCTCGTTGCTCATCTCGATCGCCGTTTCTTCGCAGATCCTCGAGGTCCGCGTCCACCATCATCTGCACCAGCTCGCGAAAGCGCACCTTGGGCTCCCAGCCGAGCGCGCGCCGCGCCTTGGACGCGTCGCCGCGCAGCTCGTCGACCTCGGCGGGGCGGAAGTAGCGCGGATCGATCTCGACGTGCCGCTGCCACGGGCGGTCGACGCGGCCGAACGCCTCGTCGAGGAACTCGCGCACGGTGTGGCACTCGCCGGTGGCGATCACGAAGTCGTCGCCGCGCTCCTGTTGCAGCATGCGCCACATCGCCTCGACGTAATCGCCGGCGAAGCCCCAGTCGCGCTTGGCGTCGAGGTTGCCGAGGAACAGCTTGTCCTGCAGGCCGAGCGCGATGCGCGCCGCCGCGCGCGTGATCTTGCGCGACACGAACGTCTCGCCGCGGCGGGGCGACTCGTGGTTGAAGAGGATGCCGTTCGAGGCGTGCATGCCGTACGCCTCGCGGTAGTTGACGGTGATGTGGAACGCGTAGAGCTTGGCCGCGCCGTACGGCGAGCGCGGGTGAAAGCGCGTCGCCTCCGACTGCGGCGCCGGCGACGAGCCGAACAGCTCCGACGACGACGCCTGGTAGAAGCGCGGCTGGATGCCGCTCTCGCGGATCGCCTCGAGCAGGCGCACCGTGCCGACGCCGGTGACCTCGGCGGTGTACTCGGGCACGTCGAACGACACGCGCACGTGCGACTGCGCGCCCAAGTTGTAGATCTCGTCGGGGCGCACGGTGCGCAGGATGCGGTTGAGCGACGACGCGTCGTTGAGATCGCCGTAGTGCAGCTTGAGGCGCACGTTCGGCTCGTGCGGATCCTGGTAGATGGCGTCGATGCGCGCGGTGTTGAACGACGACGAGCGGCGCACGATGCCGTGCACCTCGTAGCCCTTCGAGAGCAGGAGCTCGGCGAGGTACGAGCCGTCCTGTCCGGTGATGCCGGTGATGAGCGCCCGCATGCGGCGGCGAATCTACCCCGCGGGGCGGTGTTCGCGCCACCACGCGATGGTGCGGCGCAGCCCGTCGGCGAACGGCGTCGAGGCGCGCCAGCCGAAGAGCCGCTCGGCGCGCGACGTGTCGAGCGCGCGGCGCGGCTGGCCGTTCGGCTTCGACGCGTCCCAGGTGAGCGTGCCGGTAAAACCCATCTCCCGGGCGATCTGCTCGGCTAGATCGCGGATGGCGAGCTCGCGGCCGCAGCCGAGGTTGACCGGCTCGGAGCCGTCGTAGCGCTCGCACGCGGCCAGGATCCCGTCGGCGCAGTCCTCGACGTAGAGGAACTCGCGCGTGGGCGAGCCGTCGCCCCACAGCACCACCTCGCGCGCCTCCGAGGAATTTTGCTGCACTGCAACATCGAGCTTGCGGATCATCGCCGGGATCACGTGCGAGGTCGCGAGATCGAAGTTGTCGCGCGGCCCGTACAGGTTCACCGGGAACAGCACCACCGAGTTGAAGCCGTACTGCGCGCGGTACGCCTGCGACTGCACCAGCAGCATTTTTTTGGCGAGGCCGTAGGGCGCGTTGGTCTCCTCGGGGTAGCCGCTCCACAGATCGTCCTCGCGGAACGGGATGGCCGCGTGCTTGGGATAGGCGCAGATGGTGGCGGTGGCGACCAGCTTCTCGACGCCGGCGAGGCGGCCCTCCTCGACGAGCAGCGCGCCCATCATCAAGTTGTCGAAGAAGAAGCGGCCGGGGTTCTCGCGGTTGGCGCCGATGCCGCCGACGCGCGCGGCGAGGTGGATGACGAGGTCGGGACGCGCGTCGCGATAGAGGCGGCGCACGGCGTCGCGATCGACGAGGTCGTAGTCGCGCGAGCGCGGCACGACGATCTCGCCGGCGCCGCGCGCGCGCAATTTCTCGACGACGAACGAGCCGAGGAAGCCCGCGCCGCCGGTGACCACCACTCGTTTGCCGTCGAGCTTCACGGGCGCCTCGCTTGGTAGAGGAGGTAGAGCCACGCGCCGCGCGGCACCAGCCGCTCGGCCAGGCGATCGAACGCGGTGAGCGCGCGCTCGACGGGCGCGAGCGCCGCCAGCCGCGCCGCGCCGAGCTTGGGATGGAGCAGCACGCGCGCGAGCGGCAGCGGCTGGCGCACGTCGCCGGCGAGCGCGTCGAATCCGGCGGCGCGCAATTCGCGTTCGATGCGCTCGCGCGTCGAGCGGAAGAGGCCGCGCTCGGCCGGTACCAGCGCGGCTTGCAGGAGGACCAGCGGCGAGCGGCGGTTCGGCTCGACGAGCGTGAGGCGGCCGCCCGGCTTGAGCACGCGGTGCGCCTCGGCGAGCGCGCGCGCGCGACCATCGGATGTCAAGTGGTGGAGCAGGTCGCGGATCAAGACGGCATTGAACGTCTCATCGGCGAACGGCAGCCGCGCCGCGTCCGCCGCCGTCACCTGCGCGCCGGTCGCCCGCCGCGCGAACGCCGCCTTCGCCGGCGAGTAGTCGACGCCGAAGCGCGCCCCGTCGAGCGCGCGCAAGTGCCACAAGTTACCGCCCTCGCCGCAGCCGATCTCGAGCAGCCGCTCGCCCGCCGCCGCGCGCACGCCGTCGAGCAGCGCGCGCTCGGTGGCCGCGAAGTAGGGCGCGCCCGTCTGCCACGCGAAGTGCGCCGCGTCGGCGCGCTCGTGATGGCGCCGCTGCCGCTCGACGAACGACGTCACGCTCTCGCTCTCGCCAACACGAAGACGAACCTTACCACCCTTGCGCTTGTCTGGTCGCGTCAGGGCTGATAGATTGGGCCATTCGTTAGGCTTATTCCCCGGGGAGGTCGGTAGTGAATGTCTCGGCCATGGTGAGGTCAGCGCCCGGCGTGGTGAACGATCCACAGCTCGAGCAGGTCGACCTGTCGGTCGTAATTCCCTCCTACAACGAAGCCAAACGCATCGAGCGCGCCCTCGCGCGCGTGTCGAGCTATCTCGAGGAGCACGGCGGGAGCTGGGAGGTGGTGGTCGTCGACGACGGGTCGAGCGACCAGACCGCGCTGATCGTGCAGCGCTTCATCGCCGGGTTGAGCGCGCCGCGCGTGCGCCTGTTGCGCCTCGGCGTGAACCAGGGCAAAGGCGCGGCGCTGCGAGCGGGCGTGGCCTCGACTCGCGGCGCGCGCGTGCTGATGATGGACGCCGACCTGGCGACGCCGATCGAGGAGCTGGCGGCGCTCGAGCGCGTGCTCGACGGCGGCGCGCAGGTGGCCACCGGCTCGCGCGCGGTCGCGACCTCGCACATCAAGCGCTACCAATCGCCGCTGCGCGTGCTGCTCGGGCGCGCGGGCAACTTGTGGATCCGCTCGCTGGCGGTGCCCGGCATCCACGACACGCAGTGCGGCTTCAAGCTGTTCGAGGGCGAATCGGCGCGCAAGCTGTTCGCGCTGTGCCGCGAGAACCGCTTCGGCATCGACATCGAGGTGCTGTGCCTGGCGCAGCGCCGGCTCGGGCTGTCGGTGGTCGAGGTCGGCGTCGCGTGGGAGCACCAGGACGGCTCGAAGGTGAAGTGGAAGGACTACGTCGACGTGTTCCTGCGCGTGCCGCGCATCGCCTGGTCCGTGCTGCGCCGGCCGACCGATTGAAATTACCGCTCGATAAATGGAGACGACTGCTGCTCGCCGAGGGCGGGCTGCCGCTCGTCTGGCTGACGCTGACGGCGCTGGTGCTGATCCCCGTCTGGCACCAGCGCCTGTTGCCGATGCTCGACACGCCCAATCACCTGGCGCTGGCGCGCGCGTGGCACAGCTATCACGACGCGTCCTATCACATCAGCGATTACTACACACTGCGCATAAGACCCGTTCCTTATCTCGTCTTTTACACGTTCATTCATTTTTGCATGTACGTGTTTTCGATCGAGGTCGCCAATAAGATCTTTTTATCGATTTATCTGATTTTGTTTCCGCTGTCGGTGCTGGCGCTGGCGCGCGCGCTCAAGCGGAGCCCGTGGCTCGCCGTCGGTGGCTTCGCGCTGGCGTTCTCGCAGCCGTGGATCTACGGCTTCTCGTCGTACCTGCTCGGCACCGTCTTCATGATGCTCGGCTTTGCCGCTTTGATTCGTTATTTAGCGGATAAGCGCACGTTCGATTTGATTCAAATATTGATTTATTCTTTGCTGGCTTATTTGTGTCACATCCTGCCCTGGTTCGTGTTCGGGCTGGGCTCGATCGGGATCCTGCTGGTGCACTGGAAGCGCTGGCGCGCCGGCGCGTTCGCCGCGTTCTCGATGATGCCGTCGCTGGCGCTGGCGATCGTGGCCATCCTCGAGGAGCAGGCCGACCACACCTACTTCAACCGCGGCAACAAGTTCGTCGGCATCTGGCGCGACTTCCCGACGTCGGTGCTGGAGTTCCCGCGGCGCGTGATGGAGCTGTTCCCCGGCAACCTCGACACGCTGGTGCTGATCGTGCTCAGCGCGACCGCGGTCGGCCTGGCGGTGTGGAAGGGCACGCGCTCGACGGAGCAGACGCGCGAGGAGCAGAAGGTGCTGCCGCTCCTGCTGCTGCTCATGGGGCTCACCTACGTCTCGCTGCCGTACCAGGTCTCGAAGCCGATCTATTGGTGGTACCTGTCGCCGCGGCTGCCGTCGATGATGGCGCCGCTGCTCATGCTGTGGCCGTCGGTGAAGCTGAAGGGGCGGCAGCGCCTGCTGATGCTGCCGGTGGTGGCGGCGTGCATCGCGCTGCCGATCAAGCTGGCGCGGCTGTACCGCGACTTCTCGAACCGCAACGCGCCGTTCACGCGGCTGGTGAGCGAACTGCCGCGCGGCTCGTCGACGCTGGTGGTGGCGCGCGGCATGATGCGCGGGCAGCACTCGGAGGAGGAGAGCGGTGATCCGGCGACCAGCGCGCCGGTGTACTGGCACTTCTCGTCGTGGCCGATGGCGATCCACGGCGGCTACGATCCGTATCTGTTCGATCAAGGGATCCCGGTGCGGCCGCGCGTGACGCTGCGCGCGCCGGCGTGGTCGACGCCCGATACGTTCGATATTCGCCAGGCGCCCGACTTCGACTACTACCTGGTGCGGTTCGCGCCGGCGCAGATGGAGCAGGAGCCGTCGCTCAAGCTGCTCGATCAGGTCGGCGACTGGTCGCTATTCCAGCGCACGGCCAAGCTCACCGACGAGCCGTAGCGCGTCACGCGCGCGCCACGCCTATTAATGATAGGCCGGTCGGCACCGCGCCGCGCCCGATCAGGAACCGCTCGGCGGCGAACAGCTCGAGGAACACGCGATTGACCACCGCCGGCGGCAGCTCCATGCCGCGCGCCGCCGGCTCGCGCGCCGGCCGAAGCCGCGCGCGCGCCGCCTCCAGGCCGCGCGCCGCGATCGCCAGCGGAAACAGCGCGCAGTTCATGAACGACATCCACTCGACGGAGAACCCGCCGCCCTCGAGGTGCGCGCGCAAGAGCGGCTTCGAGTAGCGGCGGCGGTGGTGCAGGTAGCGATCGTGATCGCCGAACATCCACGCGTGCGCCGGTACGGTGACCACCAGCGGCGCGCCCGGGTGCAGCCGCGCGCGCACGTCGCGCAGGATCGCCTCGGGCTCGTCGAGGTGCTCGATGACGTCGAGCGCCAGCGCCGCATGAAACGGCGCCGCGTCGCCATGCTCGTCGAGCTCGTCGAGCGACGCCACGTGGCGCGCGCGAGGCATGCGCTCGCCGGCGATGGCGCGCGCCTCGTCGTTGGGCTCCAGCGCGGTGATCGCGCCGAACTCGGCGAGCATCGGCAGATTGCCGCCGGTGCCCGAGCCGAACTCGAGCAGCCGTACTTCCGAGGGGGGGGGCAGCCCGAGCGACGCCACCACGTCGCGCACGATGCGTCGCCGCGCGGCGAACCACCAGTGGCGCTCCTCCGCGTCGGCGTGCTCTCCGTAGGCGCGCTGATCCATCACCCGCCTCGCAGGAACTGCGTCACCAGGTGCAGACACGCCTGGTGCATGTCCTCGACGATGCCGTAGTTCTCCGCCGGCACGTGCACCACGCAGTCGGCCAGCCCGCGCAAGCTCCCGCCGTCGAAGCCGACCAGCGCCACCGTGACCAGCCCGCGCTCGCTGGCCGCGCGGCACGCGTTGACCACGTTCGGCGACGAGCCCTTCGACGACACCAACACCAGCACGTCGCCCGGCTTGCCGTACAGCTCGACCTGCTTCTCGAAGATCGCCGGATAGCCGAGATCGTTTCCGATCGCCGTCAGCACCGAGGTGTTGGCCGACAGCGAGCGCGAGTTGAGCGGCGCGCGCCCGTCGACGAACGTGCCCTTGGAGGCGTCGCACTCGGCGTGGTTGGCGATCGCCGCCGAGCCGCCGTTGCCCGCGATCAGCACCGTCGCGCCGCGCGCGCGCGCCGCGTCCAGCACCTCGGCCAGCGCCTCCAGCGCTTCGAGATCCCACTCGTCTACGGCGCGGCGAAAACGCGCCTGGTAGTCGCGCGCGAATTTGCGAAACGGCGAATCGTCCGCGTCACTCACGGGGCAGGGCTCACTGAATGATGCGCGGCTCGCCGTTCGATTCCTCGACGGACCGCTCCTCGAAGCGCTTCGGCTTCGGCCGCAAGATCGCCTTGAACTGCCGCTCGAGCCCGAGCCGCATCAGCCCGAGCCACACCAGGTTCTCGATGCCGACGCGCCACGGCTGCAGCTTGGTCTGTCCGAGCCGCTCGGCGTAGTGGATGTGAAACTCGGCGAAGCCGTCGCCGAACGCCTCGAGCGCGCGCAGCTTGATCTCCTCCGAAAAATTCCACGAGTCGCTCACGCACTCGAGCTGCACCCACGCCTCGCGGCGCATCGCCCACATCCCCGACAGCACGTCCTGCAAACGCTTGCGCCAGAGCAGCGACGCGCCGAGCGTGATCAGCTCGTTGCCGAGCTTGTTGCGCGAGCGCATGCTGGCCGGATCGTCGAGCGGAAAGCGCGCGCACGAGACGAACTGCAAATCCGATCGCGTGAGCACGCCGAGCAGATCGGGCAGCACGCCGAGCGGGTAGGTCCCGTCGCCGTCGGCGGAGACCAGCAGATCGCCCTTGGCCGCGTTGAAGCCGGTCTTGAACGCGCGCCCGTAGCCGCGCCGCAATTCGGTGACCACGCGCGCGCCGTTCGCCCGCGCGATCTCGCCGGTGCCGTCGGAGGAGTTGGCGTCGACCACCACGACTTCGTCGACCAGCGACGGCACGGTGCGCAGCGTGTACGCGATCCCTTTGGCTTCGTTCCACGTCGGAATGATCACCGAGACGGATAAATCCTCGAACAAGCTCTACCTCCCGCGGGCGTCGGCTTCCTCGGACATGTATACCACCTTGCTGCCGCCGCGCTCGAACCGCACCGGCAGCTCCTGCATGCCCGGACACGCGGCGCGGATGGCGGCGTGCTCCGTCGGTGCGGCGGCGAGCAGCAGGAATCCGCCGCCGCCCGCGCCGAGCAATTTTCCGCCCCACGCGCCGGCCGCGCGCGCGGCCTCGTACACGCGATCGATCGCCGGGTTCGAGATCTTCGACGTGAGCGTGCGCTTGATGCGCCACGCCTCGTCGAGCAACCGCCCGAACGCCGCCACGTCGCCCGCCTCGAGCAGCGCCTTGGCCTCCATCACTTGATCGACCATGCGGCACATTGCCGCATATTTCGCCGCGTCGCTGTCGATGGCCTGGCGCTGCTCGACCAGCACCGACGCCGCCGAGCGCTGCTCGCCGGTGTAGAACATCAGCAGCGACGCCTCGAGCGCGCGGCGGCACTCGGGCGAGATCACCAGCGGCGTCACGTCGACGCTCTCGTCGGGGAAGAAGCGGATCAGGTTGAGCCCGCCGTACGCGCTGGCGTACTGATCCTGTTTGCCGATCGGCGTCTTGAGATCCTCGATCTCGATCTGGCAGGCCTCGCGCGCCAGCCGCTCGACGGAGATCTGGCGGCCGGTGTGCGCGTAGATCGAGTTGAGCAGGCCGACGGTGAACGCGCTCGACGAGCCGAGGCCGGTGCCGGCGGGCACGTCGGCGGTGGAGGTGATCTCGACGCCGCCGGAGATGCCGAGGCGCTCGAGCACGCGGCGCACGATCGGGTGGCGCACGTCGGCCACCGCGCCGGCCAGCTCGCTCGACGAGTACTTGACGTGGATGCTGCGCCCGTCGAAGTACGGGTGCACCGAGAGGTACATGTAGCGATCGATGGTGGTCGAGAGCACGGCGCCGGCGCCGCGGCGGTAGAACGACTCCAGGTCGGAGCCGCCGCCGAAGAAGCTGACGCGGAACGGCGAGCGGGTGATGATCACGGGATCTCCTCGAGGCGAAGCGTAGCGCCCCAGCGCAGGCGCACGGCGGCGCGGCGCGACAGCTCGGCCACGCGCGCCTCCTCGTCGGGGCGGCCGGTGACCGCGCGCTCCAGCTCGGCGCCGTCGAGGCCCTTCCATTGGTAGAACGCGCGGCGGCGGGCGGCGCGCGTCTCGGCGTCGGCGTCGAGCGCCACGTGCAGCGCACGCTCGACGTCGAGCGCGTTCGCCAATACGCCGTCGAGGATCAGCACCTGCCGATCGTCGAGCGCGAACACTTCGCTCGGCGCGCGCTCGCGCGTGCGCGGATCGTAGCCGGGCACCAGCACCGATTTTCCGTCGAGGAGCGCGCGCACCGCGGCTCGCGCCTCGTCGAAGCGCGTGTTCTCGACGACGTCGTCGTGCGCGCGCCGCTCCGAGCGCGGGCGGATGAAACGATCGAGCGAGAGCTGCACGCACGCGACGCCTTCGCGCTGGAGCGCGAGGCGCAGCGCGGCCGCGGCCAGCGTCTTGCCCGTGCGCGACGCGCCGCCGATCACCACCGCCCGCGCGGCGCGCGCGCGATCGAGCCACGGCCGCCACGACGGCGCGGTGTCGAGCAAGAGCGCCGCCGCCTCCGCCAGCGACGGCACCAGCGGCGTCTCGGGCGCCAGCGGAAATTTTCCGTCGCGGCACGCGGCGCCGGTGAGCACGCCGACGCCGATCATCCCCGCCGCCCGCGCGGCGCGCAGATCGCTCGTGCGATCGCCGGCGAAGATCGACGTGCGCGGATCGACGCCGAGCGCGACTTGCGCCTGGTGGATCAGCCCCGGCAGCGGCTTGCGGCACGCGCACGCGATCTTCAGCTCGGCGCGCTCGCCGGCGAAGCCGCGATCGGGATGGTGCACGCACGTGAAGATCCCGTCGAGCCACGCGCCCTCGGCGCCGAGCGTGCCTTCGAGCAGCTGGTGCAGCGCGTGCAGCCCGTCCTCGTCGAGCGCGCCGCGCGCCACCACCGGCTGGTTGGTGCAGCACACCGCCAGCACGCCGGCGCGATTGAGCCGCGCGAGCGCCGGCGCGACGCCGGGCAGCACGCGCAGGTCGTCGGCGCGCGCGATGAACGGGCGATCCTCGACGAGCACGCCGTCGCGATCGCACACCAGCGCCGGCTTGAGCGCGCCCAGCCGCGAGCGCTCCGGCACGCCCGCGCGCAGATCGCGCTCGAGGCGCGCGCGCCGCTCGGCGGTGCCCATGTCCTTCAAATACTCGACGGTGCGATAGGCGTAGAGGCGCCGCCCGGCCGCGGCCAATCGCGGAAACAGCTCGCGCGCGAAATCGTACGGCGCGCCGTCGGGCACGAGGTCGAGCGCGCGCTGCTCGACGACGTAGAACGCGGCGTTGCACAGCGCGCCCGCCTCGGCGCCGGCGTGATCCTCCTTGCGCACCACGCGGCGCACGAGGCCGTGGCGATCGGTGACCACGCGATCGCTGTCGAACGGATGATCGTTCGGGTGCGCGGCGAGCGTCACCTCCGCGTCGTGCGCGCGGTGCGCCGCCAGCATCGCCGCCACGTCGACGTCGGCCAGCACGTCGCCGTACGCGACGATGAACCGCTCGTCGAGGAGCGCGCGCGCCGCCTTGACCGCGCCCGCCGTGCCGAGCGGCGACGGCTCGGCGCGAAAGCGGATGCGCACGCCGAAGCGCGCGCCGTCGCCGAGCGCGCGCTCGATCTCGGCCGCGCGAAACCCGGTGAGCACCACGAAGTCGTCGAGCCCCTGCGGCGCGAGCCGCCCGATCAAGTGGTCGAGCATCGAGATCCCGTCGACGATCGTGAGCGGCTTGGGCGGCGCGTCGTCGCCTGCCGCGAGCCGCGTGCCGCGCCCGCCGGCGAGGATCACCGCCTGCATTGCTCGACCTTGGCGCGGATCGCGCGCCGCACCGCCTCGCGCGAGTCGTGGCGCGGCGTCCAGCCGAGCGCGCGAATGCGCCGCGTGTCGTACTCGAAGCGCGGCACGTCGCCCGGCCAGCCGCGGTTGCCGGCGCCGAACTCGATGCGCGCCGACGGCAAACCGAGCTCCTCGCGCACCAGCTCGGCGATCTCGCGCACGCTGGTCGCGCCCGCGCCGGCGATGTTGTAGGTCGCCACCGGCTCGGCCGGATGCGCCACGCCGGCGGCGATGGCGTCGAGCAGATCGTCGACGTCGAGGTACGGCTTGGTCTGCGTGCCGTCGCCGAGCACGCGCAGCACGTCGCGATCGCGATGCAGCCGCTCGACGAAGTCGAAGATCGCGCCGTGCGTGAGGTTGGGCCCGACGACGTTGGGGAAGCGAAACACCCACGCGCGCAGGTCGTACAGCCGCGCGTACGCGTGCACGTACGCCTCGCTCGACAGCTTGGCGGCGCCGTAGAGCGAGATCGGCTCGAGCGGGCCGTGCTCCTCGCGGATCGCGCCGGGCGCCTCGCCGTAGATCGCCGACGTCGAGGCGAACACCAGCTCGCGCGCGCCCCACGCGCGCATCGCCTCGAGCACGTGGAACGTCGTGAGGAACGTGCGCTCGAGATCGGTGCGCGGCTCGCTGGTGCCCGTCGAGATGTCCGAGTTCGCCGCCAGGTGATAGACGCGATCGGGCTTCGCGCTTTCGACCAGGCGCGCGAATTCGGGCGCGCGCACGTCGAGCACCGTGAGCGTGAAGCGCGGATGCGCGGCGATGGCGTCGAGGTTCTCGCGCCGCCCGAGCGACAGATCGTCGACGGCGTGCACCGCGTGGCCTTCGTCGAGCAGGCGCGCGGCCAGGCGCGAGCCGATGAAGCCGGCGCCTCCGGTGACCAGCGCGTTCACGTCGTCCTCGCCATCAGCTCGAACGTACCGCATCGACGACGATCTCGTCGATCGAGGAGCGGCGCGGCTGCCAGCCGAGCACGTCGCGCGCGCGCGTCACGTCGGCCACCAGCGCCGCCACGTCGCCCGGCCGCCGCGGCGCCACGCGATGCGGGACCGGCCGGCCCACCGCGCGCTCGACGGCGGCCAGCACCTCGCGCACGGTCACGCCGCGCCCCGCGCCGAGGTTCACGAGGTGCGCCGGCGCGCGCTCATCGGCCGCGGGCGCGCGCGAATCGGCGGCGGGCGCGCTCGCACCGCCGAGCAATAAATCGAGCGCGCGCAGGTGCGCGTCGGCGAGATCGGCCACGTGCACGTAGTCGCGCACGCAGGTGCCGTCGGGCGTCGGCCAATCGTCGCCGTACAACTCGAGCGCCGCGCCCGAGCCGCGCGCGGCGGCAATGGCGAGCGGGATCAGGTGCGTCTCCGGATGATGCCGCTCGAACAGCCCGGGCTCGGCGCCCGCCGCGTTGAAGTAGCGCAGCGCCGCCCAGCCGAACCGCGCCGCCCGCCCCGCGTCGGCCAGCATCTGCTCGCCGATCCACTTCGAGCGACCGTACGGATTCTGCGGCCGGCACGGATGCTCGACGGGGATCGGCGTCACGTCCGGCTCGCCGTACACCGCCGCCGTCGACGAGAACACCACCGGCAGCCGCCCCGCCGACGCCGCCTCGATCACGCGCAGCATCCCGCCGACGTTGGTCGCGTAATACAAGTCGGGCCGCGCCACCGACTCGCCGACCTGGATGCGCGCCGCGAAGTGCAGGATCGCGCGCGCCCCGAACTTCGCCGCCAGCTGCGGCAAAATGCCGCTGGCCGTGACGTCGGCGCGCTCCAGCTCGACCGCGCCCGGCAGCGCCTCGGCGTGGCCGTTCGACAGGTCGTCCACCACCAGCACGCGCCGCCCGTCGCGCACCAGCGCCGCCACCACGTGGCTGCCGACGTACCCGGCGCCGCCCGTCACCAGCAGGTTCACGGCTCGCGCTCCTCGATCGCCGGCGGCGGCGGCGCATAGATCGGATCGGGCGGCGGCTTCTGATCCTTGAGCAGGTTGTGGAACAGCGAGAACCCGCCGCGCGTGTCCACCTTCACCACGCCGTCGGGCGGCATGGCGTCGAGGTAATCGTTCTTCACGATGAAATAGTCCCAGCCGTAGAGCATGCGCTCCGGCTTGAAGCGGCTCTCCTCGGGCGAGTAGACCTTGACCAGCGCGCTCTCGACCTTCGGCGCCGCGAGATCGTGCGTGCGCCGAATGGGAAACCCGTCGTCGTACATATAAGGATCGTAGCCGCCGCGGTACACCAGCGGATAATTGTAGATCTCGCGCCAGAGCGCCATCTCCGGCGCCATCACCGGATCGGCGAACGAGCGCTGGCCGTTCGGCGTCGGCGTATGCAGGAACAGCGTGTTCGACCCGAGCGGCACTCGCTCGAGCAGCGCGATGATCGGATCGGCGCGCATCGCGAAGTCGCGGTAGTTGCGCGCGGTGTAGAGCGGCAGCAGCGTCGACGCCGCCAGCCCGACGCCGAGCAGCGCCGCGCGCGCCCCGCGGATCGCCCCGCGCGGCAGGAACGCCGCCACCGCGATCGCCGGCATCAGGAAGCGCAGGTTCACCATCCACCAATTGAACGGCTTGGTGATCCAGAACGGCGCCGCCGCGGTCATCACCAGAAACGCGATCAGCGCCAGCGGGATGCGCAGCTTGCGGCGCAGCGGCTCGTTCGGCTGCGGTCCGCCGTCCGACGCGATCAACAGGATCACCAGCAGCACCAGCCCGAGCTGCAGCCACTCGTCGAGGTCCTGCTTCTGCCAGAGATTGAAGCACTGCGCGATTCGTTTGAGCAGCGTCCACGCGCTGTCTTTGACCGCGTCGTATTTATCGGCGTGGCGAACGTAACCAATGCGGTGCGCGCGCGCCCAGCTCGCCGCGAGCAGCGCCACCGACGGCAGCATGGCCGCCGCCGCCAGCAGCGGACCGCGCCAGCGCCGCACGCCGAGCTCCACGATTAAAATCAAAAACGCGTAAAGCCCCAATGCGCCCCACGGCGCGACGTGGCAAAGATAGATCGTGGCCGTGAGCAGCCCGAGCCCGATCGCGCGCCGCCACTGCCAGCCGTCTCCGTCGAGCACTCGGTAGAGCAGCGCGCACGCCGGCAGCATCAGCATCACACCCACGCAAAACGAAATGAAACCCCATTGAAAGAAATACCCGGTGGCGAGCGGCAACAAGAGAAACGCCAGCCAGCGGCTGCGCCCGGTGGCGCGCGCGAACGCGAGCCCGCACAGCGGCGCGGCGAACACGTACAGCGTCATGTACACGAGGTTGGCGCGCACCACCGTGCCGAACAGGTACGTCATCAAGTGCACGGGATAGAAATGGCCGAGATAAGGAACCAGCCCGAGCGAGCGCGTGTAATACGCCGCCAGGTTCCAGCGCGGATCGTCGAGGTAGTGATAGGCGGTGATGCGCGCCAGGTGGTTCGGCAGATCGTCGAGCGGCAGCACGCGCACCACCCACAGCGGACGCGCGAAGCACCACGAGAGCACGAGCCAGCACGCGATCCACGCGCCGTGCGCGCGCGCGATTCGAGCCGCGGTTTGCCGCCACCGCGCCGCGGTTTGCCGCCACCGTGCGTTCAAGCCGCCGGGTTATAGCATTATGGTAGATTGCGCGCGATGCTGAGGAGCATGATTGGCCGAGCGAGGAGCCTCGTCGGCCGAGACCCGTTGCTGGCCGCCACGTTCGCGCTGCTCTGGTGCTTCGCGCTGATTCCCATCTGGTGGCCGCGCTTCCTGCCGCTGCTCGATCTCCCCGATCACCTGGCGGCGATCGCGGTGTGGAACCGCTATCACGATCCGTCCTGGCATTACGACAAGTTTTACAACCTCAATCTATTGCCGGTTCCCTATTGGGGTTATTTCTTCCCGGTTCATTTGCTTTCGTACGTGATGCCGATCGAGGTCGCCAACAAGGTGTATCTCTCGGCCTACGCGCTGGCGCTCCCCGTCGGTGTGGCGCTGGTCGGCAAGCGCATGGGGCGCAGCCCGTGGCTGGCGGTGTTCGCGTTTCCGCTGGTGTTCAATTTCAATTTCTCGCTCGGCTTCGTGACGTTTTGCGGCGGATTGGCGGTCTTGTTCTATGCCATCTACGCGCTCGATTCGTTTCTGGAGAAGCCGGCGCGCGGCTCGGCGATCGCGGTCGGGCTCTTGTCGCTGCTCCTGTACTTCATGCACATCCTGCCGTGGATGTTCTTTGGACTGTCGGCGATCGTGCTCTTGTTCAGCCACGGCTGGCATCCGCGGCGCATGGCGGTGGCGGCGGGCGTGATGCTGCCGTCGCTCTTGATCGCGCTCTACGGTTTTCACGCGGCCAGCGGCGCGACCGCGGTGCGCGGCGGCCCGCTCAAGTTCGACGCGCGCTTCGACACCGCGCTCGTCAATCTGCAGCAGTTGCCGACGTCGATCCTGACCGCCACCGGCGGCGACATGGCCTATCGCATCATGCTCGGCCTGTGCGCGCTGTGGCTGATCCTGCTGCTTACCGCACGCACCGACGGGCGCGACAGCGCGGCGGGCGAGCACGGCTTTGCCTATCGACTGGAGCTCATCGCCGGCCTGGCCGCGATCATGCCGTTCATTCTGCCGGTACACATGTTCAAACCGGTCGACCTCTGGATGATCGGCGGCCGCTTCGTCTCCGTCGCGGCGCTGTTCGCGGTGCTGCTGCCGCACGGCGCGCTCGAGGGGCGCCGCAAGCTCCTGCTGGTGCCGGCGATCGCGCTCGCCCTCTATTATCCGCAGCAGCTCGGCAAGGCGTGGCACCGCTTCGATCAGCGCGCGTCGAGCGTGCGCCGCCTGCTCGCCACCGTGCCGCGCGGCTCCTCGACGCTCACGCTGATCATCGGCGACGGCACCGATCCCGACGTCGAGAAGCAGACCGTCCCCTACTTGCAATTCCACGCCTACGCGCACCTCTACGCCGGCGGCTTCGATCCGTGGTCGCTGTCGACGGGCTTCCCGATGATCGCGCGCCCCGACGCCGCGCTGCCCGCGCCCGTCTGGAAACACCCCGAGACGTTTCACCTCGAGGTGCAGGGCGTTCATTACGACTATCTTTTGACCAAAGGCGAGACCTGGGACTATTCGATGTTCGGTCCCAATGACGCGGGACTCGCGCCGCTCATCGATCAAGACGGCGATTGGCGGCTCTATCGGATCCGGCACCCGTGATCGCCGCGCTCCGCCGCGCCTGGCGCGCCGACCGTTGGCTCTGTCTCGCGTTCCTCGCGCTGTCGGCAGCGACGGTGCTGCCGATCTGGATCGGCCGCTATCTGCCGTTATTGGATCTACCCAATCATTTGTCGGCGATCGCGGTCTGGCACTATCACGACGATCCGCGCTTCGATTTCGCGCAGCACTATGCGCTCAATCTAAAGCCACTACCTTATTGGGCTCACTACTATGTGGTTCATCTACTGGCGTATGTCTTTGGCGTCGAAGGCGGCAATCGGATCTTCTTGACCGCCTATGCGCTGGCGCTGCCGGGCGGCGCGGCGCTGTTCGCCAGACGGTTCAATCGCAGCCCGTGGCTGGCGCTGTTCGCGTTTCCATTGGTATGGAACTTCAATCTCGCCGAGGGATTCATCGCCTATGTCTCGGGCGTGGCGGCGACGGTGCTGGCGCTGGTGGTGGTCGATTGGCACTGCCGCCGCCCGACGCTGCGCTCGGCCGCGCTGGTGATCCTCGCCGGCTCGTCGATCTACTTCTTTCATTTATTGACGTACATGCTGTTCCTGGTTTGCGCCGGGTTATTGGTCTTTACGCAAAAAGAGGCGTTTCGATTCACCCGGCTACTCGAGCGCGGATTGCCGATTCTCTGCTGCGCGATGGTCGGCATCTGGGCCTATCAGCGCAGCCGCGACATGGGCTTCGGACAGGGGAGCGGCAGCGCGCTCGGGTTCGGCGGCAGCGGAATCTCGCTCGCCAAACCGGAGTTCAACTTCGACGCGCTGCCCGACATCCTCGGGCGCCAGCCGCCGCGCGTGCTGAACTTCCTGGCGTCGCACCGCGACGAGTGGGCGGCGATCGCGCTGGCGCTGTCGTGGTTCGCGATCGCGGTGACCGCGGCGCGCGCCAACGATCGCACGCGCATCGACGCGCACGATTTAGGGCCCGAGGTGTGTTTTCTCGTCGCGGTGGCGGCCGTGATCTTTTTGCCGCGCTC
>DASREC010000076.1:0-2706 GCA_035652295.1 Polyangia bacterium
GAGCCGCGTCACGTAGCGCATCTTCCACGTCATGAAGAGCTGCTCGGCGGTCTCGCTCGACTCGAAGATCTCGGTCTCGATGGCGCGCGTGTTCTTGAGCGCGCGCCGGTTCATCTCCACGAACTCGTCGCGGCCGAGCACGGTGACGAACGTGTCCTGGAACATCAGGCGCGGGTCGTAGAGCGCCTCGAGCCGCGCGGCCACGTCGCCTTCGTCGCGCCGCTCGATCGCCGAATAGAGTCCCCGATATTGTTCGAGCACGCTCACGCGGCCACCGCCGTCTTCACGCACGTGATCGGCGGCAGCCCCTCGGCGATCAGCTGCCACGAGTCGCCGCCGTCGCGCGAGCCGAACAACTTTCCCGAGCGCGTGCCGAAGTAGACGCCCACCGGATCCGCGCCGTCGACGGCGAGCCCGTCGCGCAGCACGGTCTCGAACGCATTCTCCTGCGGCAGCCCGCGCGCGAGCGGCTGCCACGACTCGCCGCCGTCGCGCGTGCGATAGACGCGCAACTTCCCCTCGGGCGGGCAGCGAAACTCGTCCGACTCGAGCGGCACGATGTACGCCGTGTTCGGCTCGCGCGGCGGCACCGCGATCGGAAACCCGAAGTCGGACGGCACGCCGTTGGCGATGTCGCGCCACGAGCGCCCGCCGTCGTCGGAGCGATACAGCCCCCAGTGGTTTTGCAGGAACAGGCGATCGGGCTCGAGCGGGCTCGACGCGATCTTGTGGACGCACTGCCCGAACTCGGGGTGCGGATCCGGCAGGAACTGCGCGCGCACGCCGCGGTTCGACACCTGCCACGTCTCGCCGTCGTCGTCGGAGCGGTACACGCCGCCCGTCGAGATCGCGACGATGATCCGCTTCGGATCGCGCGGGTGCAAAAGGATCGTGTGCAGGCACAAGCCGCCGAAGCCCGGCTCCCAGCGCGGGCGGTGCGGATGATCGAACAGGCCGCGCACCAATTCCCAGCTTTCGCCGGCGTCGCGCGAGCGGAACAGCGCCGCCGGCGCGACGCCGCAGTAGAGCGTGTCGGGCTCGCTCGCGCGGCCGGGCAAGAGCTGCCACACCTGCTTGAGCGCCAGGCCGGTCTCGACGGGAAACTTGACGTTCGCCGCCTCGGGGTCGGTCCACGTCGCGCCGTAGTCGTCGCTCGAACGAAGCAGCGCGCCCCAGTGCATGCTCTCGGTCGCCGCCCACAAGCGGCGCCGCCCGGCGCGCGCGTCGAGCGTCATCGCGTACACGCCGTGTCCCGCGAAGTGCGGCCCGCCGAGCTCGAACCGCTCGCGCGCGCGATCCCCGCGCGCGACGAACGCGCCCTTGGTGGTGCCGACGAGCAGCAGCGGATCGCCGGTTTGCACGTGGATGGGCCGAACGGACGGCATGCGCTCCTCCTGGCGCGCCAACATACGCCGCGCCCCGGCGCGCCGACAAGAGCGGTGGTAGGCTTCGCCGATGCTCGCGCTCCCGACGCAAGACGGCGCCACGCGCCTGATCCTGATCCGCCACGGCGAGGTCGAAGAGGACGCGCGCCGCCGCTGCTACGGCCGCCTCGACGTCAAGCTGTCGCCGCTCGGGCACGAGCAGGCCGCGCGCACCGCCGAGTGGATCGCCGAGCTGCCGATCGCCGCGCTGTGGTCGAGCCCGCTCACGCGCGCCGTCGACTCCGCCGCGCCGCTGGCGCGCGCCACCGGCCTCGCGCCGCGTCTGCACGACGGCCTGCGCGAGATCGACTGCGGCCAGCTCGAGGGCATGACCTATCCCGAGATCCGCGAGCGCTACCCCGAGATGTACGCCGAGTGGCGCGCGCGCCTGGCGCACACGCGCTTTCCCGGCGGCGAGAGCTACGTCGAGCTGCACGCGCGCGTCACCGCGGTGGCCGCCGAGATCCGCGCGGCGCACGCCAAGGCGGCGGTGGCGATCGTCGCGCACGGCGGCGTCACCCGCGCGCTGCTCGCCGACGCGCTCGGCCTCGGCGCCGAGGCGCTGTTCCGCCTCGATCAGTCGTACGCCGGCGTGAGCGTGATCGACTACTACTCCGAGACGGCGGTGGTGCGCGTGATGAACGCGACGCCGTGAAAGCGGAGGCGGGCGTGCTAGGTTCGCGCGCATGGCGCGATGGCTCCTTCTCGCGATGCTGGTGCCGGCGGTGACGCGCGCGGCGCCGCTCGACGGCTTTTTGCGGCTGCACGCCGAGACGCGCGGCTTCATGCTCGGCCGCCCGGTGGCGCCGTGGCCGACGCCCGACGGCAAATCGGTGCTGTTCCTGCGCTCGCCGCCGCGCACGCCCGAGCTGTCGCTCTACGAGCTTACCGCCGCGACCGGCGAGACGCGCGAGCTGGTCACGCCGCGCAAGCTCTTGCAAGGCGCCGACGAGCAGCTCACGCCCGACGAGCGCGCGCGCCGCGAGCGCATGCGCGTGTCGACGCGCGGCTTCGGCAGCTTCGCGCTCTCCGACGACGGCGCGCTGGTGCTGCTGCCGCTGTCGGGCCGCCTCTACACCTATCGCCGCTCGGACGGCGCGATCGCCGAGCTGCCCACCGGCGAGGGCGCGCCGATCGATCCCAAGCTCTCGCCCGACGGGAAAAAAGTCGCGTACGTACGAAACGGCGATCTGTACGTACTGGAGCTGGGCGCCAAAAAACCGCGGCGGCTGACCACCAGCGGCGATCCGCGCGTGACCAACGGCCTGGCCGAGTTCGTGGC
>DASREC010000077.1:0-12128 GCA_035652295.1 Polyangia bacterium
AGCTGTGGCGCACCGACGGGCTGCGCGAATATTCGGCGGCCATTCAGTACAGCCCGCAGCTGCGGCGCGATCGATTGCTGATCCACAACGCGGTGTCGGCGCTCGACTCGCCCAACCACAGCCTCGCGCACTGGGTGATCCGCACGCGCATCGGCGCGGCCGCGCTCCCCGAGGTGCGCCGCGCGTCCAAGGACACGAAGAACCCGAAAGCCGCCCGCCGCGCCGCGCGCCTGGCGCTCGAGCTACAGCACCCGGTCCGCAAGCACCGCCGTTAGCGCGCGGTCGGCTGAAGAGCGGGGATGCGGCGATTTGCCGCAGCGCGGGCGAAGAGGATCGCGGCGCAGATGGTCAAGATGGTGAGCGAGACCCACTGCGCGGTGCTGAGGCCGAGGTACGCGCCGCGGGTGGCGTCGCCGCGCAACAGCTCGGTCGAGAAGCGGCCGGCGGCGTAGAGCGAGAGCCAGGCGATGAAGGCGAGGCCGTCGCGGCGCGCGCGGCGGCGCAGGATGACGTAGGCGACGAGCGACGCGGCGGCGCCGAGGAGCGCCTCGTAGAGCTGCGTGGCGTGCACCGGCAGGCTGGCCGCGCCGTCGGGGACGAAGCCGCGCAGCGCGTGATCGATCGCCGCCGGGCTGTCCGGAGGAAAGCGCACGCCGAGCGCCGACGACGTGGTCACACCGTAGTCGCAGCCGGCGAGGAAGCAGCCGGTGCGCACGAACGCGAACACCACGCCGGTGCCGACGCCCGCGCGATCCAGGAACCCGGCGATCGGCAGGCCGCGCCAGCGACGGTAGAGCGCGGTCGCGCCGACGGCCGCGAGCAAGCCGCCGTAGGCCGCGCGCCCGACGTGCGCGAGCGGCGCGAGGCTGCCGGCGGCGATCGCCGACGGAATCGCGCGCAGCACCTCGAACGCGTAGCCGCCGCCGAGCGCCGCCGCGTACGCGATCAGCACCGTGCGCGCCTCTTCGTCCGAGCGCGCGCCGTCGCGACGCGCGAGCCGCAGCGTGATCACCGACGCCACCAGCGTGCCGATCGCGACCAGCGTGAAGTAGTCCGGCGCCAGCCACGCGGCGAGCCCGTGACGCAAAAGCCACGCCACGACCAGCGGCCTCACGACCGCCTCCGCGCGCGCCGCCCGACGTAGATCGCCGGGAGCAGCAGCCACGCCAGCGTGCCGAACGGCGTGCGCTCGCCGCCGACGCTGCACTTGTTCTTGGCGCAGTTGTTCTGGCACTGCTGGCAGCTGTCGCTCGACTTCTGGATGTCCATGGTGGTGTTGTCGCAGCTCTTGTTGCACGAGTCGCAGGTGCTGCACGACGACGAGCCGCAGCCGCTCGTGCGGGTGGTGGTGGTCGTGAACGCGAGATCGGTCGACGCGAGATCGGGCATCGACAGATCGGGCATCGACAGGTCGGGCAGCTCGGCGCCGCCGTCGTCGGTGCCGCCGTCGGGGACGTCCCAAGGCATCGGCAGCGGCGCCCAGCCCGACGAGCGGCGCGCGGGCAAGCGCACGCGCCCGCCGCCGCCCGAGCCGGCGCGCGCGGCGTCGGACTCGAGCGCGGCCATCGCCGCCAGCCACGACGCGTTGACGTAGATCGTGTCGCCGGAGACCACCGCGGCGATCGGCCACTGCTTGACGCGCTCGAGCCGCCGCGCGCCGCTCTGCGCCACGAGCGCGCGCAGCACGTCGCCCGCGCGTCCGGCGAGCGCGCGCGTCTCGTCGGCGGCGGTGGCGTCGGCGGCGGGCGGCCCGTCGAGCGCCAGCGGCTCGCCGCCGTTCGCCGCGCCCTCCGCTTTCAGCGCGGTGAACGCGCGCAGCGTGGCGCGCTCGGCCAGCTCGAGGCGCGCCACCACGAACGCGTCCTCGCCGCGCTGCTCGAGCGGCGCGTCGATCGCCGCCACCTGCTGCGCCGCCGTCGAGCCCGGCGCCACCGCCTGCGGCGCGGTCGCGCGATCGCGCTCGCGCTCCTCCTCGAAGCGATCGGCGAGCTGGAGCCGCTCGGCCGCGCCCAGCCCGACGACGATCGCCGGATCGGCGCGCAGCGCATCGCGCAGCGAGAGCTCGTCGAGCGGCGGCGCCTCGCCGCTACAACCACACCAGAGCACGCACAGCGCCACGCTTGCTCTCATCATCCCCTCCTGAGCGCGACGTGAGTGCACGCGTCTCGCCACCCGCACTTTACTCCGTTTCTCGACGGGTTCGCCAGTCGCGGTCCAACAGCGGCGCGCGCGCGGCGACCACTTTTCGACAGGAGGCGGCGCGTTATGACGGGACGCGGAGCGGCAAATCGCCGCAGCTAGTTATGGACGCGGAACCACCACACGCTCGACTCCATCGTCAGGTTCGAGCCCGACACGACGGCGAGCGGCTGATCGAGGCCGGTGCCGAAGACGCCGGTGCATCAGCGCGTGGCATCGAGGGCGCATCGGCGTATAAGAGACCAAAACCGGGTTTTCGACCGGGTGGAATGAAAGCGCCGCGCGCGCGTTGAGGAGCAGGAGGCGTCATGGCCGGCATCGACGGCATCTTGAGCATCGCGGTGCAGCACGCCGCCGACGAGCTGCGGCTGGCGACCGATCAACCGCCGCGCATCTTCAAGAAGGGGGCGCCGATCCGGCTGTCGATTCCGGAGACCTCGGACGAGACGCTGCGCTACCTGCTCGGCGGGCTGCTCACCGGCGAGCGCGAGGCGGCGCTCGAGACCGGCGGGCGCGTCGAGCTGCCCTACTCCGCCGGCGACGGCACCGCGTATCACGTCACGCTCTCGCTGCGCGGGCGCGTGCTCGAGGCCGTGTTCCAGCGCGGCCCGCGCGCCGCGCGTCCATCCGCCGCGACGAGCGCCGCCGCGACGAGCGCGCCGAGCACGAGCGCGCCGAGCACGAGCGCAGCGAACGCGGGCGCGACGAGCGCGAGCGCACTTGGCGCGAGCACACCAAACGCGAGCGCTTCAAAAGCGATTGCGCCCAACACGAGCGCGCAAAACGCGAACGCAGCGAGCGCGAGCGCGTCGCATGCGGCGAACGAAATTTCGGCGGATGCGATTTCGTCGGGCGCGGTTTCGTCGAGCGCGGGCGGGGCGAGCGAGACGCCGTCGGCGGAGCTGCACGCGCTCCTGGCGCGCGCCATCACGCTGCGCGCGAGCGACGTGCACCTGCTCGACGGCGAGCCGCCCAGCCTGCGCGTCGACGGACGCCTGCGCGCGCTCGCCGATCTCGAGCCCGCCGACGTCGCGCGCCTGCTCGCGCCGTCGCTCGGCGCCGCGGAGCGCGCCGCGCTCGACGCCGGCCGCTCACTCGATCTCGCCCTCTCCGCCGACGGGCTCGGCCGCTTCCGCCTCAACGTCTATCGCGCGCAGGGCCGCCTCGCCGCCGCGCTGCGCGTGCTGCCGCGCTCGGCGCCCGCGCTCTCGGAGCTGCACCTGCCGGTCGCGCTCGACGATCTCGTCGACGTGCCGCACGGCCTCGTGCTGGTGTGCGGCGCCACCGGCTCGGGCAAGAGCGCCACGCTGGCCGCGCTCGCCGGCGAAGCGCTGCGCCGCCACTCGCCGCTGGTCATCACGCTGGAGGATCCGATCGAGTACCTGCTCCAGCCGCCGCCCGGCTCGACGGGCCTGGTGCGCCAGCGGCAGATCGGCCGCGACGCGCGCGATTTTCCGACGGGCCTGCGCGATGCCCTGCGCGAAGATCCCGACCTCCTATTAATAGGCGAGATGCGCGACGCCGACAGCATCGCGCTGGCGCTCACCGCCGCCGAGACCGGCCACCTGGTGCTGGCCAGCCTGCACTCGCGCTCGGCGACCTCGGCGGTCGAGCGCATCGTCGACGCGTATCCGCCCGAGCGGCAGCAGCAGATCCGCGTGCAGCTCGCCGACGCCTTGCGCGCGGTGGTGGCGCAGCGCCTGCTCCCGCGCGCGCGCGGCCAGGGGCGCCTGCCCGCCGTCGAGGTCATGCGCCGCACCACCAACGTCGCCAGCCTGATCCGCGAAGGCAAGAGCGCGCAGCTCCCGACCGCGATCCAGGCGGGACGCAAGGAGGGCATGATCCCGCTCGAGGCGTGCCTCGCCGAATTGGTGCGTTCCGGCCAGGTGGATCGCGAAAGCGCGCGCGCCGCCGCCAACGATCCAACGTCGCTCGCGTCGTACCTGCAGAGCTGATTACTGCAGGATGACCGGCCAGCGCGTGCGCACGCCGCGGCCTTTGAACGGCGAGAACGCGGCGCTCGACTTCACCGCGGCGGCGATGCAGGTGCCGGTCTTGGTGTTGGCGAACTCGCCGATCGCCTCGGCGGAGACCACGCGGCCGTCGGGCGCGATCTCCACGCTCACGTCGACGCGGCCGGGCACCTTGAACTTTTCGTAGCAGGCGTGCGCCGGCTCGCGCACCGGCTGCATGCCGCGGATGAGCGCCGGCTTGTCGAGCTCACCCGGCGCGCCGCCCGGCGAGTGCGCGCATCCGGCGGCGAGCGCGAGGGCCAACGCGAGTCGTCTCACGCGTGCATGGTAACACGCGCGCGGCCGCAGAAGACCCGCGCGCGGCTGTCGTATACTGGCCGCATGATCGTCTACGTCCGCTACGGAACGCGTCTGTCGGGCAAGGTCGATTCGTTCGCCGGCTCGTACGTCGCCACGCGCTTCTTCCACATCTACTACGTGCCGCTGATCCCGCTGTCGTCGTGGCTGGTGCTCGGCGAGGACGGCGCCTCGACGCGCGCGCTGCCGACGACGCTCGACGTGCGATCGATCGCGGCGGCGTACCTGCGCGGCGTCGGCAGCATCGCGGCGCTGGTGATGACGTTCCAGATGTTCGCCTTCTTCTCCAGTCCGTTTCGCTCGCTGTCGTGGGAGAACTTCGTGCCCGAGCTGGTGCTGCCGCTGGCGCTGATCGTCGCGGCGGTGGCGAGCTGGGTGTGGCTGGGACGGCTGTCGCGCGACGAGCGCGGCAAGCGGGTGGTGTACTGGGACTCGGTGGGGTACTTCGTCGATCCGGCGCGGCTCGGCGACGCGCGCCACGGGCTCATCGAGAAGCTGCGCAAGGACGTGGTCGCGCGCGCGCGGGCGCTGACGTCGGCCGGCTACCGCGAGCCGTACGATCCGGAGAACAAGTGGCGCGCGCTCGCCGCCAAGCCGTCGATGACCGACGTCGAGTACCTGAAGCTGGCGCTCACGCTCTCGCGCCTCGAGTGGTCGTTCGCGTCGGGCGAGCACAAGACCCAGCTCGCGCGCGATCACCAGCTCATCTTCGAAAACCTCAAGCGCGCCGATCCGAACGCGCTCTCTCCCCACAAATACGCGGTGAAATGAAACAGACGGATTAAACGCCAAGACGCCAAGACGCCAGTTCAGAAATTAATATTTTCTGACTGGCGTCTTGGCGTCTTGGCGTTTCAATCTCCGTCGCTCGCGCCGGGGACGCCGTCGACGCAGCGGCCGTGGGCGATGGGCCAGTTCTCTTCGTGGAGCGGATCGTCGCCGGAGAGGACGAACTCGCCGTAGACGCGCGCGTAGCCGTCGGCGCACAGGACCAGCGTGCCGGCGCGCAGGAGGCCGCCGCACTCCTCGCAGTAGAGCGGCTCGCGCGCGACCATGCCGTCGCGCTGCTGCTGCATCCGCTCGCGGGGATCGAACCTCACGCCATCAAGTGTAGCGTTCAAAACGGCCAGTAACAGACCACGCGCTGGCCGGCGCTCTGATCGGTGGCGTACGGCGAGAAGCCGGCGTCGCGGCTCTGATCGTACGCGCCCTGCGCGCTCGACGTGGCGGTACAGCTTCCGACGTAGTCTTCGGTGGCGATCCAGAACGGGCGGCCGCCCGGCGTGAGCCCGAGGCCGCGCCAGGCGGCGAGCTCGCCCTGCGCCGTCGAGTCGGGCGGCACGTACACCTCCTCGTGCGAGATGCCGTCGAGCAGCGACGGGTACGGCAGGCCGCCGGTCGAGCCGAGGCGCGTGCGATCGGAGGTGGCGTTCTGCATGACGATCAGCAGCGCGGGAAATTTTTCGCGCAGCTTGCGCACGAGATCGAGGCCGCCCTGCGAGCACGCGGGATCGCACGGACCGTCGCTGGTGGCGGTGCCGTGCTCGACCAGCTCGAGGTTGTCGAGGAAGAAACCGTCGACGCCCATGGACGCGAGGCGCGGCGCGACGTGCTGCAGGATCAGGTTTTGATAGTCGGCGTCGCCGAGGTTCATCCACACCTCGTCGGGGTAGCCTTGATACGGGCCGAGCTGCGCGGCGGTGTTGGCGCTGCACGAGACCAGGCCGGCGGGCGCGGTCGACCAGTAGGACCGGAACATCTCGCACGAGCCGAGGTTGAGGTAGCTGATGACGCGGTTCTGGCCGCCGGCGCGCAGTTGCTGGATTTGCGCGGCGGTGAAGTTGGCGCCGTCGGGATCGGCGTCGAGGTTGATGACGCGGAAGGTGGCGGCGACTTTGGCGAGGTCGCCCATCTCGGCGGCGGTGCCGTAGAAGGAGACCCACGGGCCGGAGACGGGGAAGCCGCGCGAGGAGGCGGCGTCGGGGAGCGCGCCGTCGGGGACGGCGGCGTCGGCGGCGGCGTCGGGCGGCGCGGCGTCGGAATTCGCGCCGCCGTCGGTGGGCGCGGCGCCGGTCGAGCCGGAGCAGCCGTTCGCGAGCACGGCGAGCACCGCCAGGTTGCGCGCGCGCATACGCCCAGTCTACCGGAACCGGTTATGATGCGCGCGTGAAGCTCGCCCTCGCTCTCCTCGCGCTCGCGGCCGGCTGCTCGAATTCACCGTCGGCGCCGGCCGACGCGGCGGTCGATCTCACGGCGTGCACCGGCACGCTCGACGTCAACCAATCGTGCGTCGCCACGCCGGGCGGCTGCACCGGCTGCAAGGACGGGCTCGCGTGCGAGGCGCTGGCGACGCACTCGACGGCCGGGCGGTGCAGGCCGGCGTGCGCGGCCTTGCCGCCGCCGTGCGCGAGCGGGTTCTGTTGCGATACGCAGTCGGTGTTGTCGACGGGCGGGACGACGTCTACGTGCGAGGACTCGCGACTGCCGGGAGTCCAGTGCGACACGCTCGACGGCGGCGGGATCTAGGGATTCGGGGGATGACTGCCGCCGAGTATATGGTGGAGCTGTTGCTCGACGGGCCGGTGAGGCTCGACGAGGCGGAGCTGCGCGCGGCGTTGCGGGAGCGCGTCGGCGGCGTGGAGGTGGTCGACGCCGGCGAGCGGATTTGGGTGCACGTGGCGGGCGTGCGCGCGCCGCGACGCGGAGTGGACGCGCCGTATGGCGTGGTGATCGAGGCGTGCCGCGCGCGCGAGAGCGATGACGAGCTGGAGGCGGCGCTCGCGCAGACGTGGGATTGGCCCGAGGCGCGCGCGACGGTGGAGCGTTGCGCCGCGGTGATGCGCGTGCGCGATCGGTTCGCCGGCGAGCTGGAGGCGGCGCGGCGGCTGGATGCGTTTCATCGCGTGGTCGACGCGGTGGCCGCGTGCGCGGGCGCGCGCGCGGTGCACTGGCGGCCGTCGGCGCGCGTGATCGACGCCCGCGCCATCGTGCGGCGATTTGCCGCATACGGCCCGCTCGGCGCGGCGCTCAACGTGCGCCAGTTTCGCGTCGGCGAGGGGATGCTGCTCGACACCGTCGGGCTGGCGGCGCTCGGGCTGCCGGACGTCGAGTGCCGCTTCGCCGGCGTGCCGCCCGAGCGCGTGGCGGCGCTGGTCGGCGGCTGCGCCGAATATCTCGTGCGCCACGGCGACGTGATCCGCGACGGCGAGACGCTCGATCGCACCGCCGAGCGCTGGACCTGCCGCCGCGCCGAGGCGATGGTCGGGCCGCGCCGCACCGTGCTCGCCGTCGAGCCGCGCCGCACCCGCCGCGCGCGCTCGGCGGTTTGACGCGCACCGCAAACCAGTCACAGCAATCGGCGCGAATCGACCGGCCACTCCCCCAGCCAGCCGCCCACCCGACGCCGACTTACCGCTGGATCGCGCTTTGCTCAAGCGGTCGGCATGACGACCAACAAATCCTCGCTCGCCCTGTTCGCCGCCATCGCCCTCGCCGGCTGCGGCGGCGCGCCCGACTCGCCCGAAGACGCCGTCAGCGATTCACGCCAGGAAGAGTCCGCGCCGATGCAGTGGTGGAACGCCGCGTACACCTATCAATCGATGTCCTACGGCTGGCACGACACCGACCTCAACGTCTCGTCGTCGACGCCGATCCAGCTGCGCCACGCGTCGCGCCTCACCGCGTGGGGCGTCTACGGCTGGGGCTACATGCCGACGTTCGTCGACTTGCAGACGGGCGCCACCTTCCGCTTCCTGCACCTGCGCCCGCAGCACACCAACGCCACCGAGATCGGCCACGTCTATCCCGCGGGCTACATCGTCGGCCTCTCGGGCGGCGACACCTACGACACCGGTCTCGGCCGTTACTCGACGGGCCAGCACCTGTGCGTGCAGACGCCGGGCAACGAGCCGTTCCGCACCGCGTTCCCCGCCGGCTCCGAAGGCGGCGCGTCGTCGGGCGGCGGCGGCTGCCACTCGGCCACGCTCAACCGCACCGTCGGCGCCGGCACCTGCGTGCAGTCGTCGGCCGACGCCAAATGGTACGAGTGCGAGAGCGGCGCGTGGAACGCCGGCCGCCCGTCGTGCGCCGTCTCCTACGCGTGGTGCAGCTCGGCGACGCTCGGCAAGAACGTCCCGCCGCGCACCTGCGTGCAGTCGAAGTTCGACCGCGTCTGGTACCAGTGCGACTCGAGCGGCTGGCAGGCGGGCGTGTCGAACGGCCAGGGCCCGATCGGCTCCTGCGCCGCGATGTACGGCCTCTAGAAGTTCACGCCGCCGTAGAACATCATTCGATACTCGAGCGTCACGCCGTTGCCGTTGAACAGGATCGGCAGGTTGAACGCATCGACGCCGACGTTCCCGCGCCCCTTGATGACGTACTTCACGCCCACCTGCGGGCGCACCACGCCGCCGTGGACCGCGTCGTTGTTGGTGAGCCCCGTCGGAATCGCCACCGCGTAACCGACGCTGAGCCCGATCGGCAGGTACAGCGCCGCGATCAAGTGCACGTCGTATTGCAACCCGAGCGGCAATTCGAGGAACGTGATCGTGGCGCCGAAGCCGAAGTCTTTGTAGTGCAGCGAGAACGGGAAGACGACGTAGAGACGATTGCGGCAGCACACGGCGACGCCGATCTCGGCGGCGAAGCTGAAGTAGATCGGGTTCGAGCCGTTGCCGTTGGTGACGTACAGGATCGGCGAGAAGCCGAGCTTGAGGTTGGCCATCCAGCGGCCGGTGTGCTCGGGCGGCGGCGGTCCCGTCTCGGCGGGCGGCGGCGGCGTTTCGGGCGGCGGCGGGACGTTGCTCGCCGGCGCGTTCGGCGGAAGATTGGGCGCGTCGGCGTTGTGTGCCTGCGCGTCCTTCAATCGTGCGTGTACCGTACGCAGCTCGCCCGCGCCGAGCTGCACGCGCGTGCTGAACGGCGCGTACGCCGGCGCGCTCACCGTGACCGTGTGCGCGCCCGGCATGACCCAGCGATCGAGCGCGAGCGGCGTGCGCCCGACGATGCGCGCGTCGAGCTGCACCTCCGCGCCGTCGACGTCCGCGACGATCTCGAGCTTGCCGAGCTGCGCCGCGAGCTGCACCTTCTGCTCGAGCGCGAACCGCCGCGCGTCGTCGCCCGCGCCGGTCGCGTCGGCGAGGAACGCCTCGAACTCCTCCATCGCCTCGGGCAGCCGGCCGAGCTTGAGCAGCGCGCGCGCGATGTTCGAGTGGGTGTTGGGCGACGGAAAGATTTCGTACGAGCGGCGAAAGTGCTCGAGCGCCGTCGGGAAGTCGCCGCGGCCGTACGCGCGCGCGCCCTGCGCGGTCAGGCGCTCGGCTTCGGCGCGCGCCTTGTCGTCGACTTGCGCCGGCGCGGGCGCGGCGCACGCGAGGATCACGACGGCGGCGGCGAGGGCGCGGATCATGGCTTGATGAATGGCGGCTCCGTTTCGTGGTGGCGCGGCGGCGGCGGCTCGCCGGTCTCGCCGTGGTTCGCCGGTTTGTGGCCGGCGAGCTGCAGCTTGACGTCGAGCTTGCGCGGCGTCGCGGCGTCGAGCGCTCGGTGGAACGGCACGTGGCCGGGCGAGGCGATCACCAGCTCGTGCGGTTTCCCGTCGGCGGGAAAGGTGACGTCTTCCCCCGACGGCGCGCCGTCGAGGGTGATGGCGGCGTTCGCGGGCGTGCGCTTGACGCGCACGTGCAGCGGCTCGGCCGCGACTTTTTCGTCGGCGTTTTTTTCGCCGCTTTTTTCGGCGGCGTTTTTTTCGTTGGGCGTTTTGTCGTTCACGTTCACGTTCACGTTCACGTTCGCGTTTGCGTTTGCGTTCGCCGGCGGAGCATCGACGTGCGGGTTGCTCGGCGGCGCCGGATGGTGCGAGAGCCCGACGGCGAGCGCCACCGCGCCGATCGCCGCCGCCGCCGCGCCGCCCGCGATCGCCAGCCTGCGCCGCCGCGGCCGCTCCGCCGCCATCACCCGATCTTCGGTGCGCTCGCCGACCGCGTGCGACAGCGTCGACTGGCGCACGCCGCTCGCCACCGGCGGCGGCGGCGCATCGGCCGGCGACGACGCGACCGCCGACGCCGTGACCACCGGCCGCGACGCCGCCTTGCGCGACAGCGCGGCGAGCGGCTGCGGCTCGACCGCCGCCATCGCCGGATCGGTCGGCTGCACCACCGCCACCTGCGGCTCGGTCGCGCCCGCCGACTCGAGCGGCCGCGACCACGCGCGCCCCGCCACCGGCTTGAGCGCCTCGTCGAGCCGCCGCCTCAGCACCTCGACGTCGGCGATGCGCCGCGCCGGATCGCGCGACAGCGCGTCGCGGATCACCGCCACGAAACCGGGCGGCACGTCCGGCCGCCGCGGCGCCAGCGCCTCCGGCTCGCCGTGCACGATGCGGTACAACACCGACGGCAGCGAGTCGGCGAGGAACGCCGGGTGCCCGGTCGCCATCTCGAACAGGATCGCCGCCATCGCCCACGCGTCGGTCGCCGGCCCGACGAGCTCCGGCCGCGCCTGCGCCTGCTCGGGCGACATGTAGAGCGGCGTGCCGATCAAGCGATCGTCGGTGGTGAGCCGCGTCTCGGCGCTCTTCACCTTGGAGACGCCGAAGTCGAGCAGCTTGGTGTGCTCGCCGCCCGCGTCGTCGCGCGCGAGAAAAATATTTTGCGGCTTGAGATCGCGGTGCACGATCCCGGCGCGGTGCGCGACGCCGAGCGCCGACAGCACCTGGTCGCCGATCTTCGCCACCTCGGGCCACGCCAGCGGCCCGCGATCGAGGCGCGTCGCCAGATCCTCGCCGCGCAGGTACTCCATGATGATGCACGGCGAGCCGTCGTCGAGCGTCTCCCAGTCGACGATCTCGACGATGTTCGGGTGGCGCAGCTTCGCCACCACCTCGGCCTCGCGGCGAAAGCGCGCCAGCGCCTCGGTGCTGGCGATCAGCCCCGGCGCCAGCCGCTTGAGCGCGAACGAGCGCCCGATGCGCCGCTGGTTCACCTCGTAGACCGCGCCCATCGCGCCCTGGCCGATCAGCCGGATCACTTGATAGCGGTCGGCGATGATCTGGCCGAGCAGCGGATCGGCGGGTTTGCTCACGTCGCAGACATCTTACCAGCCCGCGCGCCGCGGTTGAAATCGCCGGGCGGAGTCGCGTACCTTAGCCGGCCTCAAAGGACATGCCGCTGCCGATCCGCATCGAATATCGCGTCACGCTCTCGGACGTGGAGCGCGGCGTGGACGCGAGCGCGCAGCTCATCGTCGGGCAGGATCCCGAGGAGACGAACGAGCACCTGACGCTGCGCGTGCTGGCGTGGTGCCTGCTCTACGATCCGGATCTCGAGTTCGGGCCGGGCGTGACCGATCCCGACGGCGCGGATCTGTGGTCGCACGATCTCACCGGGCGCGTGGCGACGTGGATCGACTGCGGCGCGACCTCGGCGGAGAAGCTCAAGCGCGTGGTGCGCCACCGCCGCGGCGCGCGCGTGCACGTGCTCCTCGACGACGCGGGCGAGCGCGAGCGCCTGCTCGCCGAGCTCGTTCGCGCGCGCGTCGCCGGCGTGCGCGTGTGGCTGGTCGACGCCGCGCTGGTGCGCGCCCTCGCCTCGCACGATGAGCGCC
>DASREC010000078.1:0-11598 GCA_035652295.1 Polyangia bacterium
AATAAAACCCCGACGCCAGCCCCGCGACGTAGACCGCGAACGTGCAGACGAAGACGAGCGCCGGCAGCGTTACTCGATCTCGTTGGCGATGTAGAGCGCCGACCCGCCCGAGACGCCGGTCTCCTGCCCGTTGACCACGCCGGAGCAGTCGCGCTGGAAGTGCGAGAAGAAGCCGTCGCCGTCGAGATCGCCCTCGGCGATCATCGACGCTTGAGCGGTCGCGTCGCTCCCCTGGCTATGGAACGTGTAGGCGTAGCGCTGCGGATCGTTGACCGAGAAATCGAGCGCGTTCCACTCGGGTACGCCCCACTGCGCGGGCGGCACCACCACGCGCGTCCCCGCCGGCGGCGTGGCTGGCGTCGGGCCGACGCTTCCGGGAAACTGCCGCGCCAGGATCAGCCCGTTCACGTCCGAGTGCTCACCCGTGAAGTACGAGACCGCGCCGTCATACATACGCCGCAAGCTCATGCTCGCCTCGACGGTCTGCGAGCGCCGCACGTACTTGATGAACGAAGGAATCGCCACCGCAGCCAGGATGCCGATGATCGCGACCACGATCATCAGCTCGATCAAGGTGAAACCGCGCGACTTGCCCATGGCACCATTTTACCGCGGTGTGCAACTTGTAGGCAAGCATGCAAAACCCAGGAGCCAAAATCAGCGCACGATGACCTGCCGGTTGCCGGGCACGTCGCTGGCGATCACGCGCACGCGGCCGGCGCCGTCTTGCAGGGTCATCACCTTGATGCCTTTTTGCAGCTCGCGCTCGAAGACTTCGCCCGCGAGCCGTTTTTGCTCGTCCTTGCCGAGCGCCTCCCAGCGTGGATCGCGGATGTGCGCCGTGATGCCCTCGCCTTTGCGCAGCCCGCGCTCGAGCTGCAGGATCGACGCGACGTCGGCGGTGTCGAACGCCGCGGCGCTCGACGACAAGCTCGAGTAGAGCGCGAAGCCGATGGCCGCGATCGCCGCCGCGCCGAGCAGCGCCGCGATCAGGCCGCGGCTCCTCGGCGACGCCTTCTTCATCGGACCGGTCTTGGGCAGCGCGTATTGATCGCGCCGCGGCTCGGGCGCGGGCTTGCTCGGCTCGGCGCGCGCCGGCTTGTTCGCGTCGCCGCGCTTGGCCTGCTCGCTGGTCGCGAGCGCCGCCAGCTCCCGCAGGTACTGCGCGAACTCTTCGCTCTTGATCCCGAGCGCGTCGCGCAGCTTCACCTGCTCGGCGCGCGGCACCGCCGCCAGCGCTTGCGGCAAACGCACCGCCACGCCGAGCTGCTCCTCGTGCGACTTGAACACGAACATCGGCGGCGCCACCGCCTGCGCGCTCAGCCCGGGCTGCTGGCACAAGATCTTCCAAACCGGCTCGAGCCGAAACTCACCTTCGCGCCACAGCTCGCCGAGCGCCGAGCCGATCACCGATCGAATCGTCTCCGGATCCACCACCTCGCGCACCTTCGAGCGCGAGAGACACATCACCAGCGCGTCCACCAGAATCTTCCCCTTCGCCTCCAACCGCTGCTGGGACTCCATCCGCGAGATCTTCTCGGCGCCGATTGCCGAAGTCAAATTGCGAAAATTGAATTGTGATACCCTGCGACGGTGCTGCCGCCCGATCTGAGCGCCTTTCCCATTCTCGTGGTCGACGACGAGCCGGACAACCTCGACGCCTTCCGCTTCAACTTCAAGCGCGTCTTCAAGATCCACACCGCCGGCTCCGGAGACGAGGGGCTCGACGTTCTGCGCGAGCACGACGTGGCGGTGATCGTCACCGATCAGCGCATGCCGCGCATGACCGGGCTCGAGTTCTTGAAGGCCGCGCGCGACGTGCGGCCCGAGGCGGTGCCGATCATCCTGACCGCGTTCACCGACGTCGACGTGCTGATCGAGTCGATCAACCTCGGCCACGTCTATCGCTACATCACCAAGCCGTGGGACGCCAAGGAAGTGAAGGGCATCCTCACGCAGGCGATCGAGCGCCATCATCTGCGGCGCGAGAACCGCCGGCTCACCGAGCAGCTCGAGCAGTACGCCGGCTACCTGTCGCAGGAGATGCACGGCGAGTTCGACTTCGGGCAGATCATCGGCGACGCGCCGACGCTGCGCGAGGTGCTGCTGAAGGTCGAGCAGGTGGCGCCGACGCACTCGACGGTGCTGCTGCGCGGCGAGACCGGCACCGGCAAGGAGCTGGTCGCGCACGCCATCCACATCAACTCGCCGCGCGAGAAGAAGCCGTTCGTGCGCGTCAACTGCGCCGCGCTCGCGCCCGGCGTGCTCGAGAGCGAGCTGTTCGGCCACGAGAAGGGCGCGTTCACGGGCGCGCAGGGGCGCAGGCCGGGACGCTTCGAGCTGGCCGACGGCGGCACGCTGTTCCTCGACGAGTGCGGCGATCTGCCGATGGAGGTGCAGGTCAAGCTCCTGCGCGTCTTGCAGGAGCGCGAGTTCGAGCGCGTCGGCGGATCGGAGACGCTGAAAGTCGACGTGCGCGTGGTCTCGGCGACGCACCGCGATCTCGAGACGCTGATCGCCGGCGGCAAGTTCCGCGAGGACCTTTATTACCGCCTGAACGTCTTTCCCATCACGCTGCCGCCGCTGCGCGACCGCCAGGAAGATCTGCCGAAGCTGGTCGAGCACTTCGTCTCCAAGTTCAACCGCGTCACCGGCAAGGCGGTGCGCGGCTTCGACGGCGGCGCGCTTGCTGCGTTGCAACAATATTCGTGGCCGGGCAACGTGCGCGAGCTGGAGAACGTGGTCGAGCGCGCGATCATCGTGTGCCGCGGCCACGAGGTCACCGCCGCCGATCTCGACTTCGGTCGCCGCGCGCAGGTGCAGGCGGCCGCCGCGTCGTCGGCGCCGGCCGTGCTGCCCGCCGGCGGCAAGCCGCTACAAGCGCGCCTGCAGGAGCAGGAGAAGAGCGAGATCGTCGCCGCGATCGATCGCAACCAGGGCAACATCGCCGGCGCCGCGCGCGCGCTCGGCATCAACCGCTCGACGCTCTACTATCGCCTGCGCAAGCACGGCCTCGAGCACCTGCTACCGACCAAGCCGGAGATCGGCGAGGCCGCCGCGCCCGCGCCGGCTCCGTCCTCGTCTTCAGGCGAGCCGCCGACGAGCTGAGCATGCGCGTCCTCGTGGTGATGGACGGTCCGGCGCGCATCCACCCCGAGACCGACACGACGGTGGTGATCATCGACGAGGCGCGCCGCCGCGGCCACGCCGTCGACACGTGCCAGCCGGACGCTTTGGAGCTCGACGGTGACGACGTGCTGGTGCGCGCGGGCTCCGACGGGGGCGCCGCCACGTCGCTCGGCGAGTTCGCCGCGGTGCTGATGCGCAAGGATCCGCCGTTCGATCTCGACTACTACTTTGCGACGCTCCTGCTCGAGCGCGCGCGCGGCCGCACGCTGGTGGTCAACGATCCGCGCGGCCTGCGCGAGGCCAACGAGAAGCTCTACATCTTCAACTTCCCGTCGCTGATCGCGCCCACGCGCGTCACCCGCTCGCTCGCCGGCCTCAAGCGCGCGCTCGCCGACTTCGGCGGCCAGATGATCGTCAAGCCGCTCGACGGCTGCGGCGGCTCGGGCGTGTTTCACGTGCGCACCGACGACCGCAACACCAACTCGATCCTCGAGACCGTGACCTGCGACGGCACGCGCCTGGTGATGGCGCAGCGCTACCTGCCGGAGGCGCGCGAAGGTGACAAGCGCATTCTCCTCCTCGACGGCGAGCCGATCGGCGCGGTCCTGCGCGTGCCGCGCGCCGACGAGACGCGCGGCAACCTGCACGTCGGCGGCACCGCCACCAAGACCACGCTCACGCCGCGCGATCTCGAGATCTGCTCCACGCTCGCGCCGCGCCTGCGCGCAGACGGCCTCTATCTCGTCGGCATCGACGTCATCGGCGGCTGGCTCACCGAGGTCAACGTCACCTCGCCGACCGGCGTGCAGGAGATCGATCGCCTGGAGGGCGCGCGGCTCGAGGCCCGCATCGTCGACTGGCTCGAGCGCCGCGTCGCCGCGCGATGAAGCACGAGCGCTGGCTGCCGCTCGTCTTCCTGGCGCTGGCGCTGCTCGCCCTGGCGCCGATCTTCCAGCACCCGTCGTACTACGCGAGCGCCTACGACTGGCGCTACTTCCAGTCGTGGATCGAGGTCGGGCGCCGCTCGGTGCTGTGGTTCCACCAGGTGCCGCTGTGGAATCCGTACGGCTGCGGCGGCGAGGTGCTGCTGGCCAATCCGCAGTCGGAGGTGGCGTCGCCGACGTTCGTGTGGGCGCTCCTGTTCGGCACCGCGCTCGGCGTCAAGCTGATGCTGCTCACGTATTATTTTTGCGCCTTCGACGGCATGTATCGCCTGGCGCGCGATCACGAAGCGTCGGTGAGCGCGTCGCTCTTGGCGTCGGTGCTGTTCGGCGCCGGCGGCTGGCTGGCGCTGCATTTGTCGTCGGGCCACTCCAACTTCGCGTCGGCGGCGCTGTTTCCCTATCTGGTGCTGTGCTACCGCCGCGGGCGCGAGCAGCTCGAATGGGCGATTCCGCTCGGCGCGATCGCGGCGTGGATCATTGCGCACGGCGGCACCTCGACGCCGGCGATGGCCACCGTGCTGCTCGCCACCGTCTCGACGGTAGATGCGGCAAAACGCCGCAGCCTGAAGCCGTACCGCGTGCTGCTGCTCGGCGCCGCGTGCGCGTTCGCCCTCGGCGCGGCGCGCATCCTGCCCGCGCTCGAGTTCGCGCTCGATCATCCGCGCCGCCAGTGGGAGACCGACTCCTCGACGGTGTTCGAGATGATCAAGAACGCCTACTTCTGGGCCGGCCTGCAGGCGGTGCCGGGCAAGCGCTACTGGTTCCACGAGTACGGCTATCGCCTGGCGTACGTCACGCCGCCGCTGATCTTGTGGTCGGCGATCGCCAAGAAGCCGACGCGCGCGTGGTGGTGGGTGGTGGCGATCGGCGCCGGCATCGTCGCCGGGCGCGCGATTCCCTACGGGCCGTGGTGGCTGCTCAAGCACCTGCCGATCTACCGCGACCTGCGCGTGCCGTCGCGCTACGCGGTGCTGCTGGCGCTGGCGTTTCCGCTCCTGTGCGCCGGCGCGCTCGACGATCTGCGCGCGCGCGTCGCCGAGTGGCGCGGCGAAAAATTCGCGCGCGTGGCGGCGGCGATCGTGGTGGTGCTGGCCGCCGGCGACGGCGTCGCGTTCCAGTGGGCGCGCTGGTACAAGATCTTCGATCTGCAGCAGCGCGAGCCGCGGCGCGACGTCGCGTTCAGCCACATCCACGGCAGCTGGCAGACCATGATGTTCACCGTGCTCGAGGGGCACGGCGCCATCGCCTGCGACGAGGAGGCGCCGCTCGAGCGCGCGCTGCAGCTCGACGAGGGCGACGTGCCGCAGGTGCGCCTCGCCGATCCGTCGGCGGGCAGGATCCCGGCGGTGCACTGGACGCCCAACCGCGTCGAGCTGATGCTCGAGCTCGATCGCCCGACGACGGTGATGATCAACGAGAACTGGAACGAGCACTGGAAGACGTCGGCCGGCCAGGTGGTGCGCGTCGGCCCGAAGGTCGAGCGCGACAAAGACGGCGGCCGACTCGGCGTCGAGGCGCCCGCCGGCAAATACGAGCTCGACGTCTACTACCGCCCGCGCTCGTTCGTCCTCGGCGCCTCGATCTCCGGCGGCGCCTTTCCGTTGCTGCTCGGTCTTTGGATCTGGATTCGCCGTCGTCGCCGTCGAGCTGCCTGAGATTGCTCGACGCGTGCGCGCTGCGTTACGCGAGAGGGTGCGGCAAAATGCCGCCGTGCTCAAACAGTCCTCGGTCGCGCAGACGCGACACTGCGGAACTGCGCGCGGCGGCATTTTGCCGCACCCTCCCGCTCCACTCCGCTCCCCGCAAGGTCCGCAGACCAGCTTTCGGCAAGCGTCGAGATCTGTATGGATTGATCGAGCGCGAGGTGCGGAGTGCCGTCGCGCGGAGTGTAGCGCGTGGGCCGCGGCGCAGTGCCGCCGCGCGCAGTTCCGCAGGGCGCGTCTGCGCGACCGAGGACTGTTTGAGCACGGCGGCACTGCGCCGCGGCCCGCGCGCGTAACGCAGCGCCCTCAACCGTGCACTCCCTTCAGCGCGCGATCATCGCAAAGACCCGGTGCGTGACCACGAACGGATCTGCAGGGAAGCGTTCGGCGAGCATTTGGCGGAGTGAATCGTCGAAGCGCTGGACGGCGTCGGGGGGCAAGGAGGCGCCGATGCCGGCCGAGGCGCGCACGCGGCCGCGCCACGATTCGTGCGAGTAGGGAACCTCGACGTCGTAGGCGAACGCCTCGCGGCACGCGAAGCCGGCGAGCGCGGCGTCGTCGAGCCAGCGCAGGTTGCCGCTCGACCAGCCGCGCCACTTCCACTCGGCGTTGGCGCGCTCCATCATCGTCTCGGTGGCGTCGGCGATCGAGCCGGGCAGCGAGATCCAGTCGAGGTACGCCACCACGAACGCGCCGCCGGGCGCGAGCAGCCGCCGCACCTCGGCCGCCGCGCGCACGCGATCGAACCAGTGCCAGCACTGCCCCGCGGACACGATATCGAACGCGCCGCCGTCGAGCCCGGTGTCCTCGGCGCGCCCGCGCAGCCAGCGCACGCGCAGCCCGCGCTCATCCGCCAGCCGCGCCGCCTCGTCAAGGATCGGCTGCGCCACGTCGAGGCCGGTGACCTCGGCGCCGCGCTCGGCGAAGCCGCGCGCCAGCGTGCCGGTGCCGGTGCCGAGATCGAGCACGCGCTGGCCGGGCAGGCCCACGCCGAGCGCCGCCAGCCGCTCGAACAGCGACGGTGGAAAGCCCGCGCGGTGCCGCGCGTAGTCGCCCGCCGCCTTGCCGAAGTCGACGCCCTTCACGCGCGCCGCCTCATTTCTCCGTCGGCAGGCCGCGCGCCAGCCACTCCTTCCAGCCGCCCGCGAGCGAGCGCACGCGCGTGTAACCCATGCGCAGCAGGTTATCCGCCGCCAGCGCCGAACGGAAGCCGCCGCCGCAATACAGGATCAGCTCCTCGCTCTTGTCGGGGACTTTGCCGACGACGTCGCGCTCCAGCACGCCGCGCCCGAGGTGCTCGGCGCCGCGCGCGTGGCCGGCGCGCCACTCGTCGTCCTCGCGCACGTCGATCAACCGAAAGCGCTCGCCGCGCGCCCGCCGCGCCTGCACGTCGTCGACGGTGACCTCGGTGACGCGCCGCTTGGCGTCATTGACCAGCTCGAGAAACTCGCGCGAATGATCCATTGAGGTGACTCCTTTGACGTTTGCTTTATAATTCCGAGATGGCACCCCTGACACTCGATTTCATCGAAAAGCTCCCCAAGACCGATCTCCACTGCCACCTCGACGGAAGCCTGCGCATCGAGACCATCCTCGACCTGGCGCAGAAGCAGAAGGTGCGGCTGCCGGCGGAGGATCCCGACAAGCTGTTCAAGATGATCTACGCCGGCGAGCGCTGCTCTTCGCTCGACGATTATTTGAAGGCGTTCGATATCACGCTGTCGGTGATGCAGACCGAGGAGTCGCTGTTTCGCACCGCGTACGAGTTGGCCGAGGACTGCGCGCGCGAGAACGTGCGCTACCTCGAGGTGCGCTACTCGCCGATGCTGCACACGCAGCGCGGGCTCAAGCTGGCGCCGATCGTCGAGGCGGTGATTCAGGGCCTGCGCGCCGGCGAGCGCGACTTCGGCGTGCGCTCGGGCGTGATCCTGTGCGGCATTCGATCGATCAGCGCCGAGTCGAGTTTGCGAATGGCCGAGCTTTGCGTGGCATTCAAAAACCGGGGCGTAATCGGTTTCGATCTCGCCGGGGCGGAATATAATTATCCCGCCAAAGATCACAAAGAGGCGTTTCAGCTCATCCTCAATAACAACGTCAATTGCACGGCGCACGCGGGCGAGGCGTACGGACCGGAGTCGATCGCGCAGGCGATCCATTACTGCGGCGCGCACCGCATCGGCCACGGCACGCGGCTGCGCGAGAACGGCGACCTGCTCAACTACGTCAACGACCACCGCATCCCGCTCGAGATCTGCCTGTCGTCGAACATCCAGACGCGCGCGGCGCCCGACCTGGCGTCGCACCCGCTGCCGTTTTTCTATACCTATGGTTTGCGCGTGACCATCAATACCGACAATCGATTGATGACCAATACGACGGTGTCCAAAGAGCTGCTGTTGATTCACGAGACGTATGGACTGACGCTCGACGATCTCAAAGAGATGATCATCAGCGGATTCAAGAGCGCGTTCTTGCCTTATCGCGAGAAGGCCGACCTGCTCAAGAAGATCACCAAAGAGCTGGAGTCGTTCGTCGCGCCCGCGCCGGCGACCAAGAGCCGCGAGCCCGCCGTCACCGCCGCCGCCAAGCCGCTCAGCTAACCAATCAGGGAACCGTCACGCCGACGATCGCGGAGACCGCGCCGCTATCGCCGGCGAAGTCGGTGACCGTCAGGTGGATCGCGACCGGGTGATCGCCGGCGACGCGCACGGTGACTTTGGGTGAATGCGCGTCGGGGGAGAAGCGCGCGTTGGGATCGTCGATCGTCCAATCGAACGCGAGCGGATGGATCGCCAGCGGATCGTCGATCGCGGCCGACGACGCGCTGCCGTCGGCGATCACGTCGGTCGCGTATGCGTCGCCGAGCTTGACGTACGCCGGCGCGAGCGCGATGCGCGCCGTCGGTGGATGGCCGCCGCTCGCGGAGCACGACGCCCACGCGCACAATCCGATTGCAAAGCTCGCGGCGAGAATCCTTGTCATTGGGGTAACGAATCTATTACGATGAGATGCCTTGAACAACGGTGTAACGATGGGGACCCCACCTGGAGACGCGCGGCTCGCGCTGATCGAGAAGCACCTCGGGATGGTCTACCATTTCTGCTCGCGCATGACGCTGTCGAGCGCCGACGCCGAGTCGGCGACGTTCGAGACCTTCGAGCGCGCGGCGCAGGGCCAGGCGCCGAACGACGCCAAAGAGCGCGAGCTGTGGCTGCTCAAGATCGCGTCGTACGTGATCGAGAAGAAGCTGCCGCCGACGCCGGAGGTCGACTTCGATCTGCTCGACGAGACGCTGCGCTCCGAGGCCACGCGCACGCACGAGGTGTCGTCGCTGAGCCAGCCCGAGCGCGAGTTTCTGCTGTGGGAGCTGAAGCAGGGCTGCATGACGTCGGTGATCAACTGCCTGTCGCCGGGCGAGCGCGTGGCGTTCGTGATGTCGTCGGTGCTCGGCAAGAGCGACGAGGACGCGTCGAAGGCGCTCGGCATCAAGGTGAGCGCGTTCAAGGTGCGGCTGTCGCGCGCGCGCAAGAAGATCGGCGACTACCTGGCGCCGCGCTGCGAGCACGTCGATCCGCGCAATCCGTGTCACTGCCCGTCGAGGATCGGCGTGGCGCTGTCGAAGGGGTTCATCGCGCCGCCGCAGACCAGCGTCGTGCAGCTGCGCAATCCGCAGCGGCCGTTCGATCAGGAGATCAAGTCGCGCGACTCGAACGCGATCTTTCGGACCCTGCCCGAGCCGGAGGTGCCGGCGGCGCTGGTGGCGAAGCTCAAGAGCGCGGTAGCGTCGGCGACGTGGGGCAAGGCGCAAGCGAAGAAGTAGCGTTTGCGTTGGCGGTTGCGATCGCGATCGTGCTCGCGCCGGCGCGCGCGGCGGCGATCGATCTCGGGCCGCCCGGCATCGGCTGCGCGGGCGACGGATTGCCGTCGACGAAAGCGCAACCGTCGGGGTTGATCTCGGGCGCGATCGTGCCGCTCGCCGGGCGCGACGTCGATCCGCAGTTCGGCGATCCGGTCGCCGGCAGCGGGCCGGTGCTGCGCGTGCTGCGGCTCGGGGTCTGCGGGCGCGTCGCGATCCGCCACACCACGCTCTGGTATCGCCTGGTCTACGAGCCGTGGGACGAATTGGAGCGCGCGCGATCGGACGCGTCTCGGTGGGGACGCTTCACCGCCGCCGAGGTCGGCTGGTCGCCGTGGCGCTGGCTCACCGCGTGGGTCGGCATTCACAAGGTCGCGTTCGCGTTCGGCCACGACGAGCCCGAGGGCGCGCTGGCGATTCCGTTCCGCCCGGCGCTGTCGTCGTCGATCGCGCCCGATCGCCGGCTCGGGCTCACCGCCGACGTCGCGCTCGGCGCCGCGCGGCTCACCGCCGGCTTCTACGAGAGCGCGCGCGACCTCGCCAATCTTCCGTCGGAGGGTTTCGTCGTCACCGGGCGCGGGCTGATCGAGCCGCTCGGCCCGGTGGGCTCGTCGGTGTCGACGCTGTTCGACGCGCCCGAGTGGCTGCGCCGCCCGCGCTTCGGCCTCGACTTCTCGGCGTTCTACGAGTACACGCCGAACGCGACGTCGTGGGCGGTGGGCGGCGATGTGCCGTTCAAGTGGGGGCCGCTCGGCGTGGTGGTCGAGTATCTCTACGACGCCGGCTCGCCGATCGAGCGCGCCAATCCATTCGCGTCGCCGCGCGTGACGCGCCAGGGGCTGACGGCGCAGGCGGCGGTGATGGTGTGGCGGCCGCACATCGAGCTCGAGGCGCGCTACGAGTGGCTCGACGAGCCGCGGCCGGGGCGCGATCGCTTTCACGCGTTCACCGGCGGGCTCAGCGTCTACGAGCTCGACGGGATCGTGCGCGTGCAGCTCGCGTATACGTACAAGCTGCACGCGGTGGGCGCGTACGACGATCAAGCGGCGCTGCTCGCGCTCACGCTACAGCGTTAAGGACAGAAGAAGGTGCCGTTCCCGCCGGGGCACGGCACGCCGTTCTCGCACTGCGGGCAGCCGGCGCTCACGCAGCGCGCGTCGTCGCACTGGCCGCCGTGCAGGATCGGCGGTTGGCAGTGCGGGCCCATCACGCCGCCCTCGTTCCAACACCAGTCGGGCCCGAACGAACCGACGGTGTTGCTGCACTCCGCGTCGGTGATGCAGGTGCAGCTCATCCCGCCGCCGCTCATGCAGCTCGAGGTGCACTGAATGTTGTAGTTCATGCACGTCGTGCCGTTCACGCACTCCTCGTCGAGCTGCTTGTTGGCGCCGCCGCACATCGTGACGTTGCCGCCGTTGCAGAGCTGCGTGCAGCACACGCCGTTGAAACAGTTGAGCGAGCCGCCGCAGTCGGCGTTGGTGGCGCAGCCGAGGCGGCACTTGCCGGCGCCGTCGCAGTGCTGCGGCGACGGGCACAGGTTTCCCGGCAGCGTGGGCGGCTGGTTGTTGCACGTGCCGGGCGTGACGCCGGCGCACGTCTGGCAAACCGGGCACGATCCCGTCGAGCAGCACGTGCCGTCGACGCACTTGGTGTTTGCGCACTGCGAGGGGTTCGCGCACGGCTGGCCGAGGGCGAGCTTGCAGCTGCCCGAGCCGTCGCACGATTGGCCGGCGGCGTTGCAGCCGGTGCCCGGGCCGAGCGGCTGATTCGTGCACGTGCCGGGCGCGGTGCCGTCGCACGTCTTGCACGTGCCGCACGACGCGACGCCGCAGCACACGCTGTCCGTACAGTTGCCGGTCGCGCACAGCGCGCCGTTCGTGCCGCACGATTGGCCGTTGGCGAGCTTGCACGTTCCGGCGCCGTCGCACGCGTTCACGCCGCCGCACATGTTGCCGGCCGCGCCGAC
>DASREC010000079.1:0-12226 GCA_035652295.1 Polyangia bacterium
GTGCTCGGCGAGGCGCAGCTCGGCCAGGCCGTCGTCGAGGCGGCCGAGCCGCACCAGCGCCTCGGCACGGACGTAGTGCGCCCACGGCTGCTTCGAGTCGACGGCGATGGCGCGATCGGCGGCGGAGATGGCGCCGTTGAAGTCGTTCTGCACCAGCGCCTGCCCCGCTTCGCTCGCCGCCCGGGCGGCTTCGCGCTCGGTCTTGGACGCCTTGGCGTTGACCACGTGGCCGGGCGCCAGCTCGGCGCGCGCCGCGCCCGAGGCGAGCACCACGATGACGGCAGCTAGAAATCGCATGGCGCCACTTTACCGCGGATGCGCTATGGCGGGAAGCCGCCGAGCCACACGTAGTTGATCGGCGGCGTGCCGTGGTTACTCAGCGTCGCGCCGGCGAGGTGATACGAGTCGCCGCCGGAGACCTGCAGCAGCTTGCCGGCGCTCGCGCGCTTGACCCACGCGTTGTTGTGCAGCTGATAGAGATAGTGGTCGGCGCCGACGGCGAACGCCACGCCGTCCGAGCCGACCGACAGGCTGAGCGCCGCCTGCCCGAGCGACGGCGCCGCCTGCCACGCGCCGGCGACGAAGCTCTGCACGCCGCCGCCCGGCGCGATCGACCAGACCTGCGCCGCGCTGCCGACGGCGATCCGGGTCGCCGCGCCCGGCATCGCGTCCCAGCCGCTGCCGTTATAGCGAAAGATCTTGTTGCTCGCGTCGACGCCCCACACCGTCCCGTCGGCGGCGCCGGAGATGCTCGCCAGCGTCGCGCCCATCGGCTGCCACGTGAAGCCGGCCCACGTGTACAGGTTGTCGCCGCCCGACGACTCGTCGAGGTTGACCAGCCACGCGTTGTGCAGCCCCGACTCCTGGAACGTCCACAAGACGTCGAGCGGCAGCGAGAGCTGCGTCCAATTATAGAAACCGTTATAGCGAAAGTTGGTGCCCGGCTGCATCGGCGGGCCGGCGAGCGAGCCGTACAGCGTGCCGTCGGCGGCGGACCACAGCGCGCTCAGCCGGCCCGGCTGCGGCGTCCAGCGCCCGCCGTCCCAGTGCGACAAATTGCCGTAGCCGTCGGAGATCCAGATGTCGGCGCCCTCGCGCACCGCCGCCATCTGGATGAAGCCCGGACCCGGCAGCACGCTCCAGTTGCCGTCGGCGACGTAGCGATAGAGCTTGCCCGACATCGACGCGTCGCCCGGGCAGTAGCCCCACACCGAGTTGTCGCGGCCGATCGAGAGGAACGCGAAGCCGTTCATGCCCGAGGTGGTGTTCACCCACTGCGCGCCGTCGAAGCGCCACGCCGGCGATTGATAGTAGTCGCCGGAGATCGCCCACACCGTGTTGGCGTCGCCGACGGCGAGCGCGCCGCTCTGCGGGCCGCGCGGCGACGAGTTGATGAGCGGCATGCTCTGCCACGTGCCGTCGGCGTTGCGGCGCGAGATGCTCGCCGGGTAGCCGCTCGCGCGCCACACCGTGCCGTCGCGCCCGACGGCGACGCTGCCGATGTTGGCGCCGACGAGCTGCAGCGGCGCCGGCGCGAGCGCGAGCGCCCGGCCGCTCGTGTCGAGGCCCCACGCCTGCGTGCCCGACGCCACCGAGAGCTGCGCCATCGCCACGCTGTTGTCGGCGAGGTACTGCCCGTCGCCGAGGTGCAGCTGCGCCGTCGACGAAGAGTCGATCGCCCACAAGCTTCCATCCGTCGCCATGCTCGCCATCGCCCAGGTCATTCGCGCCCCCTTTCGGCCGTCATCTCGATCGCCACGCCGCTCAGCACCGCGTTGCCCGACAGCGGATCGCGCGCGTCGACGCCGAGGAGCGCGTTCAAGTTGGCGCCCGGCCGCTCGGCGGCGACGGTGAGCCGCGCGCCCGCGAGCTCGTGGCCCCAGCCGTGCGGCAGGCTGACCACGCCCGGCATCATCTCGTCGCTCACCTCGACGCGCGCGCGCACCTCGCCGTGCGCGCTGGCGATGCGCGCCTCGCCGCCGTCCGTGAGCCCGAGCCGCGCGGCGTCGTCGGGGTGCACCAGCGCGGTGCAGCGAAACGGCCCCTTGGCGAGGCTCGGCAGGTTGTGCATCCAGCTATTGTTCGAGCGCAGCTGGCGGCGGCCGACGACCACCAGCGCAGGCGCGGGCCGCGCGAGATCGGCCGCGGGACGCGCGAGATCGGCGAGCAGCGACGGCGGCGCCAGCTCGATCTTTCCCGACGGCGTGCGCAGCACCTCGGGCACGCGCGGCGCGAGCGGGCCGAGATCGATCCCCTGAGGCGCGGCCTTGACCTCGTCGAGCGTGAGGCGATACGGCCCGGCGCGCAGCGCGAGATCGAGCAGCCGATCGGGACCACGATGACGCGCCGACGCCGCCAGCGCCGCCTCGGCGAACGGCCCGGCCACGCGCGCCACCTCGTGCGCGGTCAGCTCGTCGTCGAGCTGCGCCACGTCGGCGTTCGCGCCGCGCCCGTCGACGATCGCGATCAGCCGCAGCAGATTCTCCCACTCGGCCGGATGGCCCGCCGGCCGCGGCAGCGCCGCCTCGCTGTAGCGCGCGAAGTTGCGATACGCGAGCTGCGGAAACGCGACGTCGTAGTGCGGCTCCTCGAGCGGCGAGACGCCCGGCAGGATCACGTCGGCGTGCCGCGAGGTCTCGTTGACGTAGATGTCGAGGCTGATCATCAGCTCGAGCTTCTCCAGCGCGGCGGCGAGACGCGCGCCGTTCGGCGACGACAGCACCGGGTTGCCGGCGATCGCGATCAGCGCGCGAATGCGCTCGTCGCCCGGCGTCTCGATCTCCTCGGCGAGGCACGTCATCGGCAGCTCGCCGAAGACTTCGGGCGCGCCCGACACGCGGCTCTTGCGCCGACCGGTGGTGATGCCGCGCCCCTTGCCCGGCGCGCCGGCGGTGTTGGCGGCGAACGCGGCCGCCTTGGGAAACATCGCGCCGCCCGGCTCGTCGAGGTGGCCGGTGAGCACGTTGACCGCGTCGACCAGCCAGCTCGCCAGCGTGCCGTACTCCTGCGTGCAGGTGCCGATGCGCCCGTAGACCGCCGCGCGCTCCGCCGACGCGAGCGCGCGCGCCAGCTCGCGGATGGTCGCCGCGTCGATCCCACAGCGCGCCGCCACGCGCTCGGGCGCGAACCCGCCGACCGCGCGCTCGAGCGCCTCGGCGCCGTCGACGTGCGCCGCCAATCTTCCGAGCCGCGCGAGCTTCTCGTCGAACAGCGCGTGCACCAGCCCGAGCAGAAAGAACGCGTCGCCGCCCGGCCGTATGAACACGTGCCGATCGGCCAGCTCCGCGGTCTCGCTGCGCCGCGGATCGATCACCACCATCTTCCCGCCGCGCGCCCGCAGCGCCTGCGCCTTGCCGCGAAAATCGGGCACCGTCCACAAGCTGCCGTTCGACGCCATCGGATTGGCGCCGAGGATCATCAGCAGGTCGGTGCGCTCGATGTCCGGCACCGGGATCGACAGCCAGTGCCCGAACATCAGCCCCGCCGAGAGCTGCTTCGGCATCTGGTCGAGCGTCGACGCGGAGAAGATGTTGCGCGTGCCGAGCGCGCGCGCGAGCCGCGCGCCATAGAGCAGGAGCCCGATCTTGTGCGCCGCCGGATTGCCGATCACCTGCGCCACCGAGTGCGGTCCGTGCTGCGCGCGGATGGGCGGCAGCCGCCGCTCGATCTCGGCGAACGCCTCTTCCCAGCTCGTCTCGACCAATCGGCCGCCGCGCTTCACCAGCGGCGCGCGCAGGCGATCGGGATCCTCGTGCAGATCTTTCAGCGCCGGCCCTTTGGGACAGATATAGCCGCCGCTGAATCCGTCGGCGTCGTGGCCGCGGATGCCGGCGACGCGCGCGCCGTCGAGCGTGATCTCCAAACCGCAGCACGCTTCGCACAGCGGACAGATGCGTAGAGCGGTGGTGGTCATGCGCGCTCCTCAGCGGACGAACGAGGGATCGTACACGGACAAGAGGCGCGTGAGGTCGGCGAACATCTCGCCGTCGGTGCCGTCGATCGAGCGGCGGATCCAGAACGCGACCGCGGTCTTCGAAACGTTGCCGTCATATTCGCCGCCGGTGTAGTCGTAATACTTTTCGTACGGCATCTCCTCGACGCGGTGCTTGGCGATCGCGGCCAGCAGCGCGCGCTTCTCCCGCTCGAGGAATTCCGGATCGGCGTGCAGCTTGCGGTGCGCGGCGAAGAAGACGCGCGCGAGCGGGCGCACGTAGCGATCGTAGATCGGCTGCGTCGCCGCGCGGAAGCTCTCGTCCGAGGCGGCGGGCAGGAACGCGGCGCCGAGCCAGCGCACGAACTCGGGGTTGTAGTAGCCGAACGCGGTGCGCGACTTGAGATTGAGCCGCTCTTTGGTATGCGGGCCTTTGAGGAACACCGGCATCGGCGCGAGCTGCTGCAATTCGCTCCAACTGATGCGCGATAGCAAGTGGCAATAGAAGTTGCGCATGCCGCCTTCGGGGAAATAGTCGAACTCGCCGCAGCGCTCTTTGGTCTTGGGCAGCGCCAGCCAGAGCTGCCGCGCGCGCTCGACGGCGGCGGCGCTCGCGCCGGCGGGCAGGCTCGCCGATGTGTCCGCGCCCGCGCGCGCATCGCACAGCGAGATCGCCGCGAGCAGGGTGAACGCGATCGTCTTCACGCCCGAACGATACACCCGCGAGCGCTCGTTTGCCGAGCGAGCGGGCGGGCTCGGGCACGCGCCGTGTAATGACCTCCGGTATGCGCTTGATTCGAACCCTCGTCCTGGGCGCGGCGCTGCTCTCGCCCGCGTTCGCCGACGACGGAAAGTCACCTTCGCAACAGTCCAAGAAGGAACGTACCGACAAAGCGGCGAAGAAGGGCGCGCTCGAGGAGAAGGCGGATCCGGCCGCCGATCTGGCGCGCCAGAAGGCCAACGTCGAGCGGCTGGAGCGCAACGCCGCCGAGGATCGCAAGGCCGGCAACCGCGCCGGCGCGTGGGCCGCCGAATGGGACGAGCGGCACGCCAAGAAGCTCATCGAAAAGGACCAGAAGCTCTTGCGTGATCACTGATGAGTACAAAGAACCCGACAAAGAACAGCTCAAAGAACACTACAGTGAAGCCGCGCAAGCGGCGCCGTTGGCTCTGGACGCTGCTGCCGGTTTCACTGACGTGTTTTGGGCTATTGGTCTATTTCTGTCTCAACCTCATTGTGGCGTTTGCCACCCAAAAAGGTCTCGATCGTCTACAGGGCGCGAGCGGCAGCTTCAAGCGCGTCTCGGTGACGATCATCAATCCCGGCTATGACGTCTATGGACTGAAGGTCAGCGAGATGCCGGCCGGCCCGCACAAAGAGCCGCTGTTCTACGCCGACCGCGTGGAGATGCGCTGGTCGTGGCACGAGCTGCTTCGCGGCCACCTGGTGCGGCGAATCAAGCTCTGGAACGCGCGCGCGATGGTGCCGATGCGTCCGGGTGAAAACGGCAAGCCCGCGCAGCCGCCGCTCGAGATCGCCAAGACGCTCGAGTCGGTGCCGTCGGCGGGATTGGAACGTCTATCGGTGGTTCACAGTCAACTGATCCTGGTCGACGAACACCACAGTGGAGAGCGGCTGTGGCTGCACGACTTCGACGCCACGGTCGAGAACGCGGCGTCGCGCAAAGAGCTGATGCACGGCTTGCCGGTGCTGGTGACCGTGCGCGGCAAGCTGCAGCGCACCGGTGAGCTGTCGGTGTTTCTGACCATGGATCCATTCGACAAGGGTTTGACGTTCGCCGGCTCAGCGGAGCTCCAGCATCTACAGCTCAGTGACCTTCACCAGTTTACCAGTATCAAGGGACTGACGATTCCAGAGGGGAAGATTGACGTGTTCGCGTCCGTGACCTGCAAGCGCGGCGAGCTCACCGGCGGCATCAAACCGATCCTCGAGAACGTCAAGGTCAAAGCCGCGGACAACAAGCTCGGCGACAAGATCAAGGCGTTCCTCGCCGACGTGGCGGTGAAGATCCTCTCGGATCGCGTCCCGGGGCGAAACGCGCTGGCGACGGTGATTCCGATTCACGGCGATCTGAAGCACCTCGAGATTCAAAAGATGCCGGCGATCATGGCGGTGCTGCGCAACGCGTTCGTCGAGGGGCTGTCGGCGAGCTTATCGAACGTGCCGCCGCCGGTCGCCAATCAACATCAAGGCGTGTTTCGCCAGGCGCGGCAGGCGCTCAGCCGGCGCAATAAACAGCCGGTCAAGGCGCAGCCGAAAAAGGAATGAGGAGGAGCATGCGGCGCACGATTGCGCTCACCGCGGTGTTGCTCGCGGGCTGTCACGCGCACCACGTGGCGAACGATCGCCAGACCATGAAGTCGCCGCCCAAGCAGGAGGAGGTGTCGTCGGCGCGGCCGGTGCGCACGACGCCGGGCGGGATGCTCGATCCGCAGTCGATGCGCAAGCTGCAGGCGGCGCTGGCGCGGCACGGCGAATCGGTCGAGCAAAGCGGGCAGCTCGACGACGCGACGCAGGCGGCGCTGCGGAAGTTTCAGCGCAAGCAGCATCAGCCGGCGACCGGGCTGCCGGACTACGACACGCTCAGGCGGCTGGGGCTCGATCCGAAAGACATCTATCTCGGCGGCACGCACCGCCGCGAGGCCGCGCGCAAGACCAGCGATCGCTGAGCGCCGCCGCTATTCGATATCGTTCTTGGAGAACAGGCCCGAGCCGCCCGAGACGCTGCGATCGGCGAGCACGGTGCCCGAGCGCTGGAACGTGGAGTAGATCGCGTCGCAGTCGAGGTTGCCGTACGCGTACGCCTGGAAGTTGGCCGCGGTCTCGATACCCGCGGAGACGAACTGGTACCAGTAGTAGAACGGATCGTCGACGGAGAAGTTGAGCGCGGCCCACGACGGCGAATCGAAGTTGGTGGTCACCGGCTTGCACTTGTCGCCGGCCTGGCCGCAGCAGCTGTTGGCCGCCGGCGACGGGCCGACCGGATCGGGAAACTGACGCGGCAGGATGTTGCCGCCGATATCGGCGTGCTCGCCTTCGTAATAGGACACCGCCGAATCGAACAGCTTGCGCACGTTCATCGTCGCCTCGACGGTCTTCGAGCGGCGGATGTATTTCATGAACGCCGGAATGGCGACGGCGGCGAGGATGCCGATGATGGCGACGACGATCATCAATTCGATGAGGGTGAAACCACCGCGGAGCGATCTGCGCATCACTCCACATTGAGGCTTGTCTGACAATTCTTCAAGCGTCATGTCGCGCGCTCACGGCGCGTGGTCGCGTTTGGTGTCGATGAAGAACGTCAGGCCGAGTTGATAGAACCAACCGGGCTCCGCGTCGGTGTCGTCGTGATAACCGATGAAGCCGCCGCCGAGCGTGAACGAGACGACGCGGCGAACATCGAACTCGAAGCCGATCATCGCCGACGGCCAGATGGTGACCGGCACGTTGGTGGTCACCGACTCTTCGACGCGCGCGCGCAAGAACAGCGTGAACCAGTAGATCTTGATCCCGACGCCGAGGCCCTGATAGCCGCCGAAGGCGTTGCGATCGGTGTACGTGCGGCCGTCGCAGTCGGGACAGGAGTCGGACGACTGCGGAGCGTTGCTGTAGCGCGCGCCGCCGACGCCGCCGCCGAAGCCGAGCTCGAGATCGCCGACGAAGTGCACCGGCTCGTGGCGGTTCGGCACCAGCGAGAAGCGCGTGCCGGCGAACGCGGTGTACCACGCGCCGGGCGCGATGTTGCCGCCGGCCTCGACGGCGAACCAGTCGGTGACGCCGTAGCCGACGTGCGGCACGAACACCTGCGGGATGAAGACGCCGCCCGTGGTGGCGCTGATCTCGACTCGGCCGGCGTCGAGGCGGCCGGGCGCGCCGTAGGCGCCGGCGCGGATCAGCGGCGCGTAGGTGGCGTCGCACCCGCTGAAGATCAGCAGCGACCCGAGCAGCAGGCGCGCGCGCAGCTCCATGCGCGGGCACGAAGCAATCGCAGTGCCGCGCAGCTCATCGGCCCGATCGCCGGGCAGCTCGCCGCACCCACACGCGCGCCCGTTGGAGATCGCACGCGTCCGCGACGAAGCCGTCGAACGCTCACCGCGCTCGCGCGGCGGCGCGAAGCTGACAGCAATGTCGCGAAAACGGTGATCTCGATCGGACACGCGTGTACCCGCGCTCACCGCGCGTCTCCGTCGAGAAACCGGGCGCGGCGACGCGAGTGGCTCGCGCGTTGCTTGACGCGCACGGCGGAGGTTGCCGATGAGCTGGCGCGCGATCATCGGATGGGCGGGAGCCTTTGGTTGGCTGTTATGCGGCTGCAGCAGCAACGGCGAGGCCTCGTTCGCCGCCGACGGCGGGCGCGGCGCCGCCGACGCGGGGCAGCGGCAGTGCTTCGGCGCCAACGACTGCGCGCCCGGGCAGTTCTGCAACCAGTTCGGCTTCTGCGTCACCGAGGGCGCGAGCGCCGATCTCGGCGCCGGCGACGACGGCGGCGGCGGCCCGCCCGAGGTGATCGTCCACGTCGATCCGCCGGCGACGGGAAAGCGCTACGTCTACGTCGCGGTCCCCGATCAGAACACGGTCATCAAGATCGACTCGGTCGGCTTGAACGTGCGCACCATCGACGTCGGCGACAACCCGACGCCGCTGCGCACCGTGCCGGGCGAGGACGTGGCGCTGGTGCTCAATCAAGCGTCGAACACCGCCACGCTCCTGCGCTCGCAAGACGACGGCTCCGACGTCGCGATCACGCTGCCCGCCGCCGCCGGCCTCAACCAGCTCACCATGTCGCCCGACGGGCGCTACGCGCTCGGCTGGTTCGATCTCGCGCTCTCGGGCGGCCAGCTCTCGCCGCGCCAGACGTTTCAGGACGTGACCCTGTTCGCGCTCGCGGCGGGCCGGGAGCAGTCGGTGGATCTCTCGGTCGGCTTCAACCCGACGCAGGTCAAGTACGCGCCCGACGGCTCCGCCTGCTACGTCATCAACGACGAGGGCGTGTCGGTGATCTCGCTGGTGACCACGCCGCAGCCGCAGATCGTGCCGACGGTGCCGCTGCGCCGCAATCCGCTCACCGAGCTGCCGCCCGACGACGTGGTGATCACGCCCGACGGCAAGACCGCGCTCGCGCGCTTCGCCGCGCTCGCCGGCGTGCGCGCGGTGGATCTCGGGACGCGCGCGATCACCGACGTGGTGCTGCCCGGCTCGCCGACCGATCTCGAGGTCTCGCCGAACGGCACGCTCGCGGTCGCCGTCTTGCGCGCGCAGAACGAGGTCGACTTTCTGCCGCTGCCGAGCGCGCTCACCGACGCCACCGCGATCGATCACGTCTCCACCGGCACCTACGTCGCCGGTCAGATCGTCATCACCGCCGACGGCGCCGCCGGCCTGCTCTACACCAACGCCACCACGCAGAAGGTCATGATCGTCGCCGATCTCGCCACGCACGCGCTCACCAGCTACGCGCTGAAAAAAGGCGTGCGCACCGTCGCCGCGTCGCCGAACGGCAAGGCGGCGCTGATCATCCACAACAAGGTGCCGGGCACGCCGTCGCCGATGGATCCGATCGACGTCTACCTCGACAAGCTCCAGGGCTACAGCTTGTTCCAGGTGTCGAGCGGCTACGCCAAGCTGCAGCCGACCGACGCCGAGCCGGGGCCGTTCGCGTTCGCGCCGGGCGGCGGCACCGGCTACCTGCTGCTGTCGAATCCGGCGGCGAGCGTGCGCTCCGTCGAGGCGCTCGACCTGACGAGCTTCGTCATCACCAGCATCGCGCTCGGCTCGCCGCCGGTGGCGGTGGGCGTGGTGCCGCAGACGGCGCAGGTGTTCGTCGCGCAGGATCATCCGCTCGGGCGCATGACGTTCGTCGACGAGACGACGTTCCTCACGCGCACGCTCACCGGCTTCGGGCTCAACGGACAGATCATTCAATGAGCGCGCGCGCGAGAAAGCGAGGACGCATGCGACTTCCCTTGCTGATGCTGCTCGTCGCCGGCTGCGGCGATCGCCCCGACGCGTGGACGGCCGCGCTCGACGTGAGCGGGCCGTATCCGCTGGTCGACTCGGTGGCGTGGGTCGACGGCGCGCGCGGCGAGATCTTCTGGCTCGATCCGGCGACCTCGCCGCCGTCGGTGCTGACGCTCGCCGCCGGGCGCACCGCCAGCTTCGCGCTGCCGACGCCGGATCGAAAGCGCCTGCTCGTGCTCACCTCCGGCCGCGAGGCGACCAAACGCGGCCAGACGACGATCGCGCCCGCGCTCCTCGTGGTCGAGCGCATGGGCGCGGCGCCGGCGGTCACCGCCACGTACCCGCTCACGTCGCCGTTCGATCGCCTCGCGGTCGCGCCCGACGGCACGCGCGCCATCGCCTTCTACAGCGCGTCGCCGCCGTCGGACCCCGCCTTCTTCCGCAACCCGAACGAGCTGGCGATCGTCGATCTCACCAGCGCCCCCGACGCCAACACCAACCCCGCGCACCGCACCATCCGCTCGCTCGGCTCGTCGCCGCTCGGCGTGGTGTACGCCCCGCCGCTGCAGATTCCGCCGGGCATGGGCGACGAGCGCGCGCTCGCGGTGGTGCTGTCGACCAACTACGTCACGTTCCTCGATCTCGCGCACGGCGATCGCTCCGAGATCACGGTGCCGCTGGTGCCGATCGGCTCGAGCGCCACGGTCACGCCCGAGCAGGTGGTGTTCTCGCCCGAGACCGCGACCGTGTTCGTGCGCGCCCAGGGCGCCGCCGATGTGTTCGCGCTGGCGCTCGCCGCGCAGACGCCGACCGATCCGGCGGAGAACGACTTCGTGCCGCGCATCAATCAGCCGAGCACCGGCAAGACCGCGCTCGACATGATCCTCTACAACGACGGCGCGAGCACCATCCTGCTCACCGCCAACGCCAGCAACGACGTCGCGCTCATCGACGCGACGACCGCCGAGTTCTCGACGCTGCCGATGGGCGCGCCGGTCGACTCGATCCTCGCCGTGCCGCCCGGCCAGCCGACGACCGCGGTGCTGTTCAGCCGCTCGTCGCCGCAGAGCTTCGTGCAGTTCGTGGCGCTCAAAGACTTGTCGGCGAACCTGGCGCGCAACGTCACGCGCCGCACGCTCGCGCAGCCGGTGCACGATCTCGTCGCCACGCCCGACGGCAACCAACTGATCGTGGTGCACGACGACGCTCGCACGGTGATCTCGATCCTCGATCTCGGTCCGCGCCGCACCGACACGCCGATCGACGGTCAGGTCGTCTTGCAGAGCTACGCGTTCGCCGGCAGCCGCTTTCTCGCCGGCGTGTCGTCGAGCCTGTCGCGGCTCGGCATCCTCGATCTGACCACGCTGGCCACGCGCGATCTGCGGCTCGACTACGCGCCCGCGCGCGTGCTCTCCGTCGGCACGCGCCTCATCGTCGACCACGGCGCGCCCGAGGGCCTGGTCACCGTGGTGCCCGACGCCACGTCGCCGCGCGAGGACACGCGCGTGCTCTCGGGGATCTTCTTGCAGCGGGCGCTCGATGCCGAGCTGGGGAACTGACATGCGCAAACTCTCCTGCGTCGCGCGGTTCGTCCTCGTCGCGTTCGTCGTCGTGGTGGCCGCGCGCTCGCCCGCGCGCGCCGCGCAAGAGGTGGCGGTGCGCCTGAGCGCCGAGCTCGGCGGCGACAGCGGCCTCTACGCCACCGGCGGCTCGAAGACGCTGCTGCAAGCCGAGCTCGGCTACGCGCACACGGTCTACTCGTTTCGCCGCGGCCAGCTGTGGGTCGAAGGCTCGTGGACCATCGGTGAGCGCCACGATCGCCTGTTCTCGACGTTCGACACCAGCCTGCTCGTGCAGCAGTTCACCGTCGGCGCGCGCGCGACGTTTCCGATCCGCCCGTGGCTGGTGCCGCAAGTGCGCGGCGGCGTGGGCGCGCTGCTCGGCACGCTGCGCATGAACGGCCTGCAGAGCGGCGCGGTAAGCGAGACCGGCGCCGGCTTCACCGGCTACGTGCTCGCCGGCCTCCAGCTCCTGCTGCCGCGTCCGTGGATGGCGCTGCACGCGTCGCGCGGCATCACCGCCGGCCTCGTCCTCGAAGGCGGCTACTGCTACTCGACCAGCCTGCGCTACACGCTCTCCCCGCAAAGCTCCGGCGACGCCGTGCAGATGCCGTCGGTGCCGACCGACCTCGGCACGCTCTCGCTCTCCGGCGGCCTCATCCGCATCGGCGCCCTGCTCCGCTTCTAGACCAGCATCCGCGACGCCAGCAGCCACGTCCGCGGCGCCACGAGCGGCCCCTCCGCCGACGCAAA
>DASREC010000080.1:0-3790 GCA_035652295.1 Polyangia bacterium
TGCGCTCGCGGTTCAGCTCCGGCAGCCCGTAGACGAACTCGCGCAGCAGCTCCGCCGACGGGTGCGCCTGCCCGTAGTAGCGCTGGTACGCCGCCGCGTCCTGGAGGCGAAAATCGCCCGACAGGTCGACGATGCGCGCGCCGGTGGCGATGATGCCCGGCACCTTGTGCGCCGAGACCTTGTGCGGCAGCCCGAGCAGCACCACGTCCATGCCCTCGGCGGCGCGCTCGGGCGGCAGCTCCTCGAACGTGAGCGCGGTGCGCCCCTCGAGGTTGGGGTGCGCCGCCGAGAGCGGCTCGCCGACGTAGTCCACCGACGCGACGCGAACCAGCTCGACGTGCGGGTGCAGCAGCAGCCGGCGGATCAGCTCCGCGCCGCCGTAACCCGAGCCGCCGATGACGGCGGCCTTGAAGCGTTTCGGCATGGCGTAGCTCTACTGGCGCCGTTTGCGATCGTCAAGCCAGTCTGGTGTATATTGCGCGCTTCGTTCCAGGGAGGCTCCTATGGCCAAGAAGCAACCGATCGTTCACGTGGAGTACCGCACGCGCGACGCGCACAAGCTCAAGACGTTCTACGGCTCGGTGTTCGAGTGGAAGTTCGACGACGTGATGCCGGGCTACACGATGTTCGACGCCGGCAACAAAGAGATCGGCGGCGGCATCATGCACATGGCGGCCGATCAGCAGATGCCGACGGGCGTGAGCAACTACATCGGCGTGAAGAGCCTGGTCGACACCGAGGCCAAGATCAACGCGCACGGCGGGAAGATCCTGATGTCGAACCAGGAGGTGCCGGGCATGGGGCACTTCTCGGTGTTCACCGACGTCGACGGCAACTTCGTGGGGATCTTTCAGGAGCTCGACAAGAAGACGGCGAAGAAGGCGGCCAAGGCCGAGAAGAAGGCCAAGAAGAAGGAAAAGAAGAAGGCGAAGAAGGCCTGAGTCAGTCGCGGGGCTCGCGCGTCTCGAGCCAGGCACCGATCAAGTTGGCGGCGACTCGACGGCGGTAGTCCGCCGTCGAGCGCACGTCGTCGATCGGGTGGATGTCGCGGCCGAGCGCCTCGAGCGCCGCGGCGCGGTCGCGGCCGCCGCCGGCCAGGTACGTCTCCAAATGATGCGCGCGCATCACGACCGGGCCGAGCGAGCCGAACGACACCCGATCGCCGATCGCCGCCATCACCACCTTGGAGATCGCCTGCGCCGCGCGCGGGCCGACCTTGCGGAACACCTGGCGGCCGCGCGGCACGCGCGTCTCGACGCGCACGATCAGCTCGTCGGCGCGGCGCACCGTCTGGCGGTAGCCGGTGTAGAACTCGGTGAGCGGCACCTCGCGCTCGCCGTCGCGTTTGCTCTTGAGCACCACGCGCGCCTCGGCGGCCATCAGCACCGGCAGCGAGTCGCCGGCGGGGGATCCGTTGCCGATGTTGCCGGCGATCGTGCCGCGGTTCTGGATCTGCACGCCGCCCACCTCGCGCGCGCACGCGGCCAGGATCGGCAGGTGCTTGGCGACGGCGCGCGAGCGGATGCAGTCGGAGTAGGTGGTGAGCGCGCGCAGCTCGAGCGTGGTGCGCTTGCCGTGGCCGCGCTTCTCGATGCCGCGCAGCTCGTCGAGCGCCCACAGGTCGACGTAGCGCGCGCGCCGCTCGACGCCGGCGTTCAAGCCGACGAAGAGGTCGGTGCCGCCGGCGAGCGGCGTCAGGTCCTCCTCGTCGCGCAGCATGGTGAGCGCCTCGCGCAGCGTCTTGGGGCGCAGCACCTGGAGGCGGGCGGCGGGCGTGATCACGCGCGCACCCGCTTGGGCGGCTCGCGGTCGCGGTCGCGGCCGCCGTCGTCGTCGCCGTCACCGTCGGGCACGCGCGGCGCCTCGAACGCCTCGCCGTCGAGCGCTGATGCGACCGCATCATAAATCTTCATGTACCCGGTGCACCTGCATAAATTTCCCGCCAGCCCCTCGCGGATCTGCGCCAGCGTCGGCTGCTCGGGCAGCGCGCACGCCGCCATCAACATCCCCGGCGTACAGATCCCGCACTGCGCGGCGCCCTGCTGCAGGAAGGCGCGCTGCAGGCGGCTGAGCTTGCGCGAGCCGGCCAGCCCCTCGACGGTGACGATCTTGGCGCCGTCCACCTGGCAGCTCGGCACCAGGCAGGAGTTCACCGCCTGCCCGTCGACAAGCACGGTGCACGCGCCGCACTCGCCCTCGCCGCAGCCCTCCTTGGTGCCGGTCAGGCCCAGGTCCTCGCGCAGGAGATCGAGCAGCCGCTTCATCGGCTCGATCTTGAGCTTCACCTTCTCGCCGTTCACCTTGAGCTGAATCTTCATGCCAGCTTCTTTCTATGATGCGCGTGCGTCATTTCATGATGCGGGTGCATCATGGCGGTCATCACCCGCTCGGGCGTGGCGGGGATGGCGTCGAGGCGCGCGCCGGTGGCCTGGCGGATGGCGTTGACGATCGCCGCCGCCGGCCCGTCGACCGGGCACTCGCCCACGCCCTTGGCGCCGAACGGACCGTGGCGGTACGGGTTCTCGACGATCTCGACGTCGATGCGCGGCGTGTCGAGCGTGGTCGGGATGATGTAGTTGGTCAGCTGCGCGTTGGCCATGCGCCCGTCGCGCATCACCACCTCTTCGTAGAGCGCCCAGCCGACCGCCTGCAGCGAGCCGCCCTCGATCTGCCCCTCGGCGAGCAGCGGATGGATCGCCTTGCCGATGTCGACGGCGGCGGTGAGGCGGGTGCAGCGCGCCTGCCAGGTGAGCGGATCGACCTCGACCTCGGCGATGTTGCAGCCCCAGGCGTAGGCGCCGTAGGCGTCGCCGCGGTAGGTCTCGTCGGACCACTGGATGTCGCCCGGCTTCTCGTACACCTCGATGACGGTGAGCGGGCCGCCTTCGCGAAGCCGCTTGCGCGCGCGCTTGCGGAACTCGAACGGGCCGCCGTACTCGCCGAGCTGCTCGCGCACCTTGCGCGCCGCGCGCTCGAGGATCTTGCCGACGATCATGCAGGTGCGGCTGGCCACCGTCGGGCCGGAGTCGGGCACGCGCGCGGTGTCGGGATCCGAGGTCTCCACCCAGTCGTAGGGGATGCCCAGCGTCTCGGCGACGATCTGCGCGTGCATGGTGCGCGTGCCCTGGCCGATCTCCGTCGAGCCGACCAGCAGGCGCACGCCGTCGCGCGTCAGCTCGACGCCGGCGCGCGAGGCCAGCTTGACCTCGCCGCCGCCGGTGAACCCCGAGCCGTGGAAGAACAGCGCCACGCCCGTGCCGCGCAGCGGTTTTGATGCGATCGCATCATGTCCTGATGCGCCCGCGTCATATTTTGATGCGTCCGCATCATTGGGTGATGCGCTTGCATCATTTTGCCCGGCGCCCGCGGCATGGCGCGCCAGGGCGCGGTCGAGCACCTCCTCGGCGCTCACCGACTCGAGCAGCACCTGGCCCGTGGCCGTCGAGTCGCCGACGCGCAGCAGGTTCTTGCGCCGCAGCTCGACCGGATCGATCCCCAGCTCCTCGGCGATGCGATCGAGGTGCACCTCGACGGCGAACTGCGACTGCGGCGCGCCGAAGCCGCGGAACGCCCCGTTCGGCGGCGTGTGCGTCTGCATCACGCGCCCGTGGATGCGCACGTGGTCGCAGCGATAGGGCCCGGCCGCGTGGATCGACGCGCGCGACAGCACCACCGGGCTCAGCGTCAGGTAGGCGCCGCCGTCGAGCCGCAGATCGATCTCCATGGCGGTGAGCGTGCCGTCGCTCTTGACGCCGGTGCGGTGGCGGACGATCGACGGGTGGCGCTTGGT
>DASREC010000081.1:0-2556 GCA_035652295.1 Polyangia bacterium
CCGTCGAGCTGCCAGGTCTCGCGGATGCCGAACTTGCCCGGCTCCTTGGCCACCAGCGCGCCGTGCGTGAGATCGAACTCGCCCACGATGTACAGCGCCACCTCGTCGCGCAGCTCTTCGATCATGCGCAACGTGTCCATCGCCTCGGCGTACGTCTCCGTCGGAAAATCGGTGAAGCACATGGCCTCGACCGCGATCCCCGCGCCGGCGAGGTGGTGCATGGTCGACTTCACCGTCGAGATCGGCGCGCCCTTGTCGATCAGCTCGAGCACGCGCGGCGCCGCCGACTCGACGCCGAGCGCGCACGCCACCGCGCCGCCCTTGCGCAAGGTCTCGGCGCGATCGGCGGTGAGGTACTTCTCCGGCTTGAGGTCGGTCGCCCAGCGCAAATTCATTCCGCGCTCGGCCATGCCCTGCGCCAGCTTGAGCAGCGTCTTCGGCGCCACCGAGTCCTGCGACAGATAGAACCAGCGCGTGCCGTATTTTTGTTGCAACGCAGCAAGATGATCGAGCGCGAGCTCGACGGGGCGCTCGCGGTAGCTGGCGGTGCCGACCTCGGCGAGCCCGTAGTGGCAGAAGGTGCACTTGCCCCAGTAGCAGCCGCGCGTCGGATCGTACGGCAGCGTCAGGTAGGGCGAGAAGTAGCGATCGAGCGGCAGCCCGTCGAAGTCGGGCGACGGCAGCGCGCGCAGATCTTCGGAGCCGTGGCCCGGCTCGTAGCGCGCGCCGGCGAGCGGATCGCGCAGCACCACGTTGGGCAGCCCGCGCAGCGACCGTTTCTCGTCGAGCGCGCGGCAGAGGCCGAGCAGCGCGTGCTCGCCTTCGAACACCACCGCGCTGTCGAACGGGCCGAGCGCGCGCGCCAGGTCGGCGCCGTGCAGCTTGATGAGCAGCTGCGTGATGCCCGGCCCGCCGACCGTGAGGTGCGCGTCGGGGAGGAGCTGCTTGAGCTTGAGGCCGAAGGCGTACGCCGGCTGGAGCTGCCCCGGAAAACACACCGAAACGCCGATCGCGTCCACTTTAGCCGAGCGCAGCCGCGGGGCCAGCTCGTCGACGACGTAGGCGTGGAACGGATCGCGCGCCTCGGACGCGTCGAGCGCGATCTCGTCCGGCGTGGTGAGCGCGAACGGCGTGCGGTAGCCGGAGAACGACAGATCGAGCGGCGCGTGCGCGGCGCTCACCAGGCGCAGCGCCGATTCGATGGTGGCGGTGGCGCGCTGGTAGCGCTCGGGATCGAAGAACGCCGCGTCGTCGCGCAGCGTGTCGCGCGCCTCGATGATCCCGACGGGCGCCGCGTGCGCGTCGCCGCGCGCGCGCCAGAGCTGGAGGTACGCGCGCTGCTCGACGTGATCGAGCGCGCCCTTGCGATCGAGCTTGCCGAGCCGCCGCTCCATCCGCTCGGCGAGCGCGCGCAGGGGCGCCGGGCGCAGGAGCGCATCGTACGCCTCGACGTTGGCGTCGACGGGCAGCACCTCGACGCCGTGCGCGCGCAGGAAGCCCGTCAGCATCGGCACCGACAGATACGGCGCGGTCGGATCACAAGTCGGCGGATAAACCAGGGCGATCTTCACAAACGGCTCCAAACTTCCAAACGCCGTTCGCGGTGGACACGGCGCAGGAGATCGGTAGCATGGAACTCCGTGCGTGCGAAACACCTGGTCCCGAACGGCGTCACCCTGTGCAATATCGCGCTCGGGTTCTTGGCCATCGTCTCGGCGGCCGAGGGCAAGTTCGAGCAGGGGACGCTGTTCCTGTTCTTCGCGGCGCTGTGCGATCTCTTCGACGGCAAGCTGGCGCGCATGCTGGACGCCTCGTCGAAGTTCGGCATGGAGCTCGACTCGCTCTCCGACGCCATCTCGTTCGGCATCGCGCCGGCGGTCTTGATCTACCTCTCGGCGCTGCGGCCGCTCGGCGCCGTCGGCGCGGGCATCGCGGTGCTCTACACGCTGTGCGGCGCGCTGCGCCTGGCGCGGTTCAACGTCGATCAAAATGATCTGGCGAAGGTGACGTTCCAGGGCGTGCCGATCCCGATCGCCGCCGGCTACATCATGTCGCTGGTGATGGTGCGCGCGTCGCTGCCGATCTGGCTGATCGCCGGCGGCGTGGCGGCGATCGCGCTGCTGATGGTGTCGACGCTCAAGATCCCCAAGTTCCGCAAAGGCAACCTGCCGTCGTTCATGCTGGCGATCGGGATCGTCAACTTCGCGGTGTTCCTGGTGCGGCCGGGCGCGATCACGTGGCACGTGTGGAACGGCTGGAACGTGGTGATGGTGATCTCGAACTACGTGATGCTGGCGCGCCGCGGATACCTCGCGCGCCGTCGAGAGACGGAAGAGCTGCGGCGGGCGGCGTGATGCTGGGCTTTCATTTCAAAGAGACGATGAGCGGCACGTTCAAGCCGGACGCGGGCGGTGAAGAGCGCGCCATGCGCTTCACCATCACGGCGCGCGCGCGGTCGTGGCTCAAGCACCTGCGCGATCACAAGGCGGAGATCTCGGGCGAGCTGGACATCGACGGGTTCGCCACGCGCGCGCCGATCTCGGGCGAGCTGACGAT
>DASREC010000082.1:0-22800 GCA_035652295.1 Polyangia bacterium
GCCGTTGTCGTAGATGCCGATCCACCAGCCGTCGTCGTCGAGCGTGACGGACGCGAGCGCGCCCGCGGGAGCGCCGTGCTTGCGCGCCTCGGCCCACACCTCGGCGACCGTGCAGCGCGGCGCCGGGATCGACTTGCCGCAGTCCTGCTCGCCGTCGGTGCCCTTGAGGAGACGCAGCGGGTCGCCCTTGCGCGCCCTCAAGGTCACCGTGCAGAACGGCCGCGTGCTCGGGTGCGGCACGCCGAGCGGCACGTTCGCGGGCGGCTCGGGCGCGGCCGCGCGCGACGGCGAGCGGAAGTTGTAGCGCGCGCGCCCGTCGTAGTTGAGGTGCGCCATGCCGCGCTCGTCGACGAACTCGGCCTTGAGCATCGTCAGCTCGGCGTCGGGGAGCTCCTTGCGCGCGAGGTCGAGCGCGGTGAAGTAACCGGCGGTCACGTCGAACTGATCGGGATCGCTCGGCGACGCCGACGGCGGCCGCGGCATCAACGGCAGCGAGCTCGGCACCGCCGGCTTGCGCGGCGCGCCGCCGTACATCGTGAACCCGAGATACATCAGCAAAACGATCAGCGCGCTCGCGCCGGCCACCATCCACAACATGTTGCGCTTGCCGCTCTTCGCCGCTTCGTCCTGCGGCGACGCCTTGGCCGGCTGTTCTTTTTTCGTCTTCGCGTGCGCCGCCTGCTTGCGCGCCTCGGCGAGCTGCCGCTCCAGCTCCTTGATCTTCTCCTCGTCGCGCGCGTGCGCGCCGCGCTCGCGCTCGAGATCGCGCTCGAGATCGTCCGCGCGCTCGAGCGCCGCCTCCAGGTCGTCGCGATACGTCATCCGCCCGACTCGTCCTGTTTGCGCAAGCTCGCCGGCCGCATGTCGGTCCACACCTGTTTGATGTAGTCGAGGCACTCGGCCTTGGTGCCGCTCTTGCCCACCGCCGTCCAGCCGAGCGGCAGCTCGCGCGCGGCCGGCCAGATCGAGTACTGCTGCTCGTGGTTCACCACCACTTGATAGACGGTGTCGTCGTCGCGGTCGTCACTCACGGCGCGCTCCTAATCGAGCGTCGAGTATATCACCGCGTCCGGCGCGAGCGGCCCGGCGACGCACAGCGCGGCGGCGTAACCGGCGTCGGCTTGCAGGTCGCGCAGCGTGAAGCGCGCCGCCTCGCCGGCGTCGGGCCGCGTCGCCAGCAACTGCGCCGGCTCGCCGGGCGCGAGCGCCACGTCGAAGCTGTCGAGCGGCCGATACAGCCCGTCGCCGGTCGCCTTGATGAACGCCTCCTTGCCCGCCCAGCAGCGAAAGAACGCCGCCGCGCGCAGCTCGGGCGCGACCGCCGCCAGCGCCGCCCGCTCGCGCGGCGAAAAAAAATGCTCCGACACCTCGTGATGATCGAAGTCGTCGCGGATGATCTCCAGATCCACGCCGACGTCGAACGAGTCGCAGATCGCCAAGAGCGCGCGCTCGCCCGAGTGCGCGAGGTTGAAGCGCGGCGCGCGTTCGCCTGACTCGAATGGCGACGCCAGCGCCGGCTTGCCGCGCGGCCCCGTCGAGAAACGCAGCTCCTCCGGCGCCCGCTGCACGCGCCGCCCGAGGATCGCGCGCATCGCCGCGTGCGCCGCGATGAAGCGCACGCGATCGCGCTCGAAGTGAAACCGCGCCGCGCGCGCTCGCTCGTCGTCGGAGAGCGCCTCGGCGCCGCGCGCCGGCCGGTCGAGCGCGATGCGCCAGATCTCGACGCGCGCCATGCGGCGAGGATAGGAGATCCTGCCGCGTGCAGCCAGTGCTAACCTCGCCGCTCGCGATGGCGCTGGCCAAGGACACGATCTTCATTCAAGGCATCCTCGCGCGCAGCGGCACCAACTATCTGCACGAGCTGCTGCTCCTGCACCCCGACTGCTGCACCACCGGCCCGGTGCAGGAAAATTTCTTTCTGCTGTCCGCCGATCACCTCGGCCGCTACGCCGACGCGGTGGCCGAGCGCTGGAAGCCCGAGTGGCAGCTCGACGCGTCGATCAAGGCGTCGCTGCTCGAAGGCCTCGGCGACGGGCTGATCGCGTTCCTCGATCGCCAGCGCCAGCTCGATCCGCGCAACCGCGGCGCGCGCTATCGCATGGTGGCGCGCACGCCGCACGTCGGGAACCTGCCGTGGACGTTCCGGCTGTTCCCGCGCGCGCGGCTGATCGTGCTGGTGCGCGACGGGCGCGATCTCGTCGAGTCGTTCGTGCGTTCGTTCGCCGCCGATTACCCGACGGTGATGCAGCAGTGGGCCGACGCGGCGAAGATCATCGTCGACTTCGAGCGCGCGCACCACGGCTCGGGCGCGCGCTACTTGATCGTGCGCTACGAAGATCTGGTGACGTCGACGGAGGCGGAGCTGCGCCGCATGCTCGCGTTCCTCGGGCTCGACGCCGCGCGCTACGACTTCGCCGCCGCCGCCGCCGCGCCGGTGATCGGCTCGTCGACGTTCCGCGGCGGCGCGCCCGCTTTGCACTGGGCGCCCGTCGCCAAGACCGCCGACTTCAATCCGCTCGCGCGCGCCCTCGACTGGCCCGCCGACCGCAACGCCCAATTCAACTCCCTCGCCGGCGACTACCTCGCCCACTTCGGCTATTCGCCGAGATGAAACAAACGCCAAGACGCCAAGACGCCAGCTCAGAAATTAATAATTTTCTGTTTGGCGTCTTGGCGTCTTGGCGTTTATCCCCTCTTCAAAGCGAATAACCGAGGCGGGCGGCCATTTCGCCGCAGAGGCGCGTGACGGCGGCGCGCAGCTCGTCGGGGGACGGCGCGTCCGGTTTCAGCGCGCTCACCTCGCGCTTCTCGTTGTCCTTGGTGTTGAAGCGCGTGCGCCGCACGGCCTCGAGCGCGTCGCGCGGCGGCGCGGCCACGCCGAAGAACGCCAGCACGCGCCCGACGGTGGCGTCGTCGCTCAAGTCCTCGAGGCGCACCCGCAGGTAATTCGCGCGCGTCGCGCACGCGTCGAGGATCAAGCGGTGCGTCTCGGTCCAGAAGACGCAGTTGCGCTCGAGCTGCGACAGCGCGTCCCAATCGTCGCGGCGGATCTCCGGCATCCAGCGCAGCCAATAGTTGCGCTTCTCGTCGGTCTGGTACTCCGGGTGCGACCACAGCCGCCCGTAGTAATCGAGGCTGTACGCCGAGCGCACGTTCTCGCGCGGCTCGCGCGTCAAATGCAAGATGCGCGCGTCCGGATATTTCTCGACGAGCGGCGGCAGGATCCACGCGAGCTTCCAGTTGCAGTCGACGCGCAGGCTCGCGCGCGGCCGGCGATCGTAGTGTTCGAGGATGCGCGCGATCGACTCCGCGCCGCGCCGCCCTTCGTAGTAGTCGGTGCACGCCGACACCGCCTCGGGCGCGAGCGCGGTCAAGAGCTCGTGCGCGCTCACCTCGTCGCCGCCGGCGTTGAGCAGCTCGCTCATGAGCTGCGTTCCCGAGCGCGGATGCCCGACGACGAAATCCATTGCCGCGCATTCTACAAGGTCCTACGCTGGGCGCCCACATGACGCTGGCCCGCCCCCGCCTGCGGCGACTCATCTTCGGCGCGCTCGCGTTCGTGCTGGTGGCGATCGGCGCCGAGGTGCTCGGGCTGTGCACCTGTTTGATTCAGCGGCGTGAATGGTTTTCCTATTCGCGCCTTCACGCCGCGCAGCACGATCTCGCCTCGCCGCCCGACGACACCCTCAAGCGGCAGGCGGTCGATTGGAGCCGCCCGCTGGTGGTGCACCCGTTCTTCGGCTACGCGGTCGATCCGCAATCGGAGGCGCTGCACGACGTGCCCGCCGGTTTGAAGAACGATCCGAACGGCTTTCAAACCGGCTCGTCGCCGATTCAAAAACGCGCGCCCGATAAAGTCATCGTCGCCATCACCGGCGGCTCGGTGGCCTATTGGCTGTCGGTGATCGCGCGCCGCGAGCTGATCGAGGAGCTGTCGAAGGCGGCGGCGCTCAAAGGCAAGCGCGTCGAATTGGTGACGCTGGCGATCGGCGGCTTCAAGCAGCCGCAGCAGCTCATGGCGCTCACGTGGTTCCTGGCGCTCGGCGGCGAGTTCGACGTGGTGATCAACCTCGACGGCTTCAACGAGCTGGCGCTGTCGACGGCGGAGAACCTCGACGGCGGCACCTTCCCGTTCTATCCGCGCAGCTGGCCGGTGCTCGCCGGGCAGATCGACGATCGCCCGACGCTCTCGACGGTGGCCAGGCTATCGCTGGCGCGCGACCAGCGCGCCGAGCTGGCGCAAGCGATCGACGGCTCGTGGCTGCGCTGGTCGATCGCCGCCAACGCGCTGTGGTCGTTGCGCGACGCCATCCGCGTCAAGGAGATCGCGCGGCTCGAGCGCGAGATCGCCGACGAGACCCGCGCGCGCCCGCGCACGTTCCTGCGCAACGGCCCGCCGCCCGCGCCGTACGCCGATACCGACGCGTATTACCGCGACCTCGCGCAGTTCTGGAAACGCGCGTCGATTCAAATCTCGTTTCTGGCGCAGGCGAATGGGTTTCGTTATTTCCATTTCCTGCAAGCCAATCAATACGACCTCGGCTCCAAGACGTTGACGGCGGAAGAGCGCGAGCGCTTCTATCACCGGCGCGCGCCGTATCGCGTCCCCGCCGAGAAGGGCTATCCGTTCCTGCGCGAGGCGGGCGTCGAGCTCGCGGCGAGCGGCGTCGCGTTTCACGATCTATCGCGCCTGTTCGCCGATCGCAGCGAGACGGTCTATATCGACGATTGCTGCCATTACCAGGAATTGGGATATCAATTGATGGCGAAACGAATCGGCCGCGTGGTCGCCGAGCGGCTCGATAGGAAATGAATCGTACGCGAATTAGAACAGCGTGTAGATGAACGGCGCGGCGGCGGATCCCTCGGCGAACACCAGCAGCACCGCGAACAGCACCAGCATCACCAAGAGCGGCACCAGCCAATAGCGCTTGCGCGTCTTCAGGAAGCGGCCGAACTCACGAAGCGTGGCGAGCTTGGACATCGTGCTCCTCAATACGGGTGTTCGTAGTGCTTCGGATCGTACTGCTCGTCGCGAATGCGCCAGTAACTTTCGCCGCCGCCCGGTTTGAACGTCAAGGCCTCGCGCCCGCGAATCCGGCGAATCAGCGCGATCGGCGTCACCACCAGGAAAAAGAATACACCAAGCAGGATGCGCGAGTTGACCCAGCCGATTGCGCCGGCGAGCTTCATCCACACCGCGCGCACGGCGAGCAGCGCCGGCGGCGCGACGATGCCGGCGAGCAGCAGCGCGCCGCCCGCGCCGGCGACGAGCTCGCCGGCGAGCGGATGGTGCTTGCGCCGATAGAGCCAGAAGCCGACCAGCGCGAACGCGATCAAGCAGCCGAGGCCGAACGTCAGCGCGCGCCGCCGCGGCGATTTTTCAGTCGAGCTCATATTGCTTCTTCCAATCGACGTCGTCTTTCAACGCCGGCTGCTTTTCGCGCCGCGCGACGAAGTTGCCGATCACCAGCGCGTCCATGTTGGTGCGCATCAGGCAGCGATACGCCTCCTCGGGGCGGCACACGATCGGCTCGCCGCGCACGTTGAACGAGGTGTTGACGATCACCGGACAGCCGGTGAGATCGCGGAACGCGGCGATCAGATCGTAGTAGCGCGGATGATCTTCGCGCCGGACGCTTTGAATGCGCGCCGAGTAGTCGACGTGCGTGACCGCGGGGATGTCGGAGCGCGGCACGTTGAGCTTGGCGATGCCGGCGAGCGACTCCTGCTCGGGCGTCATGGCAATGCGCCGCTTCCCGACGACGGGCGCGACCATCAGCATGTAGGGCGAGTCGGCATCGAGATCGAACCACTCGGGCATCGCCTCGCGCAGGACCGCGGGCGCGAACGGGCGGAAGCTCTCGCGGAACTTGATCTTGAGGTTCATCTGCGACTGCATGCGCGGCGAGCGCGCGTCGCCGAGGATCGAGCGCGCGCCGAGCGCCCGCGGGCCGAACTCCATCGGCCCCTGAAACCAGCCGACCACGTTCTCCTCGGCGAGCAGCTTCGCGGCGGCGCGCGGCACGTCCTCGTCGGAGAGCCGCTCGAGCACCGCGCCTTGCGCTTTCAGCGACGCTTCGATCTCGGCGTCGCTCCACGTCGGGCCGAGCAGCGCGGCGCGCATGCGATCGCGGCCGGGTGCGCTCGGCGTGCGCTCGTGGCCGAGGTAGCCGTGCCACGCGCCCAGCGCCGCGCCGAGCGCGCCGCCCGCGTCGCCCGCCGCCGGCTGGATCCAGATCGACTCGAACGGGCCTTCGCGCAGGAGCCGCCCGTTGGCGACGCAGTTGAGCGCCACGCCGCCGGCCATGCACAAATTTTTCATCTTCGTCGCCGCGTGAACGTGCCGCGCCAGGCGCAGCATCGCCTCCTCGGTGACGACCTGAATCGAGCGCGCCAGATCCATCTCGCGCTGCGTGACCTGCGACTCGGGAGCGCGCGGCGGACCGCCGAACAGCGACGAGAACGCCTGGTTGGTCATGCGCAGCCCGGCCATGTAATCGAAGTATTTCAAGTTGAGCCGGTAGCTGCCGTCGTCGCGCAGATCGATCAGCTCGCGGCGGATCACGTCGACGAAGCGCGGCTCGCCGTAGGGCGCGAGGCCCATCAACTTGTATTCGCCCGAGTTGACCTTGAAGCCGGCGAAGTAGGTGAACGCGGAATAGAGCAGGCCGAGCGAGTGCGGAAAGCGGATCTCGCCGAGCAGCTTGAGCTCGCGGCCGCGGCCGACGCCGTACGTGGTGGTGGCCCACTCGCCCACGCCGTCGACGGTGAGCACCGCCGCTTCGTCGTACGGCGACGGGAAGAACGCGCTCGCGGCGTGGCTCTCGTGGTGCTCGCCGAACAGCACCTTGCCCTCGAAGCCGAGCTCCTTCTTGATGACATCCGACATCCACAATTTTTGCCGCAGCCACAGCGGCATCGCCTTGAGGAACGACGCCAGGCCGTGCGGCGCCATCGACGAGTAGGTGTCGAGCAGCCGCTCGAACTTGACCAGCGGCTTGTCGTAGAAGACCACGAGGTCGAGCGCGCGCGCGTCGATGCCGCCCATCTTCAGGCACGCCTCGGTGGCTTGCGCGGGGAAGCGGTGATCGTGCTTCTTGCGCGAGAAGCGCTCCTCCTGCGCGGCGGCGACGATCTCCCCGTCGCGGACGAGGCACGCCGCGCTGTCGTGATAGAAGGCGGAGATCCCGAGGATGTTCACAGCGGGCGAAGTCTAGCAGGGCGCCCGCGCGCGCGCGATCAAAGTCCGGTGCGCAGGCGGATCGATTCGACGGCGACGCGGGAGGGGCGCGCGCCGTCGGCGGCGACGGCCGGCACCGCTTCGAAGAGGAGCTGGTTGGAGCCGCGCACGAGCCAGGCGCGCGGGACGATCAGCGAGCGATCCGTGGGAGTCGCGCGCACCGGGAAGCGCGGCAGCGAGTGGCCGTTCAGCTCCAGCTGAAGCAACGTCGGCGCGGCATCGAGCGTCCACGCGCGCACCCAGATGACGCGGTCGCCGTCGCCGCAGCTCACGAAGCGCAGCGCGGCTTCGCCGTCGAGCGCGCCGTATTTTTCGCCGTGCTCGCCGCGCGCCACCAGCGTCCAGCCGCTGCGCAGCGCGCCCGGCGGCGCGTGCTCGTCGAGCGCCAGATCGTATGTCTCGTCGATGGCGCAGTTCGACGCCGGCTTGGGATCGAGCGCCGGCAGCGTCTGCGCCGCGGCGTCGAGCGCGGGCAGAAAGCCGCGGCCGAGCGCGCCCGGCACGCGCCAGCGCGGATTGCGCGCGCGATCGCTGCACGGCGGCGGCGCGCCGTCGCAGAACTCGTCCTCGGGCACGCGGATCACGAGCGGCGGCTCTTGGCCGTTCTGCGCCGTCACCAACCGCGTCGGCGGCACGCCCGGCGGATGCTCGAGCGCGAGCCACGAGCCCCGTGACGGCGCCGGTAGATCGAAGCCGTGCGTCCAGTTTGCGAGCGCGAGCCAGCCGGCGAGCAGCGCGAGGCGGCCGAGCGGGCGATCGGCGGCGGGCGCCAGCAGCGGCGCGGCGACCAGCGCGAACACGATCCAGAAGAACACGTCGCCGAAGCGCAGGTCGGGCGCCGCGTAGAGCCAGTAGGGAATCGACAGCGCGCCGCCGACGAGCGCCGCCCGCTCCGCCATCGAGCGGCGCCGCACCGCCGTGATCGCGCCCAGCGCCGCGAGCGCGCCCGAGGCGATCAGCAGCCACCACTCGCACGTGCGGCGAAACTCCGCCAGCCACGGCACGAACCAGTAGCCGAACGGCCGCGCCATCACGTCGCGATAGTCGGTGTGCATGCGCGCCCAATAGCGCACCAATAGATAGTGCTCGCGCGTGACCTCGGCCGGCACCGACCACGGCAGGTGAAGGTTGGCGATCGGGATGGGATAGAGCGGCCAGCCCGACAGCACCACGCGGCGCGCGATCAGGCCGAGCACGAGCAGCGACGGCAGGATCAACGCCGCGAGGCGCGCGCGCCGGCCGCGGCGCCATACCACGCGCAGCGCGAAGCCGCCGGCGGTGAGCGCCAGCACCGACGCGCTCAGCTTGAACGCGAGCGTGAGCGCGGCGAGCGTGAGCACCAGCGCCGCGCGCAACTCGTTTCGCCGCGGCGGCAGGCGCGCGAGCTCGAGCGTCGTCACCAGCGCCGCCAGCACCATCGGCAGATCGCTCGAGAACGACGAGAGCTGGTACGACGTCGCGACCTTGCCGAGGAGGAACGCGCCGGTGATCGCGCAGTAGAGGCGCGGCGCGCGCGGCCCGCGGCCGAGCGCCACGCACAGCCACTCGACCAGCACCACCGCCGTCAGGAACCCGAGCGCCACGTGGCCCGCGCCGCCCGGCAGCGTCGAGTAGTCGGTGAGCGCGGCCAGCACGTGCGCCGCGCTGTCGAAGCCGAGCTTCGGGTTCAAGTTGGCCAGGCCCGGCACCGCGCCGTACGCGTGCGTCCACTGCACCTGCTGAATGTGCGCCAGCCGCGAGTCGCACCAGGTGATCGCCAGCGACGCGGCGTCGGCGGCCGCGAGCGCGATCACCAGCGCGCCGGCGAGCCCGCAGACGAAGCGCGCGCGATCGCGAAACGCGCGGCGCAGCTCGCGCGCCAGCAGCCGCGCACCGAACGGCGCGCCCGCGAGCGCCAGCGCGCCGAGCGGCACGAACGCCCGCGCGTCGACGGGAAACGCCAGCGAGTGCAGCTCCAGGTACGCCACCGCCGCCGCCAGCCCGAGCCAGAAGATCTGAAACCCGTCGAGCGCCCCGCGAAACACGCGGAACAGGAGCCGGTACGCGAGCGCGCCGATCGCGAAGCAGCCGACGAACAGCGCCGCCCACGTCGGGATGAGCAGCAGCATCGCCCGCCGACGATAGCATGAGCCGCTGGTCGGAATCGGCGCGCTCGGGTAACGTCGAAAGCATATGTTGGCGCTGATCCCGGCTCACAACGAGCGCGCGAGCCTGCGCGGCGTGATCGAAGAGCTGCGGCGCGTCGAACCGGCGCTGGAGATCCTGGTCGTCGACGACGGCTCGGACGACGGCACCGCCGAGCTGGCCGCCGAGCTGGGCGTGCGCTGGCTGCGCTTTCCGGTGTGCCTCGGCGTCGGCAGCGCGATGCGCGCCGGGATCCGCTGGGCGCGGCAGCTCGGCCACGACGTGGTGGTGCGCGTGGACGCCGACGGGCAGCACCTCGGCGAGCACGTGGCCGATCTCCTGGCGCCGATCGCCGACGGGCGCGCCGACGCCACGCTCGGCTCGCGCTACTCGGCGCCGTCGCGCTACCGCACGCCGCCCGGCCGCCGCGCCGTGCAGCGCCTGATGGCCGCGTGCCTGTCGACGCTGCTGCGCCAGCCGGTGACCGATCCGACGTCCGGCTTCTGGGCGTTCGGGCCGGCGGCGGTGCGGCTGCTCGCCGAGCACCACCCGACGGGCTACGCCGAGCCGGAGCTGCGACTTTTGCTGCACCGCAACAATCTGCGCGTGCTCGAGGTGCCGGTGGAGATGCGCGACCGCACCGGCGGGCGCTCGACGCTGACGCTGCCGCGCGCGACGGTGGCGATCGCGCGCATGCTGCTGGCGATGGTGGTGTCGCCGCTGCGCGCGGAGGAGGCGGCGGGTGACTAACCTGGTCCAGGTCGTCGCCGTCCTGCTGTCGAGCCTGCTCCTGCTCATGGTGCTCGAGCTGGTGCGGCGGCGCATGCTGGTCGAGGAGTACTCGTTCGTCTGGATCATCGGCGCGGCGTGCCTGCTGGTGCTGTCGCTGTTCCGCGGCATCCTGCACACGCTGGCGCGCTGGCTCGGCATCTTCTATCCGCCGAGCTTGCTGCTGCTGGTGGTGCTGCTGCTGGTGTTCGTCGGGCTCTTGTCGTTCTCGGTGGTGATCTCGAAGCAGCGGGCGCAGATCACGCGGCTGTTCGAAGAGCAGGCGATTTTGGCGGCGCGGCTGCGCGAGATTCAAGGCAAAACCGACGGCAAAGTCGACGGCAAAAGCGGCGTCAAAGCGGAAGCGGCGTCACCGACGGAGAAAAGCTAGGGACCGTCGCCGTAACGGCGGCGTAAGTGGTGCCATAAGCCCTGCCCGAAGGCGACCAGGCCTTCGCCGACCGGCGTGGGCGAGCGCGTGAGGACGTAGGCGAGGTTGAGCGCGGCGACCCAGCCCTGGCGCACCAGGCCGAGCGGCGGTGGCAAGGCGGGAGCCGCGCGCCGCGCCAGCAGCAGGTGGTTGCGCGTGGCGAAGTAGATGCGCCGCGCCGAGCGCGCGCCGATCGAGCGGCCGCCCTCGTGGTGCGCGATCGCCCCGTCGACGCAGATGGTCTCGAAGCCGGCCGCGCGCGCGCGCAGGCAGAAGTCGAGATCCTCGAAGGAGAAGAAGTATTCGTTCTCCAATTCGCCGACGCGCTCCAGCACCTCGCGCCGGATCAGCATCAGCGCCCCGCTCACCCCGTCGACCACGCGCACGCCGCCGCGCGCGGCGTCGTTGCGCCGCCCGAACTCGTGGTTCCACACGCGCCCGCTCCAGCCCGAGAACGAGATGCCGCGCGTCTCGATGCGCCGCGGATCGTCGCGCCCGACGATCGCCGGCCCGGCGATGCCCGCGCGCGGGTGCGCGTCGAGCGCCGCCTCGAGCGCGCCGAGACAGTCGGGCGGCAGCAGGATGTCGCTGTTCACCAGCACCACCAGGCTGGCGCCGCCGTCGAGCGCGCGCCGCACGCCGAGGTTGCAGCCGCCGGAGAAGCCGAGGTTGGCGCCCGTCTGCAAGACTTCCGCGCGCGGCAATTCGGCGCGCAGCCGCTCCTCGGAGCCGTCGCCCGAGCCGTTGTCGACTACGATCAGCCGATCGATCGGCCGCGCCGACGCCTCGAGCGATCGCACGCACGCGATGGTGTCCGAGGCGGTGCGAAAGTTGAGCACCACGGCGGCGAGGCGCGCCATCGCTCAGTCGCTGAATTCCGTCGCGTCGACGATCGACTGCAGGAGCGCGCGATGCTCCTCTTTGTAGCGCTGCTGCACCGACCAACTGAAGCAGTAGCCGTGGCCGCGGCGCACGAACGCGCACGCGCGGCGGAAGAACTGGCTGCCGTCCTCGGCGTTGATCCAGGTGCCGGTGGCCTCGACGCCCGGCTGGCCGTTGCACGTCGCGTCGGCGAGCGTGAGCGCGCGGTACTCGTGCAGCTTGGAGGTGCTGGCGTCGAGCACCACCTGCGAGAACTTCTTCACGTCGCGCGCGATCGGGTTGCGGATCGCGATCAGCGATAGCGCCTCGTCGCTGCCGTCGGGGAACGTGCGCCCGAGGACGATGCCGCCGCTCACCGAGCGCGCGTGGAAGTCGGACGGGTAGCGCGCCACGATCAGCTTGGTATCGGACTCGAAGCGCTCCGACAGCGGCAGCGCTAGCGACGGCGCGTGCGTGCGCGACTGCACCACCTTGAGCGTGACGATGCCGAGCACCAGCACGGCCAGCACCGCGAGCGCGACGATCCCCGCCTTGGTCACGCCGCTTTTTAACACGCTTTAGCCGAACAGCGCGTCGAGGCGGGCGGCGAACAGCGCGCCCGGCTCGGGCTTGACCTCGAGCCGCGGCAGGCGCAGCGGATCGTCGCCGGGCACGGCCAGCCGATCCTCGACGGTGACCGCGGCGGTGAAGCCGAGCGCGCGCGCCGTCTCGACCACGCCCGCGTCGTGCGCGCCGAACGGATACGAGAGCGTGGTGACCGGGCGCGCGAGCACGCGCTCCAGCTCCGCCTTGTTGGCGGCGATCTCGCTGCGCTGAATCGCGGGCGGCTGCGCGGGCAGCATCAGGTGGTGCGTCGTGTGCGCGCCGATCGCGCAGTCGGGGCGCGACGCCAAACCGCGCACCTCGGCGGTGGTGAGCGCGCGGTGGCTGTCGCGCGGCTGCGGCGAAATGCCGCTCCACGCGCGCACGCGCTCGACCAGCGCGTCGCGCTCCGCGGCTGGGAGCGACAGCGCGCGCGCGTGAATGGCGCGAAACGCCGCCAGCCGATCGGCCGCCGTCACCGCCGGCAGCCACGCGTCGAGGCGAAACGCCGACGGCACCGCGTGCGGCCCGAGCAGCGCCCGCTCCAGCACGTCCCACCAGAACTCGCGCGGCTGGTCGCTCGGCTCATTGATGAAGAACGTCGCCGGCAGCCAGAATTCGCGCAGCAGGTGGGCCGCCGCCAGGTTGTCGAGATAGCCGTCGTCGAGCGTGATGGCCACCGCGCGATGGGGCAGCCGGCCCGCCGCCGCCCTGCGTCCCAGCTCGTCGAGCGCCATCGGCGTGTAGCTCGTGGCCACGTGCTCCAGGTGTTGGCGAAAAATCTCCGGCGGCGTGCACAGCCCGAACGTGTCGGGCGAGAGCTCGGCCACGCGGTGATACATCAGGATCGCCGCGCTCATCGCCCGCCGTGACGCGCGAGCAGCGACTGCAGGCGCGCGGCCTCCTGGTTCAGCTCGTCGTGCTCGCGCTCGAACCGGCGGCGCCGCTCGTCGAGGCGCTCGCCCTCGGCGACCAGTTGGCGGAACGCGCGCTCCTTGCCGAGGATCGCGGCTTCGTAGCTCGCGGCGAACGCTTTGTGGTGGCGCTCGAACAGGCGGCGCGCGCCCGCCTCGTCGGGGCGCGGCGACTCGCCCCATGGGCGGCTGCGCACGTTCGGCTCCTCGACGCCCACGCCGGCGCGACCGCGCTCGAGCAGCCGCAGCCACAGGTCGACGTCGGCCGCCCAGCTCATGCTCTCGTCGAAGCCGCGCGCCTCCTGCCACGCCGACTTGCGAAACACCGTCGGCACGTGCGCGAACCACGGGCGCCCGAGCAGCATCGCCGCGTCGAGCTCGCGCGGCGGATCGTCCGCGCGCGAGGGAACGCCGTCGAGCCAGCCGGTCACGAACGCCACCTCCGCGCGCCGATCGAGCACGCGGCACGCCTGCTCGACGAAGGTGGTGGCGAATTCCTCGCGCTCGTCGACGAACAGCGCGTACGCGCCGCCCGCGCGCGCCACCGCCGCGTTGCGCGAGCCGCCCGGCGAGCCGCCCGGCGCCGCCGCGATCCACTCGACCGCGCGCCCGGCGCGCTTCGCCACCCGCGCGCACAGCTCGGCGCGCAATTGTGCGTCGGTCTCGCCGAAGCCGATCAGCGACAGCGGCGCGCTCACTTCTCCTCCTTGCGGCGGCGCGCCCACTCGAACGCGTCGCGCAGCGGACCCGGCAGCCGCAGCGCCGGCGTGCTCTGCTCGTGGTCGAGCGCCGCGCGCGTGTCGTCGAGCTGGCGGTACGCCTCGTCGAGCCGCCGCTCCATCGCGTCGAGCGCCGCGCGCCGGAGCGTCTTCAGCTCCTCGCGCCGCCGCACCACCGCCGGCGCCAGCGAGCTCTCGAAGTTCGCGCGCGCGGCGTCGAGCCCGTCGAGGTAGCTCTGGATGTCCTGCTCCTTCTGCCAGAGCAGCTCGAACAAATGTTTCTGGTAGCTCGCCTGGTGCTTGCGCACGCGATCGCGGAACAGCTCGAGATAGGTCGCGCCGTGATCGGCGATGGTCGAGCGCGAGCGCGGCCGCCGCCGATAGTGAAACAGGATCTCCGGAATGATCGCGCCCGGGTGGCCGCGCTCGACGAGCGACAGCCACAGATCCCAATCTTCGTGGCCGAGCTCCATCGCGCGATCGAACCCGCCCACCTCCAGCACCGCCGCGCGCCGCACCACCGCCGCCGTCGCCACGCTGCAGTCGCCGAGCAGCGTCACGAGGTCGCAGCGCTCCGGCTTCCAGTCCCACGCCTCGTCGCCGTGCAGGTGCACGTAGAACGAGACGAACGCCAGCCGCGGCTCCGCCTCCAATCGCCCGACCGTCTTCTCCAAGAATTGCGGATGCAGCCGATCGTCGCAGTCGAAGAACGTCAGGTACTCGCCCGCCGCCTCCTGGATCGCGAAGTTGCGCGCCGCGGTCACGCCTCCGTGCGGCACGCGCAAGAGCCGCGTCTTCGGCCGATTCCAATCTTGCAAGATGCGCTGCGTCTCCGGATCGGTCGAGCCGTCGTCGACGATCAGCAGCTCCCAGTCGGCGAACGTCTGCGCCTCGACGCTGCGCACCGCCTCGTCGAGAAATCGCCCGTCGTTGTAGCAGGGCGTGATGATCGAGACCTTCACGCCGCCCCCAACATCTCCAGGTACGCCTCGATGACGCGCCTGGGCTCGTCGTTGAGCACGATGTGGCCGCCCTCGAGCAGCAGCGCGCGGTCGCAGAAATCGTTGATGGTGTTGAGGTCGTGGCCGACGATGATCACGGTGCGCCCGGCGGCGGTCAGCTCGCGGTAGCGCGCCTGGCACTTGGCGTTGAACGCCGCGTCTCCGACGGCGAAGATCTCGTCGAGCACCAAAATCTCGCGCACCGATTGAAACGCGATCGAGTACGCCAGCCGCGAGCTCATGCCGCGCGAATAGTGTTTGAGCTCCAGATTGGCGAAGCGCTCCAATTCGGCGAACGCGAGGATCTCGTGCAGGCCGCTCTTCAGCTCTTTGAGCGACAGGCCCATGGCGGTGCCGGTGAGCAGGATGTTGTCCTCGGCGGTCAGCTCGCCGTTCCAGCCGGCGCCGAGCTCGAGGATCGGCGTGATCGGCGCGTGCACCGCCACCGTGCCGCGGTCGGGTTGATAGATCTGCGCCAGAATGCGCAACAGCGTGCTTTTACCCGAGCCGTTGCGGCCGACGATCCCGACCGTCTCGCCGCGCGCGACCTCGAAGCTGATGTCGTCGAGCACGCGCAGCTCCTCGTAGCCGGTGCGCGCGAACGCGCTGAAGAAGTGCTCGCGGATGGTCTCGCGCTTGACGCTCGGGATGCGAAAGCTCTTGCAGAGGTTCTTGACCTCGATGATCGCCATCAGAGCCGCTCCACCGCGCGCGGCGCGTAACGGCGATAAAGCGTGTAGCCGGCGAGGAACGTCACCGCGGTGACGGCGAACAAGAGACAGTGCGCTTTGAACGTGGGCAGCTTTCCTTCGACCAGCACCTGGCGGCTGAATTGAATCACCGGCGTGACCGGCCACAGGTAGAGATATTTGTGCAGGTGCTCGGGGAGGATGCTGAGCGGATAGATGATCGGCGCGACGAAGAAGCCGGCCTGGAGGATCACCTCCCAGACTTGATTGAGGTCGCGATATTTCAGGAACAGCACGCTCGCGCCGAGGGAGAAGCCGATCACGATCACGACGTAGAGCACGAGGTAGAGCAGGAACAGCGCGATCGCGACCGGCGAGGGAACGCCGCGCGTGACCGAGAGGACGATCAGGATCGCGACCACGAACACGGTCATCGTCAGCAGCGCGTTGGCGATCGACGTGACGACCAGGACGGCGCGCGGGAACGGCGCGGCGGTGATCAGGAAGCCTTTTTGAAACAGCGACTCGAGGCCGACGCGCGTGCCCTCGGAGAAGAAGTCCCAGAGGAACAGGCCGATCATCAGATTGAACAGGTAGGTCTGGTCGCGAAACAGGAACGAGAAGACGCTCAAGAGGACGACGAACATCGCGACCGGTTTGAAGAGCGCCCAGACGAAGCCGCTGGCGGCGCCGTGGTAGCGGGCTTTGAAGTCGGTGCGGATCAACGTCCAGACGAAGTCGCGCAACGGAGCCGGGCGCGCGGAACGCTGAATCATCGACGGCAATATGACACGAGGAGCGCCGTTACTTCAATTTGCGGAGCGCGTTTCTCGCGGCTTCGGAGAGGCGCAATAGCGGCGACGATTGGATCTCGGCCAGGGCCGATTGCGCGGATTGGAGGTCGAGCGTGAGCTGGTGGGCGGTGGCCTGGAGCGATTCCAGCTCGCGGTGACGGAGGAGCAGCTCGAGACGCGCGGCCTCGGGATCGAATTTGATCAGCGTCGCCGGATCGTGGAGCAGCGATTGGCCGGGATGATAATGGTCGTATTGCACGTGCCATTCGTAGTGCGTGCGCTCGAATGGGATCACGCGCGGGCGGCGGTCGCGGAGGATCTTGCGCTCGCCGTGCGCCTGGCTGCGGATCGGGTAATGGCGCAGCAGAAAGCGGATGGGGAAGACGCGGCGGTCGGGGAACTGGACGTCGTGGCCGCCTTCGGAGACGAGATCGACGGGGGCGCCGGTGTTCTTCCACGCTTTGATCTGCAGCTTCTCGAATTCGGCGCCGGGCTCGTAATAGGGGAACGCCGCGCGCACGTCGTCGCCGGCGCGGAAGTCGTCGTGCGTCGGGCGGAAGTTGAGCAGCGCGAAATCGACCGCGTTGAAGCCGAGGTGATCGACCGCGCGGATCGCGTCGTGCAAGCTGCGGCCGGGCCACGGGCTCTCGCGAAACTCGTCGGCGTCGGAGTGAATGAACCACTCCGATTCCAATTCGCGCGCCAACAGCTCCTTGCGGTGCAGGATCGACTCCCACGCGAAGCGCCCCGCGTCCTCGACGGGAAAGCCGCTCTCCTCGGGAAACCGCTCGACGCGCAGGAGCCCGCGGCCGAGAAAGTGCGAGACCGATTCGGCGGTGCCGTCGGTCGAGCCGTGATCGATCAAGTAGACCTGCACGCCTTGATGGATGAAGTCGCCGACCACCTGCGCGATCACGTCGGCCTCGTTGTACGCGGCGATGATGGCGGTGACGCGAAACGGTTCTCCCGTCGGCATGCGCGACCATTTTCCTTCACCCGTCGAGATGCGCAAGCGCTATAGTTGGGCGGCTCAATGCAGCGCGGCCGTCCGGATCAAGCCAGGCCCACCGGCGCTCTCGAGGGATTTCTCAATTCGCCGCGGCCGGACGAGGCGGTGGCGAACGGCATCTTGCAGGTGCGCGGCTGGGTGTTCAGCCGCGGCGCGCCGGTCAAGGAGCTGATCCTGCACGCGCCGGGGATCGCCGAGCGGCGCATTCCGGTCGGGCTGCCGCGCGCCGACGTGTCGAAGCTGTTCCCGCGCGATCCGCTGGCGGCGCAGTCGGGGTTCGACGAGCGGGTGCTGCTGCCGTCGGGGCGCGGGCCGCTCGACGTGGAGTTGTGGGCGCTGCTCGACGGCGGCGAGCGGGTGCTGGCGTTCGCGCGGCGGGTGATGCGCGAGGGCGGCGCGCGCGCGTTCGATCTCGGCGAGGCGCGCGACTTCCTGCGCACGGCGGCGCAGAAGGCGGTGCGCGCGTATCGCGAGGGGCGCTTGCCGGCGTCGCCGCGCCATTGGCTGCGCAACCTGGCGCTGCACTATCGCGAGATGCTGCTCGAGCGGCGGAGCGCGCCGCCGCCGGCGATCGTTCCGGCGGGGAACGCCAAGGAGCTGCTGACCGCCGAGTGCCGCGTGGCGCTGCGCGCGCTGCTCGATTCGGGCGCCCGGTTATCGTGGCCGCATTGCAATGAGCCACGCGTGTCGGTGATATTGGTTTTGCACAATCGCGCGGAATTGACGCTGCGCTGTCTGCGCTCGCTGCGCGCGCTCGAGGTGCCGATCGAGCTGATCCTCGTCGACAACGCGTCGGAGGACGAGACCGGCGCGCTGCTCGAGCGATTGGACGGCGCGCGGATATTGCGCAATCGCGACAATGTCGGGTTTACCAAGGCGGTCAATCAGGCGGCAAAGACGGCGCGCGGGATCCATTTATTGCTGCTCAATAACGACGCGGAGCTTTTGCCGGGGAGCCTGGAGTCGGCGGTGCGCACGCTGGAAGGCGCGGGCGAGGCCGGCGCGGTGGGCGGCCGGCTGATCCTGCCGGACGGGCGGTTGCAGGAGGCGGGCAGCATCGTGTGGCGCGACGGGACGTGCGCGGGGTATGGACGCGGGGATTCGCCGTTTCAGCCGATGTACGCGTTCGAGCGCGACGTCGACTACTGCTCGGCGGCGTTCCTGCTGACGCCGCGGGCGCTGTTCGAGTCGCTCGGCGGGCTCGACGAGGCGTTCGCGCCGGCGTACTACGAGGACGCGGACTATTGCGTGCGCGCGTGGAAGGCCGGGCGGCGCGTGATCTACGATCCCGACGCGGTGGTGCTGCACTACGAGTTCGCGTCGTCGGCGTCGCGGGCGCAGGCGATCCGGATGCAGGCGGAGCGGCGCGGGTTGTTCGCGGAGAAGCACGCGGAGTGGCTGGCGCGGCAGGCGACGGCGTCTCCGCGATTCGTGCACGCGCGGGCGCACGGGGCGGGCGTGAACGTCTTGTTTCTCGACGATCGCGCGCCGCTGGCGCGGTTCGGGTCGGGGAATCCGCGCGCGCGGGACGTGCTGCACGCGCTCGTGGCGCTCGAGTGCCGGGTGACGTTCTATCCGACGACGTTCGCGGGCGGGGAGCCGGCGGAGCTGCGGCGCGAAGTGCCGCGCGGCGTGGAGGTGATGCTCGGCTGGGGCGCGGCGCGGCTCGGCGATTTTCTCGACGAGCGCGCGGGATTCTACGACTGCATCGTGGTGAGCCGGCCGCACAACCTGCGGCTGCTGCGAGACCGCTTGCCGGTGGGCGAGCGGGCGCGCGTGATCTACGACGCCGAGGCGCTGTTCGCGGCGCGCGAGGTGGCGGGCGAGCGGCTCGCGGGGCGGCGCGTGAGCGACGCGGAGCTCGCGCGGCGCGTCGCCGAGGAGACGGCGCTGGCGCGCGGCGCGTGCGTGGTGCTGTCGGTCTCCGACGGCGAGCGGCGGCAGTTCGAGGCGGCGGGCGCGGCGCGCGCGTTCACGCTCGGCCACGCGATCGCGCCCGCGGCGACGGCGCGGCCGTTCGCCGAGCGCGCGGGCCTGCTGTTCGTCGGCGCATTTCACAACGACGCGTCGCCGAACGCGGACGCGCTGTTCTGGTTCGCGCGCGAGGTCTGGCCGCGCTTGCGCGAGACGCTCGGCGACGGCGCGCGGCTCACGGTCGCGGGCGCGCGTCCGACGGCGCGCGTGTGGCAGCTCCACGGCGGCGCGATCGAGGTGCTCGGCGAAGTCGACGATCTCGCGCCGCTCTACGATCGCGCGCGCGTGTTCGTGGCGCCGACGCGCTTCGCCGCCGGCGTGCCGTACAAGGTCCACCACGCCGCCGCGCACGGGCTGCCGGTCGCCGCCACGTCGCTGCTGGCGCGCCAGCTCGACTGGCGCCACGACGTCGAGCTGCTGGCGGCCGACGACGCGGCCGGGTTCGCCGCCGCCTGCGCCGCGCTCCACTCCGACGTCGCGCGCTGGGATCGCCTGCGCTCAGCCGCGCTCGCCCGCGTCGAGCGCGACTGCTCGCGCGCCGCCTTCGTCGAGACTTTGCGCGCGGCGCTCGACTCGGCTCGCGGTATAAAGCGCGACGCATGAGCGTGGAGGGCCGGCTGGAGCTTCCCGTCGAGGGCGAGGTGCTCGCCGGCGGACGCTTGCGTCTGCGCGGCTGGCTGCACGGCCTCGGCGCGCCCATCCGCGCGCTCTCGGTCGCCGGGCTCAACCCGCGCGAAACCGCCCTTCCGTACGGTTTTACGCGACCCGACGTGGCGGAGGAGCTGGGCCCGCCGGCGGCGCGCTCCGGCTTCGAGGCCGACTTGCCGCTCGAGGCCGGGCCGGCGCGCGCGTGCGAGCTGGTGATCTGGGCCGAGCTGATCGACGGCGAGCGCGTGCGCGCGTTCGAGCGGCGCGTGACGCTCGGCGCGGTCTCCGCCGACGAGGCGCGCGCGGTCTCGGCGGACGCGGCGGAGCTTCAGCCGACGGGCGAGCTGTTCGGCTCGCTCGACTCGCCGCTCGCCGGCCGGCAAGGCGGCGAATTTCTCGAGACCACCGGCTGGCTGGTGAGCCGCGGCGCCCCGGTGCGCGCGCTGTACGCGAAGCTCGAAGGCGTCGAGACGCCGCTCGGCTACGGCCTCTTGCGCGAAGACCTCGCGGCGTCGTGGAACCGCGCGTTCGGCGCCGAGGTGTCGGGCTTTCGCGCGCTCATCCCCGTCGAGCGGCGGGCGGCGCGCGACGCGCAGCTCGAGATCTTCGCGCTGCTCGCCGACGGGCGGCGCGTCCGCTCGTTCGCGCGCGCGCTGCGCCTGGCGCCACCGATCGCCGATCGCAAGGCGCCGCGCTTCGCGCCGTCGACGGAGGAGTGGGCGCCGCGCGGCGAGCTGCACGGCGTGCTCGAGGAGCCGCGCGCCGGCGACACCGGGCAGTTCGGCACCATTCACCTGCGCGGCTGGCTGCTGTCGCGCGGCGCGCCGATCCGCGCGCTGTGGCTGTCGGTCGCCGGCGCGCGCGACACGCGGCTCTCGTACGGCATCGAGCGGCCGGAGATCGCGCGGCGCTACGAGCGGCTGCCGGGCGCGCGCGCGGCGGGATTTCGCGGCGTGGTGCACCTCGGGCGGCGCAGCTCGCCGACGGTGGAGCTGCAGGTGTTCGCCGAGCTCGACGGCGGCGCGCGCGTGCCGTGCTTCTCGCGCACGGTGCGGCTGCACGCGGGCGTCGAGCCCAAGCTGCGCGTCGGGCCGATCCTCGCCACGACGTGGACCGCGTCGATGGAGCTGCTCGAGAGCGACGAGCCGGTCACGCCGCGCCGCTGGCTCGATCACTTCAAGCGCACGTGGCAGGCGCACCAGCAGCGCCAGGCGCCGCCGCCCCCGGCGGTCAAGGCGTTCTCGCACGCGTGGCAGCGGCAGGACACGTACCTGCGCTGGCGCTCGCTCAACCGCCTGACGCCGCGGCTGCGCGCGCGCATGGAGGAGTCGGCGCGCGCGCTCGCTTCGCGCGGGCCGCTCATCAGTGTGATCGTGCCGGTCTTCGATCCGCCGCCGCGGTTTCTGCGCGAGCTGATCGATTCGCTGCGCGCGCAGCTCTATCGCCGCTGGGAGGCGTGCTTCGCCGACGACGCGTCGACGAATCCGGAGGTGCGCGCGCTGCTCGCCGCCGCCGCCGCCGAAGACGCGCGCATCAAAGTCGTCTATCGCCCGCGCAACGGCCACATCGTCGAGGCCACCAACTCGGCGCTCGAGCTGGCGAGCGGCGAGTTCATCGCGCTGGTCGATCACGACGATCTGCTGACGCCCGACGCGCTCCTCCACGTCGCCGAGTGCGCGATCGCCAATCCCGGCGTCGACTGGATCTACACCGACGAGGACAAGCTCGACGAGGCCGGCTTCCACTACGACGTGCAGTTCAAGGGCGCGTGGAACCCCGAGATGGGGATCACCCACAACTTCACGCACCACCTGACGGTGCTGCGGCGCTCGCTGGTCGAGGAGGTCGGGCGCATGCGGCCCGGCTTCGAGGGCGCGCAGGAGCTGGATCTGTTTCTGCGCATCGCCGAGCGCACGGCGCCCGAGCGCATCCGCCACGTCGCGCAGGTGGCGTATCACTGGCGCGCGCACGCGGCGTCGACGGCGTCGCGCGGCAAGCAGAAGCGCTACGTGTTCGACAGCGCGCGGCGCGCGATCGAGGAGGCGGTGGCGCGGCGCGGGCTGCGCGCGCGGCCGGAGCTGCCGGCGATCTGCGACCGCCACGAGCTGTGCCTGTATCAATTGAAGTGGGACGCGGCGCTGCTCGCGGAGCGGCCGGTCACCATCGTGATCCCGACGCGCGATCGCGCCGAGCTGTTGCGCGCGTGCGTCGAGAGCCTGGAGCGCACCGTCGACGCGCGCTACGTCAAGCTGATCATCGTCGACGACGACTCGACCGAGCCGGCCGCGTGCCGCTACTTGAAGGAGCTGGCCGCGCGCCGCCCGCTCGACCGCCGCGTGGTGCGCCCGCCCGGCCCGCGCGCCGGCTTCAACTATTCGCGCCTGGTGAACTTCGGCTCGCGCCTGGCGGAGACGCCGCTCGTCCTGCACCTCAACAACGACGTGGTGGCGCTCGAACGCGGCTGGCTGGAAGATCTCGTCGGCTGGATGTCGATCGACGGCGTGGGCGCGGCGGGCGCGCGGCTGAATTATCCCGACGGCAGCGTGCAGCACGCGGGCGTGGTGATCGCGCCCGAGGGCGGCCTGCCCGATCACGCGTTCCACCACCTGCCGGCCGAGCGCGTCGGCTATCTGTGTCTGAATTTGGCGGCGCGCGACGTCTCGGCGGTGACCGGCGCGTGCCTGCTGACGGAGACGGCGCTGTATCGCAAGCTCGGCGGGTTCGACGAGGCGGCGCTGCCGATCGAGTTCAACGACGTCGACTACTGCTTGAAGGTGATCGGCGACGGGCGGCGCGTGGTGTACTCGCCGGGCGCGACGCTGCGCCACCTCGGCAGCGCGTCGCGCGGCCAAGCGCACCCGGTGCGCGACCATCTGCAGTTCCTGCCGCGCTGGGCGCAGTATCGCGATCCCTGGCTCAATCCGAACCTGCGGCGCGAAGACGTGTCGATGACGCCCGACCCGCACCGCTACGCGCACGCGTCGCGCGCCGATCGCCCGCTGCGTATTCTCTTGGTGACGCAC
>DASREC010000083.1:0-7252 GCA_035652295.1 Polyangia bacterium
TGCAGCAGGCGAGCGCGACCGGCGGCGGGATGGTGGGCGACGCGGATCTGGACGCCACCGGCGACAACTACGTGAGCGGAACGCTGACGTTCGCGCCGGTGACCTCGCTCTCGCTGCCGGCGCAGTCGGCGGCGCTGCTCACGAAATAGCGCGCATGCCCGGCGCCTCGCGCCCGGTCGCGGCGACGTACTCGTCGTAGCTGCCGCCGTACAGGTGGGGCGGCGCGCCGGCCGAGAGCTCGAGCACGCGGGTGGCGAGCGCGCGCAAGAACGCGCGGTCGTGCGAGACGAACAGCAGCGTGCCTTCGTAGCTGCGCAGCGCCTTGACCAGCGCGCGCTTGGTGACCAGGTCGAGGTGGTTGGTCGGCTCGTCGAGCACCAGCAGGTTGGGCGCGTCGTACAGGATCTTGGCCAGCGCCAGCCGGGCGCGCTCGCCGCCGGACAGCACGCGCACCGGCTTCTCGACGTCGTCGCCCTGGAAGCCGAACGCGCCGGCGAGATTGCGCAAGATGCCGAGCCCCGCCGTCGGCGCGTGCTCCTGCAGCTCCTCGATCACCGTGGCCTCGCCGTCGAGTTGCTCCATCTGGTGCTGCGCGAAGTAGCCCATCACCGTCGACGCGCCGATGGTGACGTCGCCTTCGTCGGGCGTGAGCACGCCGGCCACCATCTTGAGCAGCGTCGACTTGCCGGCGCCGTTCTCGCCCATCACCGCCCAGCGCTCGCCGCGCCGAACCAACAGATCGAGCCCGCCGTGCACCACGCGCGCGCCGTACGCCTTGCGCACGCCGGCCACGCGCACCACGTCTTCGCCCGAGCGCGGCGGCCGGCGGAAGTCGAACTGCTTCTCGACCAGCCGGCGCGGCGGCTCGAGCCGCTCGATCTTGTCGAGCTTCTTCAGCCGCGACTGCACCTGCGCCGCCTTGGCCGCCTGCGCGCGGAAGCGCTCGACGAAGCGCAGCTCCTTGGCCAGCATCGCCTGCTGCCGCTCGTACTCGGCCTCGCGCCGCGTCGCCTCGAGCGCGCGCGCCTGCTCGTAGAAGTCGTAGTCGCCCGTGTAGCTGCGCACCTGCCCGCCGTCGATCTCGACGATCTTCTTCACCACGCGGTTGAGCACGTCGCGGTCGTGGCAGGTCATCATCACCGCGCCCGGGTAGTCGCGGAGGAATTGTTCGAGCCACAGGATCGACTCGATGTCGAGGTAGTTGGTCGGCTCGTCGAGCAGCAGCGTGTCGGGCCGCAGCAGCAGGATGCGCGCGAGCGCCACGCGCATCTTCCAGCCGCCCGACAGGTTGCCGACGTCGCCCGTCACTTGATCGGCCGCGAGCCCGAGCCCGGCGAGGATGGTCTGCGCGCGCGCCTCCAACTCGTACCCGCCGAGCTCTTGATAGCGCGCCTGCACCTCGCCGAAGCGCTCGATCACGCGCTCGAGATCGTCGCCGGCCTCGGCCATGCGGTGCTCGAGCGCCGCCAGCTCCTCGCCGAGCGCCGCCACCTCGCCCGCGCCGGCGATGGTCTCGTGCAGCACGCTGCGCCCGCGCAGATCGCCCACGTCCTGCCGGAAGTAGCCGACGGTGAGCTTGCGCGGCCGCTCGACCGCGCCGTCGTCGGCCGTCTCCTCGCCGGTGATCAGGCGGAAGATGGTGGTCTTGCCGGCGCCGTTCGGGCCGACCAGCCCGACCTTTTCGCCGGGGTTGATCTGGAACGAGGCGTCGACGAACAGCACCTGCGCGCCGTACTGCTTGGTGACGTTGGTGAACGAGATCATGGGCCGCGGAGTTCTAGCACGCCGCGCGTCAGCGGGGGAGTTGCTCGAGCTCCTGCCAGCGGGCGTAGAGGCGCTCGATCTCGGCGCGCGCGGCGTCGAGCGCGGCGACCAGCTGCGGGACCTCGGCGGCGCGCGTCTTGTAGACCGCGGGATCGGCGAGCGTCGCCTGCAGCTCGGCGGCGCGCGCCTCGGCGGCGACGATCGCCGCCTCCATGCCGTCGAGCTCCTGGCGCTCCTTGAAGCTGAGCTTGCGCGCGGCGGGCTTCGGGCGATCGGGCCTCTTCTCGACGGGCTGAGCGCTCGGCTGCACGGCGGCCGGCGGCGGCGGGCGGCGCGCGAGGTACGAGGAGTAGTCGCCTTCGTAGAAGGTAACGCGCGCGTCCCCTTCGAACGCGAGGATGCCGGTCGCCACCCGATCGAGGAACCAGCGATCGTGCGACACCACCAGCGCGCAGCCGGGGAAGTCGATCAGCGCCTCCTCCAGCACGCCGAGCGTCACCAGGTCGAGATCGTTGGTCGGCTCGTCGAGGACGAGAAAATTTCCGCCGCGCCGGAGCAGCTTGGCCAGCTGCACGCGGTTGCGCTCGCCGCCCGACAGCGACCCGACCTTGGCGTCGGCGAAGCCGTCGTCGAACAGCAGCATGCGCAGGAACGTGCGCACGTGCACCGCGCCCTCGTCGAGGAACACGTGGTCGTTGCCTTCGGCGACCTCTTCGAGCACGGTGCGATCGTCGCGCAGATCGGCGCGGCCCTGATCGAGGAAGGCGAAGCGCGTGTTCTGCCCGACGCGCACCGCGCCCGAGTCGGGCGGCTCGCGGCCGAGGATGGTGCGCACCAGCGTAGTCTTGCCGGCGCCGTTCGGGCCGACGACGCCGATGCGATCGCCCGGCTTCATCACCAGCGTCAGGTCCTCGAACAGCCGCTTGCCGCCGAGCGACTTGCCGACGGCGTCGAGCTCCAGGATCGTCTTGCCGAGGCGCCCGCCCGACGGCAAACGCAGCGTGACTGCGCCCGCGCGCCGATCCTCCGCCTGCGGCCGTGCGGCCACCGCTTGATCGAAGCGATCGATGCGCGCCTGCTGCTTGGTGCTGCGCGCCTTCGGGCCGCGGCGGATCCAGTCGAGCTCGCGGCGCACGAACGACGCGCGCGCCGCCTCGCGTGCCGTCTCGGTCTGCAGCCGCTCGGCCTGCTGCTCGAGGAAGCGATCGTAGCCGGCGCCGTAGGCGTAGAGCTGCCCGCGATCCAGCTCGACGATGCGCGTGGCCACGCGGTCGAGGAAGTAGCGATCGTGCGTCACCAGGATGAGCGCGCCGGCGTGCGCCACGAGGCGCTCCTCGAGCCACTCGATGGTGCGCACGTCGAGGTGGTTGGTCGGCTCGTCGAGCGCCAGCAGCTCCGGGCGGCCGAGCAGCGCCCGCCCGAGCGCCACGCGGCGGCGCTCGCCGCCCGAGAGCGTGGCCACCTGCGCGTCGAGCGCCGGCAGCTCGAGCGCGGCGGCGAGCCCGCGCACCTCGTGGTCCTGGTCCCAGCCGCCGAGCTGCGCGACGCGCTCGTGCAGGTGCGCCTGCTCGTCGAGCGCGGCCTGGCGGCGCGCGCCGTCGTGCGTCTCCAGCTCGCCGGCGATCGCGTCGAGGCGCGCCAGCGCCGCGGCGTGCGCGCGCAGACCCTGGCGCAGCGTCTCGCCGACGGTGAGCGCGCCGTCGAGCTGCGGCTCCTGCGAGACGTACTCGATGCGCAGGCCGCGCTGCACCGTGATCTGCCCGGCGTCCGGCCACGCCGCGGGATCGTCGCCGCCCGACGCCACCATCATGCGCAGCAGCGTGGACTTGCCCGAGCCGTTGAGCCCGACCAGCGCGATGCGATCGCGCTCGTGCACCGCGAACGACGCGCCCGCGAGCACGCGGCGGGTGCCGAAGGCCTTCTCGACGTTCTGGACGGTGAGGATCGCGGACACGGGGGCGGACTATGGCGCGCGGCCGCGCCCGTTTCAAATCGGAATTGATCGCGGCGCGCGATTGCCGTCCATTTTGACGTTATTTTTGAAAACTCGCGCGGCGAAAACCGGGCCTGAATCGGTGCTGCGCCGCTATGGGAACCGGCGGATCGGGCGACGCTGTGGCGCGTGCTTAACCTTGATTTTCCGCCTTCGATAAGGGCGGCGGCGCGACGAGCGGGGTATTTAACGACCAGCTGTGATACGCTGAGCTTCGCCCCAATGCGCGTGGCGATGGCGACGGCGATGGTGGCGGCGGTGGTGCCGGCGATCTACGCGGCGCCGGCGCGCGCCGACGAGCAGGCCGAGCAGCGCGCGCGCGGCCACTACGAGATCGGGCAGGGGCTCTATCGGCTCGGCGACTATCGCGCGGCGATCAAGGAGTTCGCGGCAGGGTACGAGCTGGCGCGCAAGCCGGGATTTCTCGTCAACCTCGGGCAGTCGTATCGCAAGCTCGGCGAGCTGGGGCACGCGCGCGAGATGTACCAGCAGTTCCTGGCGACGGTGCCGCCGGGCGATCCGAAGCGCGCGCAGGTCGAGGCGGTTCTGGTCGAGATCGAGGAGCAGCTGCGCGCGCATCCGGAGCTGGAGTCGCCGGCGCCGACGACGACGGCGATCGCGCCGCCGGCGGCGAATCTGCCGAGCGGCGCCGGCGATCCGGCGGCGCCCGCGGCGACGGCGCCGGTGGTGATCGTGCGGCCGCGGCCGGAGCGGCGGCCGATGCGCATCGCCGGGCTGACGCTCGGCGGGCTCGGCCTCGGGATGCTCGGCGGCGGCGTGGCGTTCGCGGTGGTGGCCGACTCGAACGCGCGCGACCTGACCGCGCTCGATCGCATGGGCGGCGTGTTCGACGGCGCCAAGGACTCGGCGTACTCGACGGACCGCCTGCTCGAGGGCGTGTTCTTCGGCGTCGGCGGTGCGGCGCTGGCGACCGGGATCGTGCTCTACATCGTGGGCCGTCGATGATGCGCGCGCCGATCGCTACGCGCGCGCCGATCGCTACACGCGCGCCGATCGCTACACGCGCGCCGATCGCTACGCGCGTGCCGATCGTAGCGCTCGCGCTCGTCGCCGCGCTCGCGGGCGGCTGCTCGGCGCCCGAGTACGGCGACGGTCACCTGCGCTGCGCGACCAGCGGGCGCGCGTGCCCGGACAATTTTTTCTGCGCGAGCGATCAACACTGCTGGCGCCTGGGCTCGGGGCCCGGCGACGGCGGAGCCGCCGGTCCGTCGCTGTGCGCGCCCGGGCTCGCGCTCCTGTGCGACGGCTTCGAGGCCGCGGCGCTCGACCCGCAGTGGACGCCCGACGGCGCCACGCTCGACACCACGCGCGCCTATCGCGGCTCCTCGTCGGTGCACCTGCACACCGCCGCCGCCGGCGCCGGCACCGATCCCTCCGCCGACCTTCGCGAGTCGCGCACGTTCCCCATCACCGGCACCGCGTACGTGCGCCTCTGGACCTATTTCCAGTCGCCGTTTCCGCCCGCGTTCGATCAGATCATCAACTTCCTCGACACCGGCAGCGGCGGCGCGTCGTTCTCGATCAAGAACGGCTTCGCGGTCGACAACGACTACGCCGGGTCGGGCTACGCCGAGTCGACCACGGTCTCGGTGCCGCTCGATCGCTGGACGTGCCTTCAGATGCAGATCGGGCAGCGCGGCGCCACCGGCGACATCCGCCTGTTCGTCGACGGCCAGGAGGCGGCCGACGCCGCGCTCACCGGCACGACGACCACGCCGATGCGCGCGGTGGTGCTCGGCCCCGACTTCTTTGGCAACCCGGCGATCGGCGCCGCCGACGTCTGGATCGACGAGGTGATCGTCGACGACAAACCGACCACCTGCGCCGAGTGATCGCGCGCCGCTTGCGTTCGCACCGCCGAGCCTTTACCAGGGATCAGGCTTGCGATAGGCTCCGCCCAAATCCAAGGAGGCGAACATGGCTGATCCCGTTACTCACGAGACGGTGCGTCCGCGCGTCGAGCTGAACGGTCCGGCGCCGGACTTCAAGGCGAACAGCACGCACGGCGAGATCCAGTTCTCGACGTGGCAGCAGGGCAAGTGGAAGATCCTGTTCTCGCACCCGGCCGACTTCACGCCGGTGTGCACCACCGAGTTCGTGCAGTTCGCCAAGCGCTTCGACGAGTTCGAGAAGCGCAACGTGGCGCTCATCGGCAACTCGATCGACAGCATCTATTCGCACATCGCCTGGACGCGCAACATCGAGGAGACGATGGGCGTGCAGATCAAGTTCCCGGTGATCGCCGACCTCGATCAAAAGGTCGCGCAGCTCTACGGCATGGTGCACACGCCGGCGTCGGCCACCGCCACGGTGCGCTGCGTGTACTTCATCGATCCGAAGAACATCGTGCGCGCGATGATCTACTACCCGCTCAACGTCGGGCGCAACTTCGACGAGATCCTGCGCGTGGTCGACGCGCTGCAGGCGGCCGACAAGTACGGCCTCGCGTGCCCCGCCGACTGGAAGCCGGGCGACGAGCACATCGTGCCGGCGCCGACGACGTCCAAGGCGGCGCAGGAGCGCGTCCACGACAAGTCGGTGAACGTCAAGCAGTGGTACCTGTCGACGAAGAAGCCGGCCTGAATCCGCTGCTGACAAAGTCTGCGACCGAGCTCGCGGCGTCCATCCGGCGCCGCGAGCTTTCGTCGCGCGCGGTCGTCGAGGCGCACATCGCGCGCATCGTCGAGGTCAACCCGCGGCTGAACGCGATGGTGGCCGATCGCTTCACCGCCGCGCGCGCCGACGCCGACGCCGCCGACGAAGCGGTGCGCGCCGGCGGCGATTTGCCGCAGTTCCACGGCGTGCCGTGCAGCATCAAGGAGTCGATCGCGCTCGCCGGCATGCCGCTCACCTCGGGGCTGGTGGCGCGCAAGGCGGTGACCGCCGACGGCGACGCCACCACCGTGGCGCGGCTCAAGCGCGCCGGCGCGATCCCGCTCGGCGTCACCAACGTCTCCGAGCTGTGCATGTGGATGGAGACCAACAACCGCGTCTACGGGCGCACCAACAACCCGTACGATCCGAAGCGCATCGTCGGCGGCTCGTCGGGCGGCGAGGGCGCGATCGTCGGCGCGGGCGGCACGCCGTTCGGCCTCGGCGCCGACATCGGCGGATCGATCCGCATGCCGGCGTTCTTCAACGGCGTGTTCGGGCACAAGGCGACCGGCGGATTGGTGCCGGGCACCGGGCAGTATCCGATCGCCGAGAACCAGGCGCTGCGCTACCTGACGACCGGGCCGCTGTGCCGGCGCGCGGAGGACTTGATGCCGCTCCTGCGCGTGCTCGCCGGGCCCGACGGGTTCGACGCCGGCTGCGAGGCGCGCACGCTCGGCGATCCGGGCGCGGTTCGGCTCGACGAGCTGCACGTGCTCGACGTCGAGGACAACGGCAAGACGCCGGTGGCCGACGATCTGCGCGCGGCGCGGCGGCGCGCGGTCGAGGCGCTGCGGGCGCGCGGCGCGCGCGTGGAGAAGA